>NZ_JAKUHC010000006.1:0-304753 GCF_022664295.1 Bacillus cereus group sp. BfR-BA-01311
TCTTGATAATGTATTACTGCATTTATTTTGTCTTCTGAAGTAAATTTAGTCATAAAAAAACTACACCTCCAATTGTTAGACTGTGTCTAACAATTGGGGTGCAGTTCACATTATTAGCGGCTGTTTTGTGTTGTATATTTTCGTTGTACTTGAAAAAGACGGATAAGTAGGAAGGCAGCGCCAAATGCTAGACCGATAATAAGACCGATCCAATAGCCTTTCGCGGCCCATTCTGTATACGTCGCTAATATGTAACCTAGTGGTAGACCTATTATCCAATAAGCAATTAAAGTCATAATTAGAGCAACATTTACATCTTTATAACCACGCAAAGCTCCTTGTACAGGGGTTGCAATTGCATCTGAAATTTGAAATAAAATTGCAAAGATAAGAAATTCTTTTGCTAAATGATGAACTTTTGCATCTGTCGTATAAATAGAAGCAATTTGATCATCAAAGAAGTAGAGAAGAATCGAATATAATAAAGCAAAGGCAAGGGCTAATCCAATTCCAATCAGTCCGTATTGTTTTGCATTATCGTAACGTTTTGCTCCAACTTCGAATCCAACCGCAATAGTCATTGCCATTGCTAAACTTAGCGGAGTCATATATAACAAGGAAGCAAAGTTCATAGCTGCTTGGTGAGCTGCAATAGTTGTCGTACTAAAATTACTCATCATGAGCGTTACCGCAGCGAAAATACTCGTTTCAAAAAAGATAGCAAATCCGATAGGGACGCCAAGTTTTAAGAATGCTATCCAACTCGAAAGAGAAGGTCGGTATAATTGTTTGAAAATGTTGAAAGAGGCAAAAGGCTCTTTCGTCTGAATAATAATGACTGTAATAATTAAAATGCACCAATATGTTGCAGTGGAAGCAATTGCTGCTCCGACACCACCAAGCTTTGGGAAACCGAAGTTACCAAAAATTAATAGGTAATTTAATATTACGTTAATTGGTAATGATAATAATGTAATAATCATCGTTGTTCGAGTTTTTCCTAATGCATCAATAAATCCACGTAAAACAGTGTAAGTGAATAAAGGTATAATTCCTATTGCGATAATACTTAAAAATTGCGCTGCAATACGTTCCACAGGTTCTTCTAAGCGCATGCCATTTAAAATAGGTGAAACGACGAAAAAACCGATAAGGATAACAACGAAGCTAGCACAAATTGCTAAATAAACTGCTTGTATGACAACGTGGGGAACGTCCTCTTTTTTCTTGGATCCAACGAGCTGTGCAACAATGGGAGTAGTAGCCATTAAAATTCCTGTTAACCCCGTACTAACTGGAATCCATATACTTGTTCCAATTGCAACACCTGCTAAATCAGTTGGACTTGCATGTCCTGACATTGTTGTATCAAAAAAACTCATCGCAAATAATGACATTTGCGTTACGAAAATCGGAAAAAATAGTAATACAAATTGCTTTAACTTTTGTGAGAATGAAGTAGTTTCTTTCATAAAATCCCCTTTCCGTATAAAAAAACAAACTCTTACTATCATACAATTTAATCAAAGATTAGAAAAGAAATAAGCGCCTACAACATATGAAACCAATAAAAAAAGGATGCACTTTGAAAAGGGATAAGGTATTATGATAAGGTGTGAAAAAATTACATATTATTTGTTATTAAGGAGGCACTACTTGTGGCTGATTGGTTAATTGGTTTAATCATGGGTGCTGTTGAAGGGTTAACAGAGTTTCTACCAGTATCATCAACAGGACATATGATTTTAACAGGACATTTAATTGGATTTGACGATGAGAGAGCGAAAGTTTTTGAAGTTGTTATCCAATTGGGATCGATTTTAGCAGTTGTTGTTATATTTTGGAAGCGTCTATGGTCGTTAGTTGGAATAGGTAAAGTAACAGACGGACCATCGTTAAATTTATTACATATTATTATCGGGATGATTCCTGCCGGGGTACTTGGCGTGTTATTCCATAGTGCGATTAAAAAAGTTTTATTTGGTCCAGGACCAGTTGTTATTAGCTTAGTAGCCGGTGGTATTTTAATGATTGTTGCTGAGAAGTTTTCGAAACCGAGTACAGCAAGAACTTTAGATGAAATCACATATAAACAGGCATTTACAATTGGAATGTTCCAATGTTTAGCTCTTTGGCCAGGATTTTCTCGTTCTGGTTCTACAATCAGTGGTGGTTTATTAGCTCGCGTGTCGCATACAGCGGCAGCTGAATATACGTTCATTTTAGCGGTACCGATGATGGTAGCTGCAAGTGGATTAGATTTAATTAAAAGCTGGGATGTATTAAGCTCAGCAGATATAACGCTATTTGTAACAGGGTTTGTAACTGCATTCGTTGTTGCGATGCTTGCAATTGTTTCATTCTTGAAATTATTATCTCGTGTGAAACTAACACCGTTTGCTTATTATCGTTTCATTTTAGCTGCGGTATTCTATTTCTTTATTATGTAATAAAAAAACCTGCCGAGCTCGGCAGGTTTTTTATTTTACTATTTTTTCCACCATATTTTCCATTACATGCTCCCAAAGAGAAGTATCATCAGCTAATGTAGCACGGAAATTAGCATACATTTCTTTTTGTTTTTCTTCGAATGTTGGATCTTCTTTTTCGGGTAATGTAGCGCGCATTGAAGTTACTAATTCTTGTACTTTTGGAGCGCGTGGTCCAAAGACGGCTTGTTCATTTCCATCTTTATCAATGAAAATAAAGATTGGAATCGCACGTGCTGTTCCATTTGTTAAATATTGATCCATTAATTCTAAGTTTTCGTCGCGAATTAATAAACTCATTTCAATATTTGCAACTTCAGAAATTCGTTTCATAACAGGTACGCATAAAAGAGCATCGCCACACCAATCAGCAGTTAATACGATAACACGCCAGCCGTCATTTTGACGTTCTTCTAATACAGGAAGTAATTCATTTGGAATTAAAAAGTTATTGTAAATGTGTAGTAGCTCGTATTGGTTTACTTGCATTTCATTCACATATGTATCAAAGGACATACCTTTATCAGCCCATTGTTGTAAGTTCATAATTAACACCTCTTTAGTAAGATTTGCTTTCATTGTACCAATTTTTATATAGAAAAGCTTGTATTCTTACTCTTTCTCGTCACTTAATAACTTATTTAAGAGGAAAAAGAATAGTACGACACATAATTCAGCTATGTTGGACATTTGTACGCTTTCTATCCAATCATCAGCAGTATGAATGACGAACCAATCTAGTGTAATTTCAATGAATGAGAAAAGAGTAATAGAAATCCAATTTGGCATGTTTTGTGTCAGTGGATATAGCAGCGCTTTGAAGAAACTGAAGATGAAAAATGTAATACTGTCTAAGAAAGTGATTAATAAAAAAAAGAGAAGTAACGCAATACGTGAACTATACTCTATACCTGTAATTTGAAAGATTCCTACATATACAAAAAATATAAATGCAAAAATTATAATGAGAAAAAGAGCAATAATACTAATGATAATCGTTTTATCTTTTAGGCTGAGATTTGAGAATTTCTCTTCCTCATGCATTAAGATACCCCCTTTTTCTGGAAGTTAACTTCATTTTATCATGAAATACATATTAAAAAACTACGAATTATGGGAAAATAAGGTGACAAAAAGTAAGATTTCATGTAAAATTATTAATAAGGTTTTTATTTAACTAAATGAAATAAAAGGAGCTGTCAAAGTTGTCTCAAAATCGAGAGCAATTAATGGAAGAACTATCGACAAATGTGTTTGCTATGTTTCGCACATTGCGTAATGATATCGGAAAAATATTTGGTGGTTACATACCGTGGAATGAATTCATCGTCCTGAGAATATTAAATCGTACGAATAAAGAAATGGTATCGCGTGTAGCAAATGAATTAAATGTGTCGAATAGTCATATTACAGCTGTTACAGAAAAATTAATTAATAAAGGTTTTGTAACTCGTTCACGTTCTACATCAGATCGCCGAGTTGTGTATTTAGAGATTACAGAACAAGGGAAAGATTTAGTTGCGAAAATGGAAGATGCGAAAAAACAATATTTACAAGAAAGATTCTCTGCACTTTCAGAAGCTGAAATGAATGTAATGATTTCAATTTCCAAAAAACTTATTTAAGTGATTATAAACAAGAAAACGCTTACGTGATGAAATAGAAGATCTTCCTTATATATGGGAGGTCTTCTTTCATGTGTAATAGATGTTAAAAAATAAAATGTGTATGAAAAAAGATAGAGCGCCATACTACTAATACAAGGAAGGGAGGGAGAAATATGACGAATCGTAACGGTAGTAAAGGGAGCGGTAATCAAGGATCACCAAAGTCCGGCCAGTTTAATCAGGAATTTAGCACTGAATTTGAAACTGGTAATGATAATAAAGGGAAAGAATATCGTTCTAAAAAAGGGAGTAAATCAAAAAAGGAGTGAAATTCATCACTCCTTTTTTGATTTAAGATGCTGCCGATTGATCCGTATTATATTTTTCTTCTGATTTTGCGACAATCATTGCGCAAATTGCATCACCAGAAATGTTTACAGCTGTTCTAGACATATCTAAAATACGGTCAATACCGATAATTAAAGCGATACCTTCTACTGGTAGATTTACTTGATTTAAAACCATTGTAAGCATTACAAGTCCAACACCAGGTACACCAGCAGTACCGATACTAGCTAGTACAGCAGTTAATACGACCATAGCTAATTGCGGTAATGTAAGTTCAACTCCGTATACTTGAGCGATAAATACAGTGGCTACCCCTTGCATAATGGCAGTACCATCCATATTAATAGTTGCCCCTAGTGGTTGTACAAATGAGCTTATCGCTTTTGGAACGCCAAGCTTATCTTGTGCTGTTTTCATTGCAAATGGAAGCGATGCATTAGAGCTAGATGTACTAAATCCAATTGCCATTACTGGTCCGAAATGTTTAAAGAAACGAACAATACTTTCTTTTGCTAATACCTTTAATAAGCCGCCATATACAAAGACCCCGTGAATAATGAGTACTAACATAACGACAATCATATACTTGAACATCGCAGCGACGCCTGCAAGCCCCATTTTACCAACGGATGAAGCGAGCAAACCGAATGTTCCAATTGGGGCTAATTTCATAACGAGATTAACAAGATACATCATTAATTCGTTGCCCTGTTCAAGTAATGAATGGATACCTTGAACTCGTTTTCCTAAAATAGCTATACCGAGTCCAATCAATACGGCAAAGGCAATGATTTGTAACATGTTTCCGTCAGCCATCGCTTTTGCTGGGTTATCTGGTACGATATTTAGCAATGTGTCGACGAAAGATGTTTCAGTTTTTGCACCTTCATACTTAAGACCTTCTGTTTTAAAATTACCGCCAGCTCCTGGTTTTATAATAAGTGCAAATGTAACCGCTATAGAGATGGCAACCGCAGTTGTTACGAGAAAGAATGAAATTGATTTTAAACCGATTCTTCCAAGTTGTTTCGGATCTCCAAGGCCGGCAGCACCAAGTACGATAGAAATGAACACAACAGGAACAACTAGCATTTTAATAAGTCGAATAAACAATTGACCAATTGGGTTGAACACAAATTGATTTAGTGGCTCAAAGATAGATGGAGCAGCTAAATTTAGAGTGAGTCCAACAACTAGACCTAGAAATAATGCGATTAAGATTGCTTTTGTTTGTTTCAATAAAATCCCCCCTTTTGTTTTTGCGAAATTTCTTTCTAAAGTAATTATACCGAAAAAATACCTGATTTGACAATATTTTCTGAATTTTTAGTTTTTGTTTAAGTGTAGATAGACTGATTTTGTGTTTGGAAAATAAAATAGACCATCACATAGGATGGTCTAGGGAAGGGGACAATTTATGTCAATTTAATTAGGGATGGAAGTTGCTTTAAGACACTGGGGAATGTCTTATAAATTAGGGAGGAACAACTTCGATACATATACTATAAAAGGTAGGTGTGACTCTCATGTGAACATAGGGTGAAAGAGAGGGGGAGTTTTAAATAAAAGATAGAAAGACAAAAAAATAAGACCATCATATATAAGATGGTCAAGGAAGGGGACAATTTATGTCAATTTAATTAGGGATGGAAGCTGTTCAAAGACACTGGGGAATGTCTTATAAATTAGGGAGGAACAACTTCGATACATATACTATAAAAGGTAGATGTGACCTCTGTGTGAACATAGAGTGAAAGAGAGAGGGAGTTTTAAATAAAAGATAGAAAGACAAAAAAATAAGACCATCATATATAAGATGGTCAAGGAAGGGAACAATTTATGTCAATTTAATTAGGGATGGAAGCTGCTTTAAGACACTGGGGAATGTCTTATAAATTAGGGAGGAACAACTTCGATACATATACTATAAAAGGTAGATGTGACCTCTGTGTGAATATAGAGTGAAAGAGAGAGGGAGTTTTAAATAAAATGAAAATTTAATGAGTGTTTTTTGTTCATCCCCTGTTAATTATTAAACTTAACCAATCGGGCGTTTATTGCCCACAAATAGCGGAATAAAAGATAGAGCAAACAAAAAATAAGACCATCATATATAAGATGGTCAAGGGAAGGGGACAATTTATGTCAATTTAATTAGGGATGGAAGCTATTCAAAGACACTGGGGAATGTCTTATAAATTAGGGAGGAACAGCTTCGATACATATACTATAAAAGGTGGATGTGACCTCTATGTGAACATAGAGTGAAAGATATGGGGATTTGAAAAATAGTACATATGAAATTGTTATTGCTAGCAATATTGAGTTAGGGTATAGAGTTTTCCAGCATAAAATGAAAAGGAATCTGAATATAAATAAAAGTTGTAATCTATGAAAAAAAGGATTATGCTCAACTATATTATGAGAATATAAGGTTTGTCCCAATTATTTAAGGGCTTTTAAAAAGCTTTTTATTTATGAGGGGAAAGCTTCACTTTAATAAGGGAGTTAGTGATATGGACGTAACAAAAAAACAAGGGCTGTATAATCGTCTTATACGATTAAACCCACCACAAATATTAGCATTAGGATTTTTCTGCTTAATTGTGGTTGGCGGTTTGTTATTAAAATTACCATTTGCAACGAAAGTACATATTAGTTGGGTAGATGCTTTCTTTACAGCAACGTCAGCAGCGACCGTAACTGGTTTGGGAGTAGTGGATACAGCAAGTACATTTACGATGTTTGGCGAAATTGTTATTATGTTTTTAATTCAAACAGGTGGTCTAGGTCTTATGACAATTGCCATTTTAATTGTTTGGGTACTAGGTAAAAAAATCGGATTACGCCATCGTTTGTTAATTGGAGAAGCATTTAATCAAACAAATATAGGTGGTCTTGTAAAATTAGTAAAGCGTGTCTTTATATTTTCGATTTGTATTGAACTTATTGGGATCATCTTTTTATCATTTCGCTTTATTCCAGAGTTTGGTTTTGGAAAAGGTTTATACTATAGTATTTTTCATGTAATTGCATCTTATAATAATGCAGGATTTGCTTTATGGCCAGATAATTTAACAAGATATGTAGGGGATCCCATTATTAATATCGGGATTTGCTCTTTAATTGTAATAGGTGGACTCGGTTTTACCGTATTAATTGATATATGGTATAGTCGCAGTTTTCGAAAATTATCACTTCACTCAAAAATAATGATTATTGGAACAGTAGTGCTAAATGTTATAGCAATGATTGTGATTTTTGTATTGGAATATAATAATGTGAAGACGTTAGGGAATTTATCTTTAAATGAAAAACTATGGGCTTCCTTCTTTCAAGGTATTACCCCGCGGACAGCTGGATTTAATACGGTTGACTATGGAGGTATGGAAGAATCATCTATATTGTTTACGATGATTTTAATGTTTATTGGTGCAGGAAGTGTATCGACAGGTGGAGGAATTAAATTAACAACGTTTGTTATCTTAATTACATCTGTCCTTTCTTTCTTTAGAAAAAAGGAGGAAATTGTTTTATTTCAGCGTACAATTAAAATATCTACAGTAACGAGGGCCTTAGCGATTGCTGTTGCCAGTCAAATACTTATTTTTGCAGCGGTATTTATATTAATGCTTACAGAAAACTTCAGCTTTATTCAATTATTATTTGAGACAATATCAGCGTTTGGCACAGTCGGATTAACGATGGGAATTACTGCAAAGCTATCGGCATTCGGAAAATGTATTATTATGTTTGTTATGTTCTGCGGATTAATCGGACCATTAACACTTGTGTTCTCTTTAGCGCGACCAGCAAAACAAAAAATAAAATATCCATCGGAAGATGTGTTTACAGGATAAGGTATCCCGCGATAAGCGAGATACCTTTTTCTTTTTTAGAACAGGGAGAACAATAGACCAATAAGTGCTACTCGGAATAAAATTGCGATAAGTGCAGCAATCCCACCGACAACTGCAGCGATACCGCCAGTTACAGTAGCTCCGCGATTATAAGCGTAAATACCGAGTAAAACAGAAACAAGACCAAATAGTGTTGGAAATGTAAATAGCGATAAGATAGATAGCGCAAGAGCAATAAAACCAGCAGTTGATCCAGCAGCGGACGATTTTACAACATCTTTATCGTCTTTATCATTGTAATCATAATCAATGCGTTGTGGTGCAACCTCAGCGGCGTACTCTTCTTTATAGTCACTATAATCACTATCTATTCTATCTTTTCTTTTATAATCATCAAATTTCTCAGTCAAAGTCATGACTCCTTTCATAACAAGGTTCAATAGTAGTATGTATCTCTTTTTCTTTTTTATCCCGCTATTTGTGAGAGTCGAGCTACGTACACATCCCACTGATTAAAGTTTCACTATACCGGAGCATGTACAGGGAGTAGTATCTTTTAAAAGGAGGAAAATGTTTTCTTGAAATAGGAAAAGTTAGTATGACTTCCTCTATTTTGGAAAATATAAAAAGGAATAATGAGGAAAGGGTGCAATACATAATGGAACATCCAATTGAAAATTTAATGAAAACGGCAATGACAAATTTAAAAGAGATGGTAGATGTAAATACAATTGTTGGGAGCCCGGTTTCAACAGCTGACGGAAATGTAGTATTAACAGTATCTCAAGTGGCTTTTGGTTTTGGAGCTGGTGGAAGTGATTTTAAAGGGGATTTCATTACTGAAAAACATAACGGTGGGCAAAATCAGCATAAAGAGAACAAACAAGGGCATCCATTTGGAGGAGGAAGCGGGGCTGGGGTTTCCATTAGTCCAGTAGCTTTTTTAGTAGTTGGTTCTAATGGAGTGCAAGTATTACATCTCAACAGCAGTACACATTTAATTGAAAAGGCTTTAAATACTGTACCAAGCACTGTAGATAAATTTGTGAATGGTCGTCAAAAGTGAACTTGCATTTTTTAGGAATTATGATATATTAGAAAAAGTGCGCTTTAGGATGATCGGAATAATTGAAATGTAAATATATATGATGTGTGGAATAAGGGAGAGGAATTTATGATTAATATCAAAAACTTAGTAGTTGGCTTATTTATGTTAGTAAGCGGCTTTGTTGTATATGTAATAAAAGAAAAAGCTCCATTCTAAAACAGACAAACCGTTAATGTCTGTTTTTAATTTGCGGAAAAATATTGACAAGTTATTGTATTGGTGTTAGAATTTTAATTCGTGTCTCGGTTACAGCTAGTGTAAAGTAAATATCTCTTATGAATGCAATACGAAAAGTTTGCGAAAGATCGGGTAATTTTATCAACAACTTTTGTGAACAAACCCTATAAATTGTATTTGTAAGCTATATATGTATACTAGTGAATCAAGGAGCGGTCAGTGGAACCGTAATGATGAGAGAGAGGTAGGGCTTTCATCCAGTATATGTTACTTTCCCGTTAGGTGAATATAAAAAAGAGGACTCCTTTTAAAAGGAGTCCTCTTTCATTTTTTAAGTGCGACTTTCAACTTGTTGACAAATTTCATCCGTTGTTAAACCGTGAGCTGTAATGACTGATCCTTTAATTGATGTATCTGCAATGCCCATCATATTAGAATCTTGCCCAGTTACAACGCAACAATCACACCCTTGTGCATCCTGTTCTGAGTTAAGTGTAACAACTTCATGACCTTGTTGCTGAAGAGCTTGTTGAACGTCTGTTAATGAGTTTTCAACGCCAATTCTAGCCATAATTCTCACCTCCTACCATCTAATTGCTAGTATGCTCAAGTTCACTGCATTTATGAAAAGATGGTAGGAAGTAAATCTTTGTTTAGTCGTTATATACGCCAGTAAGCATTTGACTAACGAATTGATCGTTTAATGTATCTTGGGCAGAAGAAGTATTTGAATGGATGTCGATTGAAGCAATAAAATGATTATGTTCTTGCGTATTTGGTTCTACCTCTACGTAATTATCGAATTTACAAAAACCTTTCGTATCCATTAGATCAAATAATTGCAGCATTTCTACTACCTCTTGTCTCGTTCCTTTAATTTGTACACACGCCATATTAATTTCCTCCTTTATTTTGACAAATTGTTTTTTAAAAATAGGATTATGATTACGAAATGAAAAATATGAATGTTATTTTTAGACAGCGCTATTTTTGCTATTTTCCCCCTTTTTCAGCAAAAGTCGTTATATATTCCCGGATTTATAAAATCGGACGTCCGTTTATTGAATACAATAGATTCGTATCAATTGATGAAAATCCTTCTTTTAAACAAATATTTTTTTAGTGGAAATTGGCGAAAAAAATTTTTTGACTTTTTGTAAACGTTAACAATGTTGTTAAATCAGTATAAGTAAAGAAGTACGTATGATTAAAAATTATAAATTTTCTAAAAATTCACTTGATTTATTTAGAAAGGAGAGTAAACTAGGAAACAATAAAAAATTCATAGAACATAGGAGGCGCTTCTAGTGAATGAGCAATGGATTTTCTTAAATGGAGAATTTGTTCCAAAAGATGAGGCAAAAGTTTCAGTATATGATCATGGCTATTTATATGGCGATGGAGTGTTTGAAGGAATTAGAGTTTATAGCGGTAATGTTTTCCGTTTGAGAGAGCATCTTGTCCGGTTGTATGAATCAGCAAAATCAATCCTTTTAGAAATTCCATATTCATTAGATGAAGTAACAAATATTGTTGTTGAGACGATTCGACAAAATAAATTATCTAATGGATACATTCGCCTTGTTGTATCAAGAGGAGCAGGAAATCTTGGATTGGATCCCGATTCATGTAAGAAGCCGAATGTAGTAGTAATTGCAGAACAATTATCTTTATTCCCACAAGAATATTATGAGAAAGGGATTCCAGTTGTAACAGTTGCAACGCGCCGAAATCGTCCCGATGTTTTATCCCCTCAAGTAAAATCTTTAAATTACTTAAACAATATTTTAGTTCGTATTGAAGCGAAATTAGCTGGAGTACAAGAAGCGCTTATGTTAAATGATCAAGGATATGTAGCTGAAGGATCAGGAGATAACGTGTTTATTGTTAAAGGAAATAAATTAATTACACCACCAAGTTCTGCTGGAGCGTTAGAAGGTATTACACGAAACGCCATTTTAGAAATCGGCGAAAAACTTGGGTATGACGTAAGAGAAGAGTTATTTACAAGACATGATGTATATGTAGCTGATGAAGTGTTTTTAACAGGAACAGCTGCTGAAGTTATTGCTGTTACGACAGTAGATGGTAGAACGATTGGCTTAGGGCAAACAGGTCCACATACGAACCGTTTATTAGAAGAGTTTCGTAAGTTAGTTGTAGAAGATGGAGAGAAAATTTACGAAGAAAATAAAGTTGGATAACAACTTTTTTAACATAAGAAAGCGTTGATAGGGAGGAGTAGTTGATTGTGAAGCCTCACAGAGAGTCGGTGGTTGCTGAAAACCGATGGTTCACGTCGACGAACATCGCCCTTGAGTGCTAAGCTAAAGCATTTGTCTAGGCTTAGACGGTAGCTCCGTTATTAGCTAGATCCATTTATGGATCACTGAGGCAAGAGTATTCTTGCAAAGAAGGGTGGTACCGCGAAATCTTTCGTCCCTTCAGCACATAGCTGGAGTGTGGACGTAGGATTTTTTTATTGTATAAAAGTTTGAAAAAGGGGGCTTATAAGAACAATGTCTTCAAAAACGGAAGAGAAACTGGCAACTGGTGCACAGCTATTGTTAGAAGCGCTAGAAAAGGAAGGCGTAAAAGTGATTTTCGGTTATCCGGGTGGTGCCGTTTTACCTCTCTATGATGCACTGTATGATTGTGAAATTCCGCATATTTTAACAAGGCATGAGCAAGGGGCAATTCACGCTGCTGAAGGGTATGCCAGAATTACAGGGAACCCAGGGGTTGTAATTGCAACGAGTGGACCAGGTGCTACAAATGTAATTACGGGTCTAGCGGATGCGATGATTGATTCATTGCCACTTGTTGTATTTACAGGCCAAGTAGCAACAACGTTAATTGGGAGCGATGCTTTTCAAGAGGCGGATATTATGGGACTTACGATGCCAGTGACAAAACATAACTATCAAGTGCGAAAGGCCTCAGATTTACCTCGAATTATTAAAGAAGCATTTCATATTGCTAAAACAGGAAGACCAGGACCAGTCGTTATTGACCTTCCGAAAGATATGGTAGTCGAGAAAGGTGAGCGATGTAGCAATGTACAAATGGATTTACCAGGATATAACCCTAATTATGAACCGAATCTACTTCAAATAAACAAATTACTACAAGCAATTGAAACCGCAAAAAAACCGTTAATTTTAGCTGGAGCAGGTATACTGCATGCGAAAGCTTCGAAAGAATTGACAAGTTTTGCCCGTAAATATGAAATCCCTGTTGTGCATACGTTACTTGGACTTGGTGGTTTTCCGCCAGATGATGGGCTATTTCTAGGGATGGGGGGAATGCACGGTTCTTACACAGCCAATATGGCGTTATATGAATGCGACTTACTCATTAATATAGGTGCGAGATTTGACGATCGTCTTACTGGGAATTTAGCTTTTTTTGCTAAAGGGGCGACTGTTGCACATATCGATATTGATCCAGCAGAAATCGGGAAAAATGTGCCAACAGAGATTCCTATTGTTGCAAGTGCTAAGCGGGCGTTAGAAGTATTGCTTCAATCAGAAGGAAAGAAAGAAAATCATCATGAATGGCTCTCTTTATTAAAGAGTAGAAAAGAAAAGTATCCATTCTCTTATAAACGAAATTCTGAAAGTATTAAACCTCAATACGCGATTGATATGCTATATGAAATCACGAAAGGAGAAGCGATTGTAACAACAGACGTTGGGCAACATCAAATGTGGGCAGCACAATACTATCCGTTGAAAAATCCAGATAAATGGGTAACTTCTGGCGGATTAGGAACGATGGGGTTCGGATTTCCAGCAGCAATCGGTGCGCAAATTGCAAAGAGAGATGAACTAGTTATTGCAATTGTTGGTGATGCTGGGTTTCAAATGACTCTGCAAGAATTAAGTGTATTAAAAGAACACGCTTTACCCGTTAAAGTATTTATTTTAAATAATGAAGCTTTAGGAATGGTAAGACAATGGCAAGATGAATTTTACAATCAAAGATATTCACATTCTTCATTGCCATGCCAACCAGATTTCGTCGCTCTTGCGAATGCGTATGGTATAAAAGGTGTTCGTATTGACGATCCACTTCTTGCAAAGAAGCAAATCCA
Organism: Bacillus cereus group sp. BfR-BA-01311; assembly: GCF_022664295.1. NCBI lineage: Bacteria > Bacillati > Bacillota > Bacilli > Caryophanales > Bacillaceae > Bacillus > Bacillus cereus group sp. BfR-BA-01311. Next base: position 13,686 of record NZ_JAKUHC010000006.1, read on the forward strand.
GCATGCGATCGAATTACAAGAGCCAGTCGTAATCGATTGTCGTGTACTTCAATCAGAGAAGGTTATGCCGATGGTTGCACCAGGAAAAGGTGTTCACCAAATGGAGGGAGTGGAAAAAGGGTGAAGAGAATTGTTACAGCGACAGTTCGAAATCAAAGTGGTGTGTTAAACCGAATTACAGGGGTTATGACACGAAGACATTTTAATATTGAAAGTATTTCAGTAGGTCATACAGAATCATCAGATATATCGCGAATGACGATTGTTGTACACGTTGAAAGTGAACAGCAAGTTGAGCAGTTAATTAAACAACTGCATAAGCAAATTGATGTTCTGAAAGTATCAGATATTACAGAAGAAGCGATGATTGCTAGAGAGCTTGCTCTTATTAAAGTAGCAACTTCTGTAGCGAGGGCAGAATTATATAGTTTAATTGAACCATTTCGAGCCGCTGTAATAGATGTTGGGAAGGATTCCATAGTTGTGCAAGTAACAGGTACGCAAGATAAAGTAGAAGCGTTAATTGAATTACTTCGTCCATACGGTTTGAAAGAAATTGCTAGAACAGGTGTAACAGCATTTACACGTAGTATGAAAAAACAAGATAAGCAAGTTATGTTAATTCAATAATCATTTAAATATAGGGGGAAATGAAAATGGCAAAAGTTTATTATGAGAAAGATGTAACAGTAAATGTATTAAAGGAAAAGAAAGTAGCAATCATCGGATATGGCTCGCAAGGTCATGCGCATGCGCAAAATTTACGTGATAACGGATTTGATGTAGTAGTAGGTTTAAGAAAAGGTAAGTCTTGGGATAAAGCGAATGAAGATGGGTTTTCTGTATATACAGTAGCAGAAGCTGCGGAAAAAGCTGATGTAGTAATGATTCTATTGCCTGATGAATTACAACCAGAAGTATATGAAGCTGAAATTGCACCAAATTTACAGGCTGGAAACTCTCTCGTGTTCGCACATGGATTTAATGTTCACTTTGATCAAGTAAAACCACCAGCGAATGTAGATGTATTTCTAGTAGCGCCAAAAGGACCGGGGCATCTCGTACGCCGTACGTTCGCCGAGGGAGGGGCTGTTCCTGCATTATTTGCAGTATATCAAGATGCAACAGGAGTTGCGACTGAAAAAGCACTTTCTTATGCTGACGGAATTGGAGCAACGAGAGCTGGTGTATTAGAAACGACGTTTAAAGAAGAAACAGAAACAGATTTATTTGGAGAGCAAGCTGTACTTTGCGGCGGAGTGACTGCACTTGTAAAAGCAGGATTTGAAACGTTAGTTGATGCGGGATACCAGCCTGAACTTGCATATTTTGAATGTTTACATGAACTGAAGCTAATCGTTGACCTTATGTATGAAGGTGGACTTGAAAATATGAGATATTCAGTTTCAGATACAGCGCAGTGGGGAGACTTCGTATCAGGACCACGCGTTGTTACTGAAGATACGAAGAAAGCGATGGGGGCAGTATTAGCAGAAATTCAAGATGGTACATTTGCAAGAGGCTGGATTGCAGAGCATAAAGCAGGAAGACCAAATTTCCACGCGACAAATGAGAAAGAGAATGAACATGAAATCGAAGTAGTAGGACGTAAATTACGTGAAATGATGCCTTTCGTACAGCCGCGAGTAAAGGTAGGGGTTAAATAATATGAAGCAGATTTTGTTCATGGATACAACGCTTCGTGATGGCGAACAATCACCAGGAGTAAATTTAAATGAACAAGAGAAGTTACAAATTGCTAGGCAATTAGAGAGGCTTGGTATTCATGTAATGGAAGCTGGATTCGCGGCAGCTTCCGAAGGTGACTTCCAATCGGTAAAACGCATCGCGAATACAATTCAAAACGCTACGGTTATGAGTTTAGCTAGAGCGAAAGAAAGTGACATTCGAAGAGCATATGAAGCTGTGAGAGGCGCTGTATCTCCTCGTCTACACGTATTTCTAGCTACGAGTGATATTCATATGAAATATAAACTTTGTATGTCAAAAGAAGATGTGTTAAATAGTATTCATCGCTCGGTTACGCTCGGAAAATCATTATTTCCGACAGTACAATTTTCTGCAGAAGATGCGACAAGAACATCGAGAGCATTTTTAGCTGAAGCAGTAGAAATCGCGATTCGAGCAGGAGCGAATGTAATTAATATTCCGGATACAGTTGGATATACAAATCCGGAAGAGTATTATTCTCTTTTTAAATACTTACAAGAATCCGTTCCATCATATGAAAAAGCGATTTTTTCTTGTCATTGTCACGATGATCTTGGTATGGCAGTAGCAAATTCGTTAGCTGCGGTTGAAGGGGGAGCAGTGCAAGTAGAAGGAACGATTAATGGAATTGGAGAAAGAGCAGGGAATGCAGCGTTAGAAGAAGTTGCAGTAGCTCTTCATATTAGAAAAGATTTTTATAAAGCAGAACCTTCGATGACTTTAAAAGAAATTAAGGCGACGAGTACATTAGTAAGCAGGTTAACGGGTATGGTTGTACCGAAAAATAAAGCAATCGTTGGAGCGAATGCATTTGCTCATGAATCAGGCATCCACCAAGATGGGGTTTTAAAAGAAGTAACAACTTATGAAATTATCGAACCAGCGCTTATAGGAGAATCTCAAAATCTCTTTGTACTTGGGAAACATTCTGGCCGTCATGCGTTTACGGAAAAAATGAAAGAGCTTGGTTATGAATTTACAAATGAAGAGCGAGATGCGGCATTCGAAGCATTTAAAAAATTGGCGGATCGTAAAAAGGAAATTACTGAGGAAGATTTACGCGCAATTATGCTTGGTGAAGCAGCATTTGCAGCCCAGCAATATAACATTACGCAATTACAAGTGCATTTCGTATCAAATAGTACACAATGCGCAACAGTTGTGCTGAAGGATGAGGAAGGAAATGTATATGAAGATGCAGCCACTGGTTCTGGTAGTATTGAAGCGATATACAATGCGATTCAAAGAATTTTAGGATTAGAATGTGAATTGGCAGATTATCGCATACAATCTATTACACAAGGTCAAGATGCACTTGCTCACGTTCATGTTGAATTAAAAGAAGGTAGTCACCAAATAGCAGGTTTCGGAGTTGCGCAAGACGTATTGGAAGCGTCGGCGAGAGCTTATGTCCATGCAGCAGGGAAATTAAAATCTCTTATAGCGCTTGTGAAATAAATAATTGATAGGTGAGAGAAGCTTTCCTCACCTATCAAATTAAAGTTCTGAAAATTCGGTTAAAAGGAGTGTTAAAAATGGAAAAACGTATCGTTTGTTTAGCTGGTGATGGTGTCGGTCCAGAAGTAATGGAGAGTGCGAAGGAAGTATTGCATATGGTAGAAAGGCTATATGGACATCATTTTCATTTGCAAGATGAGTACTTTGGTGGTGTTGCTATCGATTTAACTGGGCAACCATTACCACAGCGAACACTTGCCGCCTGTTTAGCGAGTGATGCGGTTTTACTTGGAGCAGTAGGTGGACCAAGGTGGGATAGTGCGAAAGAAAGGCCTGAGAAAGGATTATTAGCATTAAGAAAAGGACTCGGTGTATTTGCGAATGTTCGCCCTGTAACGGTAGAAAGTGCAACTGCACATTTATCACCATTAAAAAACGCTGATGAAATTGATTTCGTTGTCGTTCGTGAATTAACAGGCGGAATTTATTTTTCTTATCCGAAAGAGCGAACGGAAGAAGTGGCGACAGATACACTTACGTATCATCGCCATGAAATTGAACGTATCGTTTCGTATGCTTTTCAATTAGCAAATAAGCGGAAGAAAAAAGTAACATCTATTGATAAAGCGAATGTTTTAGAGTCTAGTAAATTATGGAGAACTGTGACAGAAGAAGTAGCACTTCGCTACCTAAATGTGGAAGTAGAACACATTTTAGTAGATGCAGCAGCTATGGAATTAATTCGGAATCCAGGAAGATTTGACGTTATTGTAACGGAAAATTTATTTGGTGATATTTTAAGTGATGAGGCTTCAGTATTAGCTGGATCATTAGGAATGCTTCCATCAGCAAGTCACGCTGAAAAGGGACCTTCATTATATGAGCCTATTCACGGATCAGCACCGGATATTGCGGGGAAAAATAAGGCGAATCCAATTGCGATGATGCGTTCTGTTGCAATGATGCTTGGGCAATCGTTCGGATTAACGAGAGAAGGAGATGCAATTGAAGAAGCAGTTTCTGCAGTCCTTAAATCAGGGAAATGTACAGCAGATATCGGGGGGACTGAAACGACAACTTCATTTACAAAGGCAGTTATTCAAGAAATGGAAGAGCAAGCGTTAGTAGGGAGAGGAAGATAATGGGAAAAAGGTTACTAGATAAGCTTTGGGAAAGACATGTAGTTGCGACTAATGAAAATGGATTGGATTTATTATATATCGATCTACATCTTGTTCATGAAGTAACGTCACCGCAAGCCTTTGAAGGCTTGCGGCTTACAAATCGAACAGTCCGCAGACCAGATTTAACATTTGCAACGATGGATCATAATATTCCAACGAAAGATGTTTGGAATATTACCGACCGCATTGCGAAGCAGCAACTAGATACACTTCGGCAAAACTGTAAACAATTTCAGGTGCCATTAGCGGATATCGGAGATGAAGAGCAAGGGATCGTTCATGTAATAGGACCAGAACTTGGACTCACACAGCCAGGAAAAACGATTGTTTGTGGTGATAGTCATACAGCAACACACGGTGCTTTTGGCGCACTAGCGTTTGGTATTGGTACGAGTGAAGTGGAACATGTATTGGCAACGCAAACGTTATGGCAACGAAAGCCGAAAGCGATGGGCATTGAGTTAAAAGGAAAGTTACCGCAAGGTGTCTATGCGAAAGATATTATTTTACACCTTCTTTCAAAGTACGGAGTAGCAGTTGGAACAGGTTACGTAATGGAATTTTACGGAGAGGCCATTCATGCTATGGATATGGAAGAGAGGATGACGCTTTGCAATATGGCAATTGAAGGGGGAGCAAAGGCTGGCATTATTGCACCAGATGAAAAAACGTTTGCTTACGTAAAAGGGCGTAAATATGCACCGAAAGACTATGAATCTATTAAGGAAAAATGGTCAGAACTTTATACAGATTTAGATGCAGTTTATGATTTACATATTCTAGTAGATGTTACGGATTTAGCGCCGTACGTTACGTGGGGAACAAATCCTAGTATGGGTGTTCGGATCGATGAGAAATTGCCAGAAAAGCATGATGCAAATGATGAAAGAGCGTTTTCTTATATGGGATTGAGTCCCGGACAAAGTACGTATGACATTCCAGTTCAACATGTTTTCATTGGATCTTGTACAAATTCCAGGCTTTCTGACTTAGAAATTGCTGCATCTGTCGTGAAAGGTAAAAAAGTAAAAGAAGGTGTGCGAGCACTTGTTGTACCTGGATCTCAAAGGGTAAGAGAAGCAGCGATGCATAAAGGATTACATCGCATATTTGAAGAAGCTGGATTTGAATGGAGAGAGCCCGGATGCTCAATGTGTCTAGGTATGAATCCAGATCAAGTGCCTGAAGGAGAACATTGTGCCTCTACGTCCAATCGCAATTTTGAAGGAAGACAAGGAAAGGGAGCACGAACGCATTTAGTTAGCCCGGCAATGGCGGCAGCGGCTGCGTTATATGGTCATTTTGTTGATATTAGAAAGGAGAGTTATGATGGAGCCATTTCGTATTCATAAAGGTACTGCCGCAGTACTGATGAATGATAACATTGATACAGATCAAATTATTCCGAAGCAATATTTAAAGAGAATTGAAAGAACTGGGTTTGGGAAGTTTTTATTTGATGAGTGGCGATATGATAATAATCGCCAAGAAAACCCTAATTTCCCGCTTAATGCACAAGAAAGAAAAGGAGCCAGCATATTAATCACAGGTGATAATTTTGGATGTGGCTCGTCAAGAGAACATGCTCCATGGGCACTTGCTGATTATGGTTTCCGCGTTATTATCGCTGGAGGATTTGCCGATATCTTTTATATGAATTGTATGAAGAATGGCATGTTACCGATTGTAATGGATAAAGATATGCGTGAACAACTTGCTAAAACAGATGCGAGGGAACAAATTACAGTTGATTTAGAAAATGAAATAATTATAACGAATATGCATAGATTCCATTTTACAATCGAGAAAATGTGGAAAGAGAAGTTATTGAATGGTTTAGATGAAATTAGTATTACAATGCAATATGAACAAGAAATAAAAGAGTATGAAAGAAAAGTGGCTTTACATTAAAAAAAAGTGACGGAATATTAAAAATGTATTTACATTCAAAATTAACTGTTATATACTATGTGAAAATCAGAGGAGAAAGGGAGTAAGTATTATGAATACAATAAAATCTATTACAATGCTTACACAACTACATCATCATACATGAAACCCTTGAACCTAGCGTGAAAACGTGTAGGTACAAGGGTTATTCCCGTTGTACCTACACTCTACTGAAGAGCCTTGTAGGTATTTTGTCTACAAGGCTCTTTTTATTTTCGGCTTAGGTGAATGAAATAGGCATACATTAGAAGGGGAAAGGTGTGAAAATTTAGATGACAAAATGGAAACGGGCGAACCCGAATGGAACGAGAGATTATTTATTCGAAGAATGTACGTTAATTGAAGAAGTGGAGCAAAAATTAAGGCTTACTTTTTTAGAGAGAGGTTATGAGGAAATAAGAACACCTACAATTGAATTTTATGATGTTTTTGCATTTCAAAATAGACCGATAGATGAAGAGAAGATGTATAAATTTTTTGATGAAAAGGGAAGGATTATCGTTTTACGTCCAGATATGACAATTCCTTTAGCAAGAGTGATTGGAACACAGAGATGGGATACGCCACTTAAAGTGACGTATAGCGGGAATGTATTTCGAGCGAATGAATCCCATTCTGGAAAATATAATGAAATCGTACAAAGTGGTATTGAAGTTATCGGGATTGATAATGTAAGAGCTGAAATTGAATGTGTAATAAGTGTCATTCAAGCACTTCAAAAGTTGAATGTGCAATCTTTTACAATTGAGATTGGGCAAGTACAGTTATATAAATGTATTGTAAAAAAGCTCTCCATCCATGATGAAGAAGAAAGAGTACTTAGAACGTATATAGAAAGTAAAAATTATGCTGCCCTCTCAAATTTTATCGGAGAAAAGAAATTAGATCGATGCGATGAGACAGTAAGATTACTTGAGAAATTACCAAGGCTATTTGGAAATTTAGAAGTTATTGAGGAGGCAGAAAAGCTTGCTTCAAGTAATGAAATGAAAATGGCAATTGCAAGAGTAAAAGAAATGTATGAAACAATTGAAACGTTAGGGTATGCTTCTTACATATCAATTGATTTGGGCATGATTCAACACTTAGATTACTATACGGGTGTTATTTTCAAAGGATATATATATGAAATTGGAGAAGAAATCGTTAGTGGCGGAAGATACGATGAGCTAATTGGGAATTTTGGAGAAATGCTGCCAGCTGTTGGACTCGCGGTACAAGTAAATCAAATTGTGAAGGCGCTGCAAGAGCAGCAAGAACCATATGAACGAAATCAAATTGATATTGTGATTCATTATGAGTTAAATAGATTAGCGGAAGCAGAAAGGTTACGAAATTTACTTCGAAAGGATGGGAAAAATGCTTGGTTATCTCTATTCTCTAATTTAAGCGATACCTTTCAATTTGCAAGAAAAAATAAAATAGGAACGGTCGTTGAGGCAAAGAATGAATACTTAGTGGAATATGTATGGAATGAGAAATGGGTAGTCCAGAAAGAAGGAGAGGCTTCATGCGTAACATTCAAATTGCGTTAACGAAAGGAAGATTAGAAAAACATGTCATTCCACTTTTTGAGCAGATTGGAATTGATTGTTCCGAGCTCAAAAATAAAGGTCGGAAGCTTGTATTTCAAAGTAAAAATACAAATGTTTCATTTATTTTAGTAAAAGCGGTTGATGTTGCTACTTATGTAGAACATGGGGTAGCTGATATTGGCATCGTTGGAAAAGATATTTTAATGGAAAACGAGAAAGATATTTATGAAATGCTGGATTTAGGAGTGGGGATTTGTAAGTTTTGTGTTGCTTCTATTCCTACGTATAATCCGAAGAGTTACCGGAAGAAAAGAATCGCTACGAAATACCCCCATATTACTTCTACTTATTTTCATGATAAGGGAGAGGATGTAGAAATTATTAAGATAGAAGGTTCTGTAGAAATCGCTCCTCTTCTTGGATTGGCAGATGCGATTGTAGATATTGTTGAAACAGGAAAAACATTACAAGAGAATGGACTCATTGTATTTGAGGAAATGTACTTTATATCGGCTCGGATGATTGTAAATAAGGCAGCCTTAAAAACTAAAAAAGACGAAATATTCAGCATTATAAATATGATGGAGCAAGAAATCTTATCAGGGAAATAGGAGGATTTAAAATGGAAATCATTTATGAAGAATTTAAGGAGGCATTATCTAAAATAAAAGTGCTAAGAGAAAACGCTAATATAATAGAAGAAACTGTTCAAAGAAGTGTAAGAGAAATCATTAGACATGTAAGGGAAGGGAAAGATGAGGCTTTATCTTTCTATACAAAAAAGTTTGATGGTGTAGAGATGAAAAATTTTCGTGTAAGTGAAGAAGAAATACAGCAAGCGAGTATGTTTGTAGAGAATTCATTTTTAGAAGCTTTAAAAGAGGCGAAGAAAAACGTTGTTTCGTATCACGAAAAGCAAAAGAAGCACTCAATATTCGATTGTGAAAGTAAAGGGATAATTAGAGGGCAACTCATTCGGCCGTTAGAAAATGTAGGTGTATATGTACCGGGTGGGACAGCCTCATATCCTTCTTCAGTATTAATGAATGTATTGCCGGCGAAACTCGCAGGTGTGAAAAAGATTGTAATGGTAACACCGCCGAGGAAAGGAGGAATTGATCCACATATATTAGCTGCTGCAGATCTTGCGGGAGTAGATGAAATTTATACGATAGGTGGCGCACAAGCAATTGCTGCTTTAGCATACGGGACGGAATCGATTCCGAAAGTGGATAAAATAGTTGGACCGGGAAATTTGTACGTCGCTCTAGCGAAACGAGAAGTATACGGAATAGTAAATATCGATATGATTGCTGGTCCATCAGAAATTGTAGTTGTCGCGGATGAAACAGGTAATGCAAAATATATCGCAGCGGATTTATTATCGCAAGCAGAGCATGATGAGAGAGCAACGGCGATTTGTATTACAACGAATATGGAACTAGCTAAAGAAGTAGAAAAAGAGGTAGAAAGACAGTTAGAAACGTTACCAAGAAGTGAAATTGCACGTGAATCAATAAATAGAAATGGAGCCACCTTTATCGTTCCTTCTTTAGAGGAGGCGCTAAAGTTATCAAATGAAATTGCTCCAGAACATTTAGAGTTACATATAAAAGAACCAATGAATGCTCTAGATTATGTGAAACATGCAGGCTCTATTTTCCTTGGGCCATATTCACCTGAACCGCTCGGGGATTATTTAGCGGGACCGAATCATGTATTACCAACGAGCGGAACGGCAAGATTCTTTTCTCCGTTATCAGTCGATGATTTCATGAAAAAATCAAGTTTTATTTCTTATACGGAGGAAGCATTAAAAAATGTACAGCATCATATTGTAGAGCTTGCAAATAAAGAAGGGTTACATGCACATGCGAGAGCAATCCAAATAAGGTTTGAGGAGGAAAAATAATGCGTCAGTCCAGTCAAGCACGTGAGACGACAGAAACAAAAATTAAATTAAATTTGCAGCTTGATGAAAGTACAAATGTATCTATTCAAACAGGGGTTGGTTTTTTCGATCATATGCTTACTTTATTTGCTAGACATGGAAGATTTGGATTGCAGGTTGAAGCAGAAGGTGATGTATTTGTCGATGCACATCACACCGTTGAAGATGTTGGAATTGTACTCGGAAATTGCTTGAAAGAAGCATTGCAAAACAAAGAGGGAATTAATCGTTACGGTTCTGCGTATGTACCGATGGATGAATCTTTAGGATTTGTCGCAATTGATATAAGTGGACGCTCATATTGTGTATTTCAAGGGGAATTAACAAATCCGAAGCTCGGGGATTTTGATACAGAATTGACGGAAGAATTTTTTAGAGCAGTTGCACATGCTGCCAATATTACATTACATGCGCGCGTTCTATACGGAAGTAATACACATCACAAAATTGAAGCATTATTTAAAGCTTTTGGTAGAGCGCTTAGAGAAGCGGTCGAAAAAAATGCCAACATTACTGGTGTAAATTCAACGAAAGGAATGTTGTAATTGATTGCCATTATAGATTATGGAATGGGGAATATTCGCAGTGTAGAGCAAGCATTAAAATATATTGGCGCAGAGTACATTGTAACGAGTGATAAAAAAGAGATATTGAGAAGCGATGGCGTGATTTTACCGGGAGTAGGTGCATTTCCGAAAGCGATGGACGTATTAGAAGAAAGAGATTTAGTGTGTGTACTAAAAGAGGTTTGTGATATAGGAAAACCACTCCTCGGTATATGTTTGGGCATGCAGCTTTTATTTGAACGAAGTGAGGAACTAAAAGATTGTAGCGGGTTAGGTTTACTACCAGGGGAAATTCGTAAGTTAAAAGTTTCGTATAAAATTCCTCATATGGGATGGAATGAATTAAGGAAGGAAAGAGAATTTCCGCTTTGGAATGGATTAGTGGATGGTTCTTTCGTGTATTATGTTCACTCATATTACGCGGATTGTCCAGATGAAATTGTATGCGGAGTAAGTGATTATGGAATGCAAGTACCAGGGTTTGTCGCGAAAGGAAATGTATTTGGTGCACAGTTTCATCCAGAAAAAAGTGGCGAAATTGGCATGCAAATATTAAAAAATTTTCAAGGGGTGGTAGAAGCATGGAAATCTTCCCAGCTATCGATTTAAAAGAAGGACGATGCGTTAGACTTTATCAAGGAGAGTTTAGTAAAGAAACGGTGATGAATGAAGATCCAGTAGCGCAGGCGATCATATTTGAAAAGCTTGGAGCGGAAATACTACACATTGTTGATTTAGACGGTGCAATTGCTGGCGAGTCTTTAAATTTGCCCGTCATTGAAAAAATCTGCAAGGCGGTACGTATTCCTGTGCAAGTGGGAGGAGGAATTCGTTCACTTGTAACGGTGGAGAAGTTATTGTCAGCAGGTGTAGAAAAAGTGATTTTAGGAACAGCAGCTCTTTATGATAAGTCATTTTTAGAGGAAGCAGTTCGTCTATATAAAGAGAAAATCATTGTTGGAATTGATGCGAAAAATGGTTTCGTAGCAACGAGAGGTTGGCTTGATCTATCTGAAATTTCTTACGTTAGTTTAGCGAAACAAATGGAAAGTTTAGGTGTTCAAACGATTGTGTTTACAGACATTTCGAAAGACGGGACGCTTGCAGGTCCAAATTTTGAACAATTAGCGATACTTCAAAAAAGTGTGGGCATTCGTCTCATCGCCTCTGGAGGAGTGGCATCTATTCAAGATGTGAAAAAGTTAAATGATATGAATATATATGGTGTCATAATTGGAAAGGCGCTTTACGAGAAAACGATTGATTTAGAAGAAGTATTACAGGTAACGAAGTTATGTTAGCGAAACGAATTATTCCATGTCTAGATGTGAAAGAAGGGCGAGTCGTAAAGGGTGTAAATTTTATAGGATTACAAGATGTCGGTGATCCGGTTGAAATAGCTGAAGCATATAACGAGGCAGGGGCAGATGAAATCGTATTTTTAGATATTACGGCGACTCATGAAGGAAGAAAAACGATTATAGATGTTGTAGAAAAAACAGCAGCAAAAGTATTTATTCCTCTTACGGTTGGCGGGGGGATATCAAGTGTGAAAGATATGTACAATTTACTAAGAGTTGGGGCAGACAAAGTTTCAATAAACTCAGCGGCAGTGCGAAACCCGAAGTTAATAGAAGAAGGGGCAGAACACTTTGGATCACAATGTATTGTCGTGGCAATTGATGCTAGAAAAGTAGCAGAAGGTAAATGGAACGTATATGTCAACGGCGGAAGAGTTGACACAGGAATGGATGCCATAGAATGGGTGAAGCGTGTTGTTAAACTTGGGGCAGGTGAAATTTTGTTAACGAGTATGGATGCAGATGGAACGAAAAGCGGATATGACCTTCGTTTAACAGAAGAAATTTCAAAAAGTGTTTCTATTCCAGTCATCGCATCAGGGGGCTGTGGTCATACGGATCATATTATAGAAGTTTTTCAAAAGACAACAGTTGATGCAGCGTTAGCGGCATCCATATTTCATTATGGTGAGGCGACAGTGCAGAGTGTAAAGCGAAAATTAAGAGATGCAAATGTTGAGGTGCGGTTATGAAACCTAATTTTTCAAAAGGATTAATACCGGCAATTGTCATCGAAGAAGGTACGAAAGAAGTTTTAATGCTAGCTTATATGAATGAAGAAGCATATGAAAAAACGTTAGAGACGAAAAGAACATGGTTTTACTCTCGTTCGAGGCAGTCGTTATGGAATAAGGGGGAAACATCAGGGAATCTTCAATATGTGCAATCTTTATATTTAGATTGTGATCAAGATTCAATTGTTGTGAATGTGAAACAAGTAGGACCTGCTTGTCATACGGGGGAGAAGACATGTTTTCACTATCAAATTATATAGGGGGATACATATGGAAAATGCCTTTAAGTTGCTGTATAAAACAATTGAAGAACGAAAGGAAAGCCCACTTCCTGAATCGTATACAAATTATTTATTTTCAAAAGGAGAAGATAAAATTTTAAAGAAGATTGGTGAAGAGTGTGCTGAAGTAATTATCGCATGTAAAAATAATGATAAAGAAGAAGTAGTGAAAGAAATGGTTGATGTATTTTATCACTGTTTCGTTTTATTAGCTGAAAAAAATATTGCATTGGAAGATGTCATGCGAGAGGTGAAAGAACGAAATGGAAAGCTTTCGAAAGTTGGGGATAGAAGGGAAATAGATATATTATAAGGGGAAATGTATATGAAAGTAGATTATCATCTTCACTTAGAAGAAGGACCGTATTCAATAGGATGGCTTGCTAAAATAAATGAAGCATTGGAATGTTATGAACCGCTTCAAGAAAGGCATTCTATTGATTGGCTTATGAAAACACAAGAGCGTTTGCAAAAGCGTGTGAAGGAAGGGCCATTTACAACAGAATGGATAGATCTATATTTAGAAGAAGCTGTGCGAAAAGGAATAAAAGAAGTGGGAATTGTTGATCATCTATATCGTTTTCATGAAGCAAAAGGATATTATGAAAAATATGTAGATATTAGTGATTCTAAGCTCGGTCGTATACAGAAAGAATGGTTAGATCAAGTAAGGGTAGTTTCACTGTATGATTTTACAAAGGCGATTGAAGAGGCGAAAGAACGATGGGGGAAAAGAGGTGTTACACTTAAACTTGGAATTGAAGCGGATTATTTTATTGGTTGTGAAGGAGAGTTAAAAGAATTATTAGCACTAGGAGACTTTGATTATGTAATTGGTTCCGTTCATTTTCTAAATGGCTGGGGATTTGATAATCCAGATACGAAAGAATATTTTGAGGTGCATGACCTACGCGCATTATACGATACGTTTTTTAAAACAGTTGAGAGTGCGATTCGTACCGAGTTATTTGATATTATCGCTCATCTTGATAATATAAAGGTATTTAATTATCGATTGGATGAGAATGAACAGCTTTCTTATTATAAGGAAATTGCATGTGCGTTAGTAGAAACGAATACGGCAACAGAAATAAATGCAGGATTATACTATCGTTATCCTGTTCGTGAAATGTGCCCAAGTCCACTATATTTACAAGTATTAGCTAAGTATGGTGTTCCAATTACGATTTCTTCGGATGCCCATTACCCAAATGATTTAGGGAATTATGTACAAGAAAATGTACAAACATTACGAGCTCACGGTGTTACTCAGGTTGCAACATTTACGAAGCGAGCAAGAGTAATGAGGTCGCTTGAAGAAGAAGTAACAAATTCAAAATGAAACGCAATTTTTTGATGAAAACTGTCCTTTTTGTTCAAAATAAGAAAGAATGAAAAGGAGGGTAAGAAATGGCGAAACAACAAAATAAACAAAATGTACAAGGTGCACAGCAACAAGCTTATACTTCTGAAACGAATGCTGCATCTCAATCGGTTATTGAGGAGCAAATTAGCGATACGGTTGCAGAAGGAACTATTGATGTGAAGCTCGGAAAAGAATCGCAGGAAAAAGCGTAAGAAGAGGGGAGAGTTGCATCTCCTCTTTTTTCATGGAAAAGTGTCGATTTTCAAAACTATAATCAAATTCCTTGGTTTTTATATGTGGATTTCTTACAATGAAATATAAGAGATGTCTTATTTTCTATAGAAGAGGTGTTAGTAGTGGCAAAAATATTAGTAGCGGGAAAAATTCCGGAAATTGGATTAGAACTATTAAAAGATCATAATGTAGAAATGTACAATAAAGAGGAGTTAATTTCTATAGATGAATTAACAGAGCGTGTAAAAGATAAAGATGCATTGTTAAGTTTACTTTCGACAAAGGTGCCAAAAGAAGTTATTGATGCAGCGCCTCATTTAAAGATTGTTGCAAACTATGGTGCTGGTTACGACAATATTGATTACACGTATGCGGGGGAAAAGGGAATTGCAGTTACGAATACACCGAAAGTATCAACGGAAGCGACTGCAGAATTAACATTTGCACTTCTTTTAGCAGCGGCGCGCAGAATTCCTGAAGGGGATACGTTATGTCGTACGACTGGATTTAACGGATGGGCACCGTTATTTTTCTTAGGACGAGAAGTCCATGGTAAGACAATCGGAATTATAGGTCTTGGAGAAATTGGGAAGGCTGTTGCAAAACGTGCGAAAGCATTTGGAATGGATGTTTTATATACAGGGCCAAATCGTAAGCTTGAAGCTGAAAGTGAACTGGGAGCAACGTATGTGACGTTGGAAGAATTATTACAAACAGCAGACTTTATTACAATTAACTGTGCTTATAATCCAAAATTACATCATATGATTGATGAAGAGCAGTTTAAAATGATGAAGAAAACAGCGTATATTGTAAATGCTTCACGTGGACCAATTATGAATGAAGCAGCACTTGCTCATGCATTAAAAACGAATGAAATTGAAGGAGCAGCTCTTGACGTGTTTGAATTTGAACCGAAAATTACAGAAGAGCTAAAAGAATTAAAGAATGTAGTACTTGCTCCACACGTAGGAAATGCAACATTTGAAACTCGTGATGCGATGGCTGAAATGGCTGTCAGAAATATTTTAGCTGTATTAAACGGCGAAGAGCCAGTAACACCTGTAAATCAAAAGGTATTAGTTACAAAATAAAAAGAAACCTTCCGGACTCGGAAGGTTTTCTTATTTTTCTTTATTCGCTTTTTTAGACGGTCTTTGTCTAATGAATTGAGATAACATGTACAAAATATATAGTGGAATGGCAATGAATAAGAAAACAGAAAAATTTCCAAATCCTGTTTGATACATTGTAATAATGATTCCAACTAAAAATAGTGTAATAATGATGCTATATCGTGGAATTGGTACATCTTTTAAACTTGGGATACGAATGCGGCTCACCATTAAAAATGCGAACGTTACAAATACGGTAATAAGAACGATTTTTGGAATGGTATGTGAAAATAATGTTAAGAAAGCAACAAGCCCTCCCGCTGCTGTAATCGGTACTCCAGTGAAATATTTCATTGAAGTAGAAGATGGTGTTACATTAAATCGTGCTAAACGATATGCTCCGAAAAGAGGGAATAATCCCGCTATGTATAATCCAATGATTCCGTAGTTTGAGAAAGATGTGTAATACATTAAAACAGCTGGTGCTGCACCAAATGTTACGACATCTGCAAGCGAGTCGAGCTCTTTTCCCATTTGTGAATCAACACGTAATAAACGAGCAACACGACCATCAAGACTATCTAACATCATCCCGATAAGTACTAAAATAGCAGCTGATTTATAATATCCTAAAGATGCATAGCCGATAGATAAAAATCCGCTATATAAATTTCCGAGCGTAAATAAGTTTGGAATAGCTGCTCTATACAAAATCTGATCCCTTGCTTTCTGTAATAAATTCTTAATTAGTGTATGAAAGTTTACTTATTTTATCATACCATAAATTTATTCCTCATACGAAAGAAATTACCAATTTGTGAAAGATTTCATAGAAGGATGGTTTGAAAATTAAGTGAAAATAAAAAGAGGAAGCAACTTGTATAAAGTTGCTTCCTTTACTATTCAAATTTCGTTGTCATCGTTCCAGTTTTATATCGATTATTAGGATCGAAGCGTAATAAATCTCCATAAATTAATTTGTCGGAGAGTTTTAATTCTGTTTTTGCTTTTTCAATATACGGCTGACATAGCGTCATGTCAGCTTCTTCACCCGTACTTCTTTTGTAGCACATATTTTTTGTATAAACATACTCTTCAGAAACAAAGCTACCATCACGCATTACCATAAGCGGGTCTTTTTCTTTAATAAATAAGTCAGTTCCAAATTCAACGGATTTATTTGTTTTAATACCAAGTAAATGAAGGAGCGTTGGCTTAATATCAATTTGACCGGATACTTTAGAAACAACTTTTCCTTTTTGGCCAGGCACATGAATAATAAGAGGGACTCGTTGTAATTGCATAGAATCGAATGGTGTAATAGTATCTTTTCCTAGGAACTGTGCCATAGCTGCATTATGGTTTTCGGAAATACCGTAATGATCACCATAAATGACAATAACGGAATTATCATACAATCCTTCTTCTTTTAATTGTTGAATAAATAATTTAAGAGCTTCATCTGTGTAACGAACAGTTGGGAAGTAGCGGTTTACAACACCACTTTCCGAGTTGAATTCGTCAACATATTGATCTTCCGGATTTAGAAGAAACGGAAAATGATTTGTTAATGTAATAAATTTTGTATAGAAAGGTTGCGGTAAAGATTTTAACTTTGGAATAGATTGTTCAAAAAACTCTTTATCTTTTAATCCCCAACCGACAGACATTTGCTCCGTTCCTGCGTAATCATTTAAATTAAAATAACGATCATATCCAAGCGCAGGATACATTACATCGCGATTCCAAAACGTTTTATCGTTTGAATGGAAGACGGCAGAAGAATATCCGTATTTCTTTAATTGTTCTGGTGTCGCTGTGTATTCATTTGTTGCATGAGTAAAGAATACAGAACCACGATCTAGCGGATAAAGTGAGTTTTCAACGATAAATTCAGCATCAGAAGTTTTGCCTTGTCCAGTTTGATGATAGAAGTTATCGAAATAGAAACTATCCTTAATAAATTCATTCAAAAATGGTGTAATTTCTTTTCCATTTATTTTTTTATTAATAACAAAGCTTTGTGTAGATTCCATTGAAATTAAAATTACATTTTTACCTTTTGCAGCTCCAAATAAGTTTTTATCAACTTGCTTGTCTTTTGAGTCTGTATAGTTTTTAATTTCAGAAAATCCATCCCCACTTGCAAATACACGCTCAGCTGAAGACTTGGATTGAAGCGTAATATCAAATAGATGATATGTGTATAAACCTAAATTCTTCACGACAGTTTGACGGTCAAATGAGCGTGAGAACATTTGTGGTTTATAAATAACTGATACAACAATTTGTAGTGCTAATAAAGCTGTTACACCGCTAAAGAAAGTTCGCTTCTCTGAGCGGGAAAGTGGTGTTTTGTCGCCAAATGATGGGAATTTACGCGAAATAAACATTAAAATAATTGCATCTGCAAATAAAAGTAATGTTTTGTACGTAAAGAGTTCTTTTATACTTGTCCCTAAATCAGCCATATTGTTTGTTTGGAATAAAACCGGGAAAGTAACGAAATCGTTATAGAACCCATAAAACATTGCGTTTCCAAATAAAATAAATGACAGTATAAAACTGATTCCAATTATAATTCGGTTTCGGTGCTTAGATGCAAGTAAAGCTAAGCCAAAAAATAAAAGTAACGCAGCTAGTGGATTGATAAAAAGCATGAATTCTTCAAAGAAATTATCAATTTTAATATCAAATGCTAGCTTGTACACAATATATGTTTTAATCCATAGTAAAACGACTGCAACGAGTGCAAATCGCAGTTTTGGAAACAGGTGTTGTAGCATAATATACTCCTCTCCTAAAAAGCATGACAGTTCTTGTGAGTCAGTTTGCTTAACGACTCGTTTTATATATACGAACAGTCCTTTGTTATTATGATTATTATACTATGAGTATCATTATACGAAAATAAAAGAAGGTTGTGGGCTTTTTTATAATAATCGAGTAGAAAAAGAGTGGTGGGAGACAATAAAACAGAATTTCTATGTATGATAATTATCGTACGCAGAAAGAATCGCGTGATAATACGGAGGTTATAATGCGAAAATTATTATATTTTATAGCATGCAGTAGTGTTATACTTTTTACTTCACCGAGTGTGTCGGTAGCCCAATATGATGCACCTCTTATGGAAGATGCACTTTATTCTGTTTTATTTCCAAAAATAAATAAAGCAATTGAAAAACAATATGGAAGTTTGAAACCTTATCAATGTCCTAAAATTATTAGTTTAAAAAAAGTGTATAGCGGTACATATTTATTTCAAGCAAGTATTGAAGTGACAAAGTATGAACGTGTTGCTGGGAAAATTGCTCCACCATTTGAGAAGGTAACGATTACATTTAATAACGAAGAAGGCGAATGGGAAGTGACAAAGATTTCGGTAAAGCGCTTACCAAATGATACGAAACTAAACTGTAAAAAAATAATATAAAAAATTGTTTGACAAATAAAATGGTCCTTTGGTATTGTTAATAGCAACAATTAGATGTTTGAAAATTAAATAGACTTACCTCATCTACTCTCAAAGGTAGAGGCCGCGATAGGAAAGAGTAAGCTATGGGAGATTTAATGGAATCTGTGATCATAGGTTGAAAGGGACTATTGCCGAAATATAAGAATAACCATCTTATTCATATATTGGGACTGCATTGAATAAATGTAGTACTGTCATAAGATTTATTTTATGGAGAGCTATTTGGAGATGTTGATGCGGTTTCTTATTTTGAGGAGATAACAACTCGTTTATTTTTTCAATATATATTTTTCCTAATAAGAAACGCGTGTGAACATTGTTCCGCGCGTTTTTTGTCTATCTAAAAGCGTGCTGCAATGAATAGAAGATTGGGGTTATGAGTTTTAGAGGAAATAAGGGAGGAATTTAAATGTATTTACACGGCACAAGCCGAATTAATGGGCAAGGACACTTAGAAATTGGAGGGTGCGATACGACGCAGCTAGCAAAGCAATACGGAACACCACTTTATGTATACGATGAAGAGTCTATTCGAGGAAAATGCCGAGCATTTCATCGTGCTTTTAAAGAAAGTGGTTTCTCTTATCAAGTAGCATATGCAAGCAAGGCGTTCTTGTGCATGGAGATGTGCCGAGTAGCTCGTGAAGAGAATATGTCATTAGACGTTGTTTCTGGGGGAGAATTATATACTGCGCTCCAAGCAGGATTTCCGGCATCACGTATTCATTTTCATGGAAATAATAAAACAGAAGAAGAAATAGTGATGGCTCTTCAGGCGAATATCGGTTGTTTTGTTGTAGATAATTTCTTTGAATTAGAAGTTTTACACGATTTAGCGATGCAACATGGGAAATTTGTGAACATATTAATTCGTGTAACGCCTGGAGTAGAGGCGCACACACATGAATATATTACAACAGGTCAGGATGATTCGAAATTTGGATTTGGTGTTTCAAATGGTCAAGCAATGCAGGCAATTGGATTTGCTTTACAAAAATCCAATTATAATGTGCTAGGGATCCATTCACATATTGGGTCGCAAATATTTGAAACAGCTGGTTTTGTTCGAGCAATTGAAGTTCTTCGCCAATTTTTAGAAGAAGTGAGAGAGCAAACAAACTATGTAGTAAAAGTGTTAAATGTAGGCGGGGGATTTGGAATACGTTACACAGAGTCGGATACACCATTAACTCTTGAGACATATGTGCGAGCTGTAACAAGTGCAGTGAGAGAACAATTTACTCTATGTGAATATCCATTGCCAGAAATATGGATTGAGCCAGGCCGTAGCATTGTAGGTGATGCTGGGACAACAATTTATACAGTTGGATCTGTGAAAGATATTCCTGGTATTCGGAAATATGTATCAGTCGATGGTGGAATGACAGATAATTTAAGACCTGCTTTATATAATGCGCGTTATGAAGCGATGTTAGCGAATCGAGCAAATGATGAGAATGAGGAACTCGTTTCGATTGCCGGGAAATGCTGTGAGAGTGGAGACATGTTGATTTGGGATATTCATTTACCGAAAGTCGCTGCTTCTGATTTACTAGCAGTTTCCTGTACAGGAGCATACGGGTACTCGATGGCGAATAATTACAATCGGATTCGAAGACCAGCCGTTGTCTTTGCAAAAGGCGGAACATCGCAAGTAGTTGTGGAACGCGAAACATATGAAAATATTATTGGGAACGATCGCATACGTATTAAAGAGCTTGTCTAAATAGGAAAAGGAGTTGTTCGAATGGGCAATTCCTTTTTTATAAAATAAAATAATTAAAATATATCGGAAAACTAGGATTGAAAAAAATCAGAATTGTGATAAAATACAAATACAAAGCTTATCAAGAGAAGCGGAGGGAACTGGCCCGAAGAAGCTCGGCAACCTGCTTATAGAAAGCAAGGTGCTAAATCCAGCAAAATGGGATCCATTTTGAAAGATAAGGTAAAATATATTACCGAACAGTCTTTTCGAAATGGGAAAGATTTTTTTTATGAATAAAAAGGGGGGCTGTTCGCGTGAGTGTACGGGAACATTTTGATGAAGTATCCGAGAAGATTGAAGCGATGCTTGCTGATATGAAATATGGTTCAATTACAATTGTTGTGCAAGATGGAAAAGTAATTCAGTTAGAGAAAAGTGAAAAAGTACGTTTAAAGTGAAAAGCGCTGACTAGAAAAACTAGAGGCGGTTTTAACCTATTTTCATTAGGTTAAAACCGTCTTTTTGCTTTTACAGGGGGAAAAAACATGTTGACGTATGAAACGTGGGAAGAAAATGTTGTTTCGTTTTCGGAAGAAGATGAAACAAAAGGCGCGTTATCAGTATTAAATTGGGCTTATGAAGAGTATAAAGATGAAATCGTCTACGCATGTAGCTTTGGGGTGGAAGGTATGGTATTGCTGCACCTTATAAACCAAGTAAATCCATCTGCTAAAGTTGTATTTTTGGATACAAATGTTCATTTTCAAGAAACGTATGAATTAATTCAAAAAGTGCGGGAACGATTTCCTTCATTGAATATTATAGAAAAACAGCCAGAACTTACACTTGATGAACAGGCGAAGTTGCATGGTGAAAAACTGTGGGAGAGCAATCCGAATCTTTGTTGTAAGATTAGAAAAATTTTACCTTTAGAAAAATCATTAGTCGTTGAAAAAGCATGGATATCGGGCTTAAGAAGGGAACAATCAGAAACACGTAAGCATACAAAGTTTATAAATCAAGATCATCGTTTTCAATCTATTAAAGTTTGTCCACTCATTCATTGGACGTGGAAAGAAGTTTGGCGATATGTATACAAACATAGCTTGCCGTATAACCCGTTGCATGATATTGGCTATCCAAGTATTGGGTGTGAGAAATGTACGTTACCTGTAGGGGATGGTGGCGATTCAAGAGATGGTAGATGGGCTGGGAAAGTGAAAACTGAATGTGGTCTTCATTACCAATAAGATGAATCTTGAAATAAAGCTAAGAGAGGATATAGAAAAATGAGCATAGTAAACGAATTAGTAAACCGTATAGATGAGACATATGACGTATCACAAATTGAAAAAGAAATTAAATTAGACAATATTGCGTTAAGTGATTTAGAACTATTGGCGACAGGTGGATATAGCCCCCTTACTGGTTTTTTAGGGAAGGAAGATTATGATTCAGTTGTAGAAACGCTTCGTTTAGCAAATGGTAGTGTGTGGAGTATACCAATTACATTACCGGTAACAGAAAAAGTCGCAGAAAGCCTGAAGGCTGGAGAGGAAGTAAAGCTTGTCAACAATGGAAATATATACGGTGTCATTCAAATAGAAGATATTTTTGTACCAGATAAAGAAAAAGAAGCGTTACTTGTATATAAAACAACGGATGAGGCTCATCCAGGAGTGAAAAAATTATATGAACGACCAAACGTTTACGTTGGAGGAACTATTATTCTAACAAAACGCTTTGAAAATAATCAATTTCCTTCTTATCATTTAGACCCAATTGAAACGAGGGAAGCATTTAAAAAACGTGGGTGGAAAACAGTGGTCGGATTTCAAACGAGAAACCCGGTACATCGTGCCCATGAGTATATTCAAAAATCTGCTCTTGAAATTGTAGATGGTCTCTTTTTAAATCCGCTCGTTGGAGAAACGAAATCGGATGATATTCCTGCTGATGTAAGAATGGAAAGCTATGAAGTACTTCTTCAAAACTATTATCCGAAAAATCGTGTCTTTTTAAGTGTATTTCCTGCTGCCATGCGTTACGCAGGACCAAGGGAAGCGATATTTCATGCGTTAGTAAGAAAGAATTTTGGATGTACCCACTTTATAGTAGGGCGTGATCATGCTGGAGTAGGAGATTATTACGGAACGTATGAAGCGCAAGAAATCTTCACAAATTTTACGATAGAAGAGTTAGGAATTACACCACTATTCTTTGAGCATAGTTTTTACTGCACGAAATGTGAAGCGATGGCTTCAACGAAAACATGTCCGCACGGAAAAGAAGATCATGTTATTTTATCGGGTACGAAAGTAAGAGAATTATTAAGAAATGGTGAGATTCCGCCAAGTACATTTAGTCGTAAAGAAGTAGTGGAAGTGCTAATTAAAGGCTTGAAAAAAGAAGTAGTAACAGAATAGGGAGAGAACGAGATGGATACGAATATTACTTGGCATACAGCTTCGGTTTCAAAAGATGAGAGAAGAGTGAAGAATGGACACCATAGTTTTGTAATTTGGTTTACTGGTTTATCAGCTTCGGGTAAATCTACAGTAGCGAATGCGGTCGCTCGTAAACTGTTTGAAAAGAATATTGGAAATTATGTGCTGGATGGGGATAACATTCGCCACGGTTTAAATAAAGACTTAGGATTTTCTGAAAGTGATCGCATGGAAAATATAAGACGTATTGGCGAAGTGGCAAAGTTATTTGTAGACCAAGGAGCAGTTGTCCTTACAGCATTTATTTCACCATTTCGAGTAGACCGCAAACAAGTAAGAGATTTATTAGCGGCAGATGAATTTATTGAAATTTTTGTGAAGTGTCCGATTGAAGAGTGTGAGAAACGTGATCCGAAAGGACTTTATAAAAAGGCAAGAAAAGGTGATATTAAGGATTTCACAGGTATTGATTCGCCTTATGAAGAGCCAGAGCAAGCGGAATTAATTGTAGAAACGCACAAATATTCTATTGAAGAATGTGCAGAACAAATCGTGAAGTACTTACAAGAGCGTAGTTTTATATAGGGGGATAAACAATGAGTTATGAAAAAGTATGGGCTAACAATGAAAAATTAAATCAGACCGAGAAAAATAAATTAGAAAAAGATGGCTTAGAAATTTTTAATGATATTCCTTACTATGCGGAAAATGGTTTCGAATCTATTCCGAAAGAAGAGTGGGATGCCTTTAAATGGGCAGGCTTGTATTTACAAAGACCGAAAGAAGCTGGTTATTTTATGATGCGGGTAAATATTCCGTCAGGGATTATTACAAATGCACAGGCAGAAGTACTTGCTTCTATCGCTGAAGATTATGGACGTAATGTAATAGATATTACGACGAGACAGGCGATTCAGTTTCACTGGTTAGAAATTCAGCAAATTCCAGATATTTTTAAAAGATTAGCAAGAGTTGGGTTATCTTCAGCGGGGGCTTGTGGTGATATAACGCGGAATATTACAGGTAATCCGCTTGCTGGCATTGATGCAAATGAACTATTCGATACAACGCATATTGTAAAAGAAGTATATGATTACTTCCAACATAATGAAGAGTTTTCTAACTTGCCACGTAAATTTAAAATGTCTATTAGTTCTAATATTTATAATTCAGCAAACGCAGAAATTAACTGTGTTGCATTTACGCCTGCAACGAAAGAAATAGATGGTGAGAAAAAAGTTGGTTTTCATATAAAAGTAGGTGGAGGATTATCAGCTCGACCGTATTTAGCTGATGAATTAGATGTATTCGTTTTACCAGAAGAAGTGAAGGCGGTGGCGATTGCGATTGCTACTATATTCCGTGATTTTGGATATCGTGAAAAACGTCATTTAGCTCGGTTGAAATTTCTTGTTGCGGACTGGGGAGCAGAGAAATTTAAAGAGAAACTAATAGAGTATACAGGGCCTTTACAAAGTAAAGGGGAAAGTGCACTCAAAGGATGGAATGCAGGCTATTTTTATGGTGTTCAAGACCAAAAACAAAAGGGATTAAAATATGTAGGTTTTAATGTACCGGTAGGTCGTTTACATGCAGAAGAAATGTTTGAGATTGCAAGAATCGCAAAGCAATATGGAAATGGACAAATTCGTACATGTAACTCGCAAAACTTCATTATTCCGAACGTTCCTCCAGAAAATGTAAAAGGATTACTTAGTGAACCGCTGTTTGAAGCGATATCTGCTAGCCCGAAATCATTTATTGGTCATGCGGTTTCATGTACCGGTATTGAATATTGTAATCTTGCACTAGTAGAAACGAAAGAAAGATTACGAAAAATTGCAGAATACTTAGATACACAAATTGCACTCGATGTTCCAGTTCGAATTCATATGGTAGGCTGCCCGAATTCATGTGGTCAACGTCAAATTGCTGACATTGGGCTACAAGGGGTGAAAATGAAAACGAAGGAAAAAGGTATTGTTGAAGCGTTTGAAATATACGTAGGTGGAACATTGTTAGATGGCGGTGCCTACAATCAAAAGTTAAAAGGAAAAATAGATGGCGAGGATCTACCTGATGTACTCGCATCATTTATAAGTTATTTCAAAGAGAATAAATTACCAGCCGAAACATTTTATGATTTTGTAGGTCGTGTTGGTGTAGATACATTACAAATAGCGTTAAATAACGTGCTAGAAGAAGTAATAGCGTCTTAGGAGGGACGATATGGATTTATATCGATTTGAAGCTGTGTTAGTAAATAGTATTGTTCCGATTGTTGTTGTTGCTCAAAGTGAAGAACAGGCATTTAAGCTTGCGGAGATTGAGCTTGAAAAGCATTTTTTACCGTTGCCAGAGGTAAAAGAGATTTCTTTGTTTGAAAAAAAGAAGATTCGAAAAGGTGGGGCATTTGTTATCCATGAGTAGAGATCAGTAATACGAAAAAATAAAAACTTCCATTCTTATATACGAATGGAAGTTTCATTTTAATAGTAGAAATGAGGAGAGATGATGGGAAAGGTTTATATTGTTGGAGCGGGTCCTGGCGATCCAGATTTAATTACTGTTAAAGGGTTGAAATGTATTGAGAAGGCAGATGTTATTTTATACGACCGACTTGTGAATAAAGAGCTGCTTTCATACGCAAAGCCTGACGCGGATTTAATTTATTGTGGAAAACTCCCGAATTATCACACGATGAAGCAAGAGACAATTAACACGTTTCTTATTAAGTATGCGAAAAAAGGAAAAGTTGTAACGAGGCTCAAGGGTGGCGATCCATTTGTGTTTGGTAGAGGGGGAGAAGAAGCTGAAGCATTAGCAAAGCAAGGTGTACCATTTGAAATCATTCCTGGTATTTCAGCTGGAATAGCTGCTCCTGCTTATGCGGGCATTCCAGTGACGCACCGTGATGCAAGTGCAAGTTTTGCTATTGTGACTGGGCATAGGAAAGAAGGTGCTGAAGAAGAAGTGAAATGGGAAAGTTTAGCGAAAGGTGTAGAGACTTTAGCGGTATATATGGGGGTTAGTAATTTGCCCTACATATGTGAGCAACTTATGAAGCATGGAAAAGATAAAAGTACGCCAGCTGCTATTATTGAGCAGGGGACGACGTCTATGCAACGCACAGTTGTTGGAACGTTAGGGACAATTGTAGATGTTGCGAAAAAAGAGCAAATTCAAAATCCGAGTATGATTGTAATTGGAGAGGTTGTCCGTTTTAGAGAAAAAATTCATTGGTTTGAGAAGCAGACAGAAAATGCTTATCAAGTAAGTGGAGTGTTGTAAAATGAAAGCCGTCTTATATATATGTCATGGAAGTCGTTTGAAGACAGCGAAAGAAGAGGCGATTCAATTTATTACATCGTGCATGAGCCGTATAGAAGCGACTATTCAAGAAGTTTGTTTTTTAGAGTTAGCGAATCCTTCTATTGAAGATGGTTTTCGTACATGTGTGAAGCGTGGGGCCACTGAGATTATTGCTATCCCTGTTTTTTTATTAGCGGCAGGTCATGTAAAAAAAGATATCCCTTTTGAATTGGAAAAGTTAACTAATCAATTTTCGGATGTTAAAGTGACCTATGGTAATCCGTTTGGTGTATCAGAAACACTTGTTAAATCGGTGTATAGCGGAAGTGGCATCGAACAGGAAGATAAAAATGAAGTGACGTTACTTCTTGTTGCAAGAGGGAGCAGTGATCCTGAAGTATTAAGAGATATAAACTGGATTGCTTCTTTATTTCAAACAAAAGAGAAGGTTAAAAAAGTAGAAGTTTGTTATTTAGCGGCTGCAGAGCCAAAATTTGAGGAGAAGTTAAAGGAAGTTGTAGAACGAAAAGAAAAGAACATCGTTGTACTGCCTTACTTGTTATTTACAGGTTTACTTATGAAACATATTGAGAAAGAAGTGCGCCAATATAAAGTGGAAGAGATAAAAATTAGTACATATTTAGGGAAGAATGAAGCGTTTCAAGATATGTTAATTCAGAAAACGACGGAGTTATTGAAAGGAGATCAGTATGTATCCACTTACAGTGCGAGTTAATGAGAAACGCGTTGTTGTTATTGGCGGGGGAAAAGTTGCAGGATTTAAAATTATTCCTTTACTCAAACAGGGTGCGGATATAGTTGTGATAAGTCCAGAATTAGATGCGAATTTAGTAAAACTTGTGGAAGAAAAGAAAATTCGTTGGTATCAAAGAGAATATGAAAAAAGTGATATTAAAAGTGCTTTTTTAGTTGTTGCAGCGAGTAGTGATTCAATATTAAATGAACAAGTTGCTGAAGATGCCGCTGAGAATCAATTAGTAAATGTTATTACAAATCCGGAAAGTGGTAATGTTCATTTTCCGGCAGCGATTCATCGTGGTTTACTTAATATAGCAGTTTCTACTGGGGGAGCGAGCCCGAAGCTCGCAAAAAAAATTCGAGATGATATTGCAAATAAATATGATGAGACATATGAATCGTATTTAGATTTTTTATATGAAGTAAGGTTGAAGTTAAAAGATTTACAGTTAGAAAAGAGGGAACGAAATATATTGCTCCAAGAAGTGTTGAAATCAGTATATGTGCAAAATGAGGGGAAAAGAGAAAGTTTTTTACGTGAGTTAGAGGAAAAGGTTTTAAAATAATAAAAGATAAAGTGCGCTTTACAAATATAAAAATATAATTTATAATCACAAGTAACTTCAATAGATGAAATCGATGAGCAAGAAGAGTACGTATATTTGATGCGTTCAGAGAGCTGGGGTTAGGTGGGAGCCCGGTACGATAAAATATACAGAATGGGCTTGCGAGAGGTATGTTGAACATTGTAGTAGGCAACCCGGGTTCCGCCGTTAAAAGGATAGAGTATCGGAATTATTCCTGTACTTGAACAAGTGGGATTTATCAATCCAATTGAGGTGGTACCACGGTATTTACATTACATATATCGTCCTCTACATGCATATTTGCGTGTAGGGGACTTTTTTATTTTCTAAAGGAGGTGTGCGAGTATGAAATGAAAGTGTATAATTAACAAAAGTTTAAATATTCAGAAAAGGAGAAATTATGATGAAAGAAACACAGCAATGGACGTCGAAAATAGGCTTTGTACTCGCAGCAGCCGGAGCCGCAGTAGGTCTTGGTGCGATATGGAAATTTCCATATGTTGCAGGTAATGGCGGGGGAGGCGCATTCTTCCTTGTATTTTTACTATTAACTTTATTTATAGGTATGCCTCTTCTAATAGCGGAGTTTGTTATTGGACGTAGCACGCAAAAAGAGGCGGTTACAGCTTATAAAGTACTAGTGCCAAATAGCAAATTATATCCTTGGATTGGTCGTATGGGAGTTGTTACTTGTTTTAGTGTACTATCTTTTTATAGTGTTGTAGGTGGATGGATTTTACTTTATTTATATTATAGTGTGACAGGAAGTTTCTGGAATGGTGCAGCTGATTATGGACGATTGTTCGGTGAAACGATTTCAAATCCATTAAGTGCGATTGGAGCACAATTTATCTTTATGCTTTGTACGATTTTTGTTGTAAGTAAAGGTGTAGAGAAAGGTATAGAAAAGGCAAGTAAGTACATGATGCCGCTATTATTTATTTTATTTATTGCGATTATTGTTCGTGCGTTAACACTCGATGGTGCTTTTGCTGGAGTAGAGTTCTTCTTAAAACCAGATTTTTCAAAGCTTACAGCAGATACAATTTTATATGCGATGGGACAATCTTTCTTCTCGCTAACTGTAGGTGCCTCGGTAATGGTAACGTATAGTTCGTATTTAAAGAAAGAGGAACATTTAGCGAAATCGGCAACATCTATTGTAAGTTTAACTGTTTTTGTTACAGTACTTGCAGGATTAGCAATTTTCCCAGCGATTTTCGCATTAGGAGTTAAGCCGACTGAAGGACCGGGATTACTGTTTATCGTCCTTCCAGCAGTATTTGCAAAAATACCATTTGGTCAATTTTTCTTTATTATGTTTTTAATTTTATTCTTCTTTGCGACTTTAACATCAGCAATTTCAATGCTTGAAATTGTAGTAGCATCTGTTGCGAAAGGTAATGAGAAGAAGCGTCCGTCAGCATCATTATTAATTGGTATTCTTATTTTTGCAGTCGGTATTCCATCAGCGTTATCATTTGGGATTATGAGTGACGTGAAAATATTTGGGAAAACATTCTTTGATTTAGTCGACTTTTCGGTAAGTAACGTATTGCTGCCGTTAGGAGTACTAGCTATTTCATTATTTGTACCAAATAAAATGAGTAAAGAGTTGTTGATGAAAGAATTAGAAGTGACGGAAACGAAAGGGAAAACGTTATTTAACATTTGGTTCTTCTTACTTCGTTATGTTATTCCGGTAACTGTAATAATTGTATTTTTAAATGCGATAGGTGTATTTAAAATGTTTGCATAAAAAAGGCGGGGATCTCCCGTCTTTTTTTATGTTGATGAATGTAATAGACGATTATACGCTTTATAGGCTGTGGTGACTGTGAGGAATGAACCGATTAAAAATAAAACTGAGCCGCCAAATGTAAATATCCGGCCAATATACGTTTCTCTAGCTTCTTCTATTTTTTGTTGTAATTGCGTATTCATATGGATCACCTCATAAACTATAGGCATTTAGTTATAGTCTATGTAGAATGCCTATATTGTGTGAAGTGTAAATGAAAAACCTCGGTAGGCACCGAGGTTTTTTATAATCCGATATAAGGAGATGGGTCAACTGCGTTTGTCTTGCCGACATTCCATTCTCCAAGATGAAGTTCGAAGTGTAAATGTTGTCCGTATGATTGGCCCGTATTCCCCATAAATCCAAGCTGATCGCCTTGTTTTACAGTTTGTCCATTCGATACAGAACGACTATTCATATGAGCATATACTGTCGTATATGTTTTTCCGTTTATACGGTGAGATAAATACACTACGTTTCCGTAACTAGATGATAATTCTGAGCGAATAACAACGCCATCTGCAGCAGCGATAATTGGAACCGTTCCCGAAGCAGCGATGTCAATTCCTTTATGGTTATCTAAAGAACGTACACCAAATCCGGAAGTTTTTGATCCAGCTGCTGGTTTGATAAAACCACCGATATTTGTATCATGTGGTGTTGGGGCCGCTTGAGCAGATTTAGTAGCTTGTTGTTTGCGAGCCTCTTCTGCCTGGCGGGCTTCTTCCGCTTTACGAGCTTCTTCCGCCCGTTTTTCTTCTTCAATTGCTTTTTGAACAGCTTGACGTTGATTTTCTAAAATGCCTTTGGATTCTTCTAATCCTTCAATCTCTGAATCTACTTTTGCTACTTTCGTATGTAGATCGTTAATAAGAGTTTGTTGCTGCTGTTGGTTATTTTGTAATTCTTGTTGTTTTTGTTCTAGTTTTTGTTCAGAGTCTTTCAGTTGTTGTTCTTTTTTCTCAACAGCCTCTTTTTCTGTCGTTACAGCATTTTGATCAGATGTTTGTTTTTTTACAATATCTGTATCGTTGTTTAATATTAAACTTACGGAGTACATATTATCAACAAGATCAGCAATGTTTGTAGAGTTTGTTAATACTTCTGTAATGATATTTGTACGCGGTTTTTCTTGCATAGATTGTAATCGTTGTTTAATAACTTCCTGACGTGTATCTATGTTTGTTTGTAATTGTTCTATATGTTTCTTTTTGTCAGTAATTACTTGTTGTGTTTTGCTAATTTCTTTTTTTGTATCGTTTAATTCAGTCTCATTTTTATTAATAGAAGTAGTTAATTCATCGATTTTCTTCTGTAACTCTTGAATTTCTTTTTCTATTTGTTCTTTCTCGACTGATTTATTTTGTAAGTCACTTTGTTTGCCTTCTAATTCAGATTGAATGTTAGATAATTTATCTTGATTCGTTTCAGCGTATACGGGTGAAAGTAACGGGGAAGTAAAAATCGTTCCTGCTGCTAAAACACTAAACGCTGCAAATTTCTTTTTCATTGTTGTCTGGCTCCTTTCCCTATGAATGTTATATATCATAAGAAGAAAGGTGTCTATCGTTGTAATCATAATGTAAAGAAAATTTTATAAAATTGCTAAGTTTTGTCGGAATTTATCATTTTTCAACTGTAATTGTCATAGTGCTCGCATTTTATTCATCTGTGTAACAAAGGTATATTTTGGGATTTATCTGTAAAATGAAGGAGGAAAGTAATCTTTTTTATGAGGTGAAATATTGCTTGGAAAGCTAATAAAACACTAGTGAGGAATCGTTCTCATGTTAGGTTTTCTGACATGGGTCTGCTTTTTGTCAAGAAAATTATTTGTGTTCGGGCAAAGTTATTTTGTTGTCAGATTTAAATTTTTGATTTATGATTTTTAACAGGGACAAAATGTAGTGAATTGTCGAATAATATGTAATACTCTTAATTTCTTAGTTTTATAGAGATAGAATGAGAGATAGAGTGACACATCGAAGAGGGGGTTACAACAAATATGAAAAGAATAGGACTTGCATGGCAAATATTAATAGGACTTGCGCTTGGTATTGCGGTTGGTGCGATTTTCTTTGATAATCCAGCTGTTGTGAAGTACTTACAACCAATTGGTGATATTTTCATCCGATTAATTAAAATGATCGTTGTGCCAATTGTTGTAGCAAGTATTGTTGTTGGGGTTGCTGGTGTTGGCGATGTTAAAAAACTAGGTCGACTAGGCGGAAAAACAATTATTTACTTTGAAATCATTACAACAATTGCAATTATTGTCGGTCTATTAATAGCGAATATTTTCCAACCAGGAAAAGGCGTAAATATGGAGCAGTTAACAAAGACAGATATTTCGAAATATACACATACGACAGAGCAAGTACAAAGTCATTCATTTGCAGATACATTTGTAAATATTGTTCCAACGAACATTATGAAGTCGTTAGCTGACGGAGATATGCTAGCTATTATCTTCTTCTCTGTACTATTTGGTTTAGGTGTAGCAGCAATTGGTGAAAGAGGAAGACCAGTTCTTCAATTTTTCCAAGGTGTGGCTGACGCAATGTTTTACGTAACAAACCAAGTTATGAAATTTGCACCATTTGGTGTGTTTGCACTAATTGGTGTTACAGTTTCTACATTTGGTCTTGCTTCATTAATTCCATTAGGGAAATTACTAATTGTCGTATATGGAGCAATGATCTTCTTCGTCGTAGTTGTCTTAGGACTTACAGCGAAAATATTTGGAATTAATATTTTCCAATTCTTTAAGATTTTAAAAGACGAGCTGATTTTAGCGTATTCTACAGCAAGCTCAGAAACAGTTTTACCAAAAATCATGGAGAAAATGGAGAAATTCGGTTGTCCGAAAGCAATTACATCTTTCGTTATTCCGACAGGTTATTCATTTAACTTAGATGGATCAACTTTATATCAAGCAATTGCGGCTATTTTCTTAGCGCAAATGTACGGTATTGATTTATCTATTACACAACAAATTACATTATTGCTTGTATTAATGGTTACATCAAAAGGGATCGCAGGTGTACCGGGCGTATCATTCGTTGTATTATTAGCGACACTTGGTACAGTAGGTATTCCACCTGAAGGCTTAGCGTTCATTGCTGGTATTGACCGTATTTTAGATATGGCTCGTACAGCAGTTAACGTTGTAGGAAACTCTTTAGCAGCTGTAGTTATGTCTAAGTGGGAAGGTCAATATGACGCTGAAAAAGGACAAGCTTATTTAAAAGAGATTTCTGAAAAGGGTCAAGCGGCTTAATTATAATATGAACAAGCTCTCACATAATATGTGGGAGCTTTTCTGTATATAGAAGAGGAGCAGACATAATGAAACGTAAATATGGTGACGGTTCTTCGTGGAAGAGACTAATAGAAAAGAGTTATACGGTTAAGCAAATGGAAGAGGGAATGCTCGGAATACTGGATATAAAAAAGGTGAGAGAGCCTAGTTGTAAAGAATATGATGGTGAAGAACTTTGTATTGCAGCAGATCAGTATATGTGGATTCAATATTTCATAGACGGGAAAAACTTTGCGATTACCGCTATGTTAGATGATCAGAAAAAATTAGTGCAATATTATATCGATGTGGTGAAAGAATATAAAATAGACGATCGTGGTTTACCGTATTTTGATGATTTATATTTAGATGTAGTATTATTATCTAGCGGTAAGGTGTATGTATTAGATGAAGAGGAGCTAGAGGATGCTTATAAAAGTGGTGATGTCACGAAGGAAGAGTATGATCTAGCTTGGTACACTACGAAATGGATATTAGCAACAATAAAAAATAGTGAATTTTATTGGATTTCAATATTGGAAGAAGAAATCGAAAAGTTAAAATGATTGTTGTATTCAAATTTTTGTATAATTACCAAAAAAATCTATACAAAAAATAATTGACTTTTGTTTTGTAAGCGAGTAAAGTTAGGGAAGAAATTATTATTAAAAAATAAATATGAAACCTTCTTATAAAGAGAGGCGGAGGGACTGGCCCTACGATGCCTCGGCAGCGGACTCGATTTCAGAGTGCTGTGCCAAATCCAGCAAGCGTGTGCTTGAAAGATGAGAAGAGTGTTTCTTATAGATGTATAAGACCTCTTCTCATCGGAAGAGGTCTTTTGTTATTCATTAGAAAAAGGTTGAAACTAGGGAGAGATGGTACTTTGAAAGAAACGAGAGGAAATGGTTTAGCTTTATTACCACTTGGGATATTTTTGGCGCTATTTATTGGTTCTGGAATTATTACAGGTGATTTCTATAAATTGCCGATACTTGTAGCGATTTCAATTGCTGTAGGAGTCGCTTTAGTGATGAATCGTAAAGAAAGTTTTAATGTGAAAGTAGAGCGGTTCGCTAAAGGTGCAGGAAATCCGGATATTATGATTATGGTATTAATTTTTGTGCTTGCAGGTGCGTTTTCTGAAACTGCTAAAGGAATGGGCGGAGTAGACTCAACTGTTAATTTAGCGTTAACTATTTTACCGCCAGGATTTATCGTAGCTGGAATCTTTGTTATTGGTGCATTTATTTCATTAGCGATGGGAACTTCAATGGGAACAATTGCAGCATTAGCGCCGATTGCTGTAGGTATTAGTGGTCAAACTGATATCTCAATTGCGCTTGCAATGGCTACTGTTGTTGGCGGAGCGATGTTTGGTGATAATTTATCATTTATTTCAGATACAACAATCGCAGCTGTTCGTTCACAAGGAACAGAAATGAAAGATAAGTTTAAAACGAACTTTTTAATTGTGTTACCAGCGGCTATTATTACAATTGTACTATTAGTAATAGTTACTTCAGGAAGTGACACGCAGATTAAAGCACATAGCTTTGATTGGATAAAGATTTTACCGTACGCAGGAGTACTTATTACAGCGCTACTTGGCTGGAATGTACTTATTGTATTAACTGGTGGAACTGTACTATCTGGTGTTATCGGCCTTATAGATGGAAGTTACACGTTAGAAAGTTTCTTTAAAAGTGTAACGACTGGAATGGGCGGTATGATGGAGTTAGTATTACTTGCTATATTAATTGGCGGTATGGTTGAATTAATCCAATATAATGGTGGTATTCAATATTTAATGAATGTATTAACACGTAATATTCGTTCGAAAAAAGGAGCGGAATTTGGTATTGCTGGTTTAGTGAGTATGACGAATATGTGTACAGCGAATAATACGATTTCAATTATCTTTACAGGCCCGCTTGCAAAAAATATTGCAGATCAATATGAAATAGATCCTCGTAAATCAGCGAGTGTATTAGATCTTTTCTCATGTTGTGTGCAAGGATTAATTCCGTACGGTGCCCAAATGTTAACGGCAGCAGGATTTGCAGCGTTATCTCCGGTTGAATTGTTGCCATATGCATTTTATCCAATCTTAGTTGGAGTATGTGGGATTGTTTCTATTTTAATTGGGTTTCCAAGGTTTTCGAAAGTAGCTGAGAAAAAAGAGTATCATAAAACAGCTTAATTTAATATGAATGTTAGTAATTAAAAAACGTGCAGAGAATAGACTCTGCACGTTTTTTTGCGTAAAGGGCTGAATATGACTCGGTCTTAAGTCTGAGTTAAAAACGGTTCTTAAGCTCGTTATGGAAAGATGAAAAAATAGTTAAGATAAGAGTATCAAATCGAAGGGAGGCAAGCACAAGATGAAACAATTTCTAGCGTTTATCGCAGCCGGTATTTTGGCTTTAATTGCTCTTGGTAGTCTTGCTGGTATTGTAGGATTCGCAATCGGAGCAGGAGTTGTATATTGGAGCTATAAATCATTTGTGCGAGCTAAATCATTTTTTGGAAAGTTAGCTTGGGGTATTGTTGGTTTAATCGGTTTATCCATTGCACTTTCTCATTCGCCAGCATTAATCGGTATCGCTGCTTTAGTGGTTTTATACTACGGATACCGTGAGTGGAAAAAAGAAAAAGATGTAGTTGTTGAATCTGCTCCAGAAAGTTCTAAACCATATAGTAACTTTGAAGATGAGTGGAACAAATTAATGAAAAACTAAAACAATAAATCAAATTATAAATAAAGTAGAAGAGAGGAAGATTTATAATGAAACAATCTTTATTCGGACGTGTACGCGATGCAATTTTAGCTGATTTTCATAACGTGTTAGATGAGAAGGAAAGAAAAAATCCAATTGCGATGTTAAACCAATATTTACGTGATAGTGAGCGTGAAATAACAAAAATTGAGAAGTTAATTGAGCGTCATAAAACATTAAAATCTAATTTTGCTCGTGAGCTTGAGCAAGCACGTTATTTCGTTAATAAAAGATCAAAGCAAGCTATCATTGCTCAAGAAGCAGACGAATTACAATTGCACGAACGTGCGTTAGAAGAGGTAGCTTATTATGAAGGGCAAGTAACTCGATTAGAAGAAATGTATGCAGGTGTTGTAGAGCAAATTGATGAGTTAGAGCGTCGTCTTTCTGAAATGAAAAATAAATTAAAAGAAATGCACGCAAAGCGCATGGAACTAATGGCACGTGAAAATATGGCACATGCAAATCGTCGTATGAATACTGCGATGCATAAAATGGATGAAAATAATCCGTTCTTACGATTTGAAGAGATTGAAGATCATATTCGTGACTTAGAAACTCGTATGAATGAAGAGCATGAGCGTGACACGTTTGATATGAAAATTGCAAAACTTGAGCGTGAAATGAAAGAAAAGAATGATGTATCGTTAACGAAAGAGTTAACAAAATAATAGTAGTATATTATAAAACAGGCTTATGATATAGTGATAGGAGAAAAGGTGTTGGAAAGCAATGCCTTTTCTTCTATGTATATGTGACAAGAAGGGGGGAGCTGAAATGAAGAAACATTTTTCAAAGACACAATTAATGGGGATGCTCCTCATCATATTTGGATTCGGTCTTTTTCTTGATATGATACTTGGACATTTTGAACCAGGTGGTCTCATTTTTGCATTTATTATGCTTATGTTTGGAAGGCATTATCGTAAAAAGAATCGTTATGTACGGGGAAATGTATTTTTATTTGTTGGTGGTATTGTATTTTTATTTTTCTTATTTTCATCAGCAGCATTTGTTCTTGTCGTATTTGCTTGTTTAGCTTTAATTGGTTATCAATTGATTCAACAAGGGCATCAGCAAAAAGCAATGAAGGTTGAAATTAAAGAAAAAGGGATTATAGACGAAGAGAAGCAAATATATCGTACAGAAACATATTTGAAAAATATGTTTGTAGGCAATGTACGAATGATGGATCATATTTATGAACTTGAGGATATTAATGTTCAATATGGTGCTTGTGATGTGGAAATAGATTTAACAACTGCTATGATTCCAGAAGGGGAAACGGTAATTGTTATTCGGGGTGTCGTTGGTAATATTCGTTTATATGTGCCATATGATATTGAACTTTCTTTAAATCATTCTGTTATTGTCGGACGTGTGCTCTTGCCAGGTCATGAAGAGACAGGGTTTAACCGCAATGTTACATTTAGAACAGAGCAGTATAAAGAGGCTCCTCGTCGTATTAAAATTATTTCTTCGCTTGTCGTAGGCGACACGGAAGTGAGGAAAGTATAATGAAGAAACAAAAAAATATTTCGTGGATGTATATTCGTTATTCTATGTTGTCCTCTGTTAGTATCGCACTCATTTGTACAATTGTATATGTATGGAAAAGCGAGCAACAAGTGTATGATTTATTATGGAAGGAATCCATCGCTTCTGTTCCAATTGGCTTGTTTATTATGACTACAAGTTTACTTATCGGGGGAATTGTAGGATATGCAATCGGTTATTATATAGAGCAGCGTATACAAGGATTAAATACTTTTCTATTTGAAGTAGAGCGAGGGAATTTTCCGAGCGATGTTTCGTTTACTGCAGATGATGAATTTCATGAAGTGGAACGAAAAGTAATCGTTCTGGCTCGTCGATTAGAGGAGCAAGCTGGACTCTTTCAAAAAGTAACGAATGAACGAGCTCATTGGAATGAAGAGATGAGACAAGAAGCGATTTCTCAAGAAAGGCATCGTTTAGCAAGGGAGTTGCATGATTCAGTAAGTCAGCAGCTTTTCGCAATGTCGATGATGATGTCAGCGATTAATGAACAAATAACTGAATTTCCAGATGTGACAAAAAAACAATTGCAACTTGTTGAAAATATGGTTGTAAATGCTCAATCAGAAATGAGAGCATTGCTCCTTCATTTACGTCCTGTACAATTGGAAGGTAAGAAACTGACAGAAGGTATAGAGGAATTATTAACGGAATTATCGCGAAAACAACATATGAAAATTGAATGGCTTATTGAGTCAATAGAATTAAAAAAAGGTGTAGAAGATCATTTATTCCGTATTGTGCAAGAAGCGCTATCAAACACGTTGCGACACGCGAAGGCAAAGAAAACAGAAGTGCGCCTTCGAAAAATTGATCAATATGCGATTTTAAAAATCATTGATGACGGCGTTGGGTTTGAAGTAGGGGTTAATAAGGCTGGTTCATATGGCCTAAGATCGATGCAAGAGCGTGTTCATGAAATTGGTGGGACACTTAAGGTACTTAGTTTCCCGGCCAAAGGTACACAAATAGAAGTAAAAGTACCGATCATGATTGAGAGAGGGGGAGAAGTATGATAAAAGTATTGCTTGTCGATGATCATGAAATGGTTCGTATGGGTGTATCGGCATATTTATCTACACAGCCAGATATTGAAGTAGTAGGGGAAGCTGAGAATGGAAGAAAAGGATCAGAATTAGCATTGCAATTAAGGCCGGATATTATTTTAATGGACCTTGTTATGGATGAGATGGATGGTGTCGAAGCAACACGTGCTATTATTCAAGAATGGCCAGAAGCAAAAATTGTAGTTGTAACAAGCTTTTTAGATGACGAAAAATTGTATCCTGTTATTGAGGCTGGGGCGACCAGTTACTTATTAAAAACATCAAGAGCAAGTGATATTGCTGATGCTGTACGAGCTACTTATGATGGAGAAACAGTATTAGAGCCGAAAGTTACCGGGAAAATGATGTCCCGTATGCGTCAAAAGAAAGAGCAACCTTTGCATGATGATTTAACGGAAAGAGAGTTTGAGATTTTGTTATTAATTGCAGAGGGAAAAAGTAATCAAGAGATTGCGGACGAGTTATTTATTGCACTGAAAACGGTAAAGACACATGTGAGTAATATATTAAATAAATTGAATGTAAGTGACCGTACTCAGGCGGTTATTTATGCATTTAGGCATCAATTAACGAAGTGATAAAGTGAAACTTTAATCAGTGGGGAGGTTGTTCCTCTCCCACTGATTATCAGCCCTCACCAATCGGGCTTTTACGGGCAGTTAATGCGGGATAAAGTAAAACTTTAATTGGTGGGGAATTCCTCGCTGATTATTGGCTCGATACAATATAGATTTGGCGTTAAAACAATTGAATGTTTTTATTGACGATAAAAAAATGTAAGCGTTATCATTTGGGTGTTAACAGTACATATAAAGGGGAGAATGTATATGTTAGTTCAAACTATATTCGGAATGGATAAGTCTAAAAAATTAGGGGATTATGTGAACGCATTACAAGCGCTTTGTGAACAATATAATGTTGAAACAGATAAAATTGCGATTATTGAGGCAACAGAGGAATACTATTTATTTTTAGTAAAGCAAGAAGAGCGCTATGATGTTGTCAAGGTAGAAACAGTTGATACAAATATTGAATATTATACGAAGGCTTATAAAATAAGCAGTTTTAATCATGCTGCGTATCAAATGTAAAAAAACTCCCTTTTGGGAGTTTTTTTAGGAGGCTTTTACTTCGTGAGATTCGGTTACTAATGGAACTTTTTTCGTACCGCTTAACCTAGCCGTTGCAAGACCAATAAGACCTCCTACTAATGCTGGTATTAGCCAGCCGATTCCTTCATTATATAAAGGGATAAATTCAAAATATGGTGTGATAAATGAAACTGAAATACCACCTTGTTTTAATCCATCAAATACGCTCACTACAGCTGCTCCAATTAAAGCACCTACATAAACAGAGCGGTATCCACCGAAGTATTTATGAAGTAATGATAGTAGTACGAGTACAATCGCAATTGGATACACAACAAGTAGAATTGGAACAGAGATTGCGATAATTTTCGTTAAACCTAAGTTGGCAACTAGTAATCCTAATGCGCAAATGATACTCGCGAACGTTTTGTATGAAAATGTAGTCAATAATGTTGAAAAATATTGGCTGCACGCAGATACGAGTCCAACGCATGTCGTTAAACAAGCGAGTGTAACGATAAGAGATAATAGGAGCAAACCGTATGGACCGAATAATTGTTGTACGATAACAGTAAGTAGCTGTCCGCCATTTTTTGCATATCCGAGCGAGACGCTAGTTGCCCCAAGCCAGCCGAGTGCACCGTATACAAGTACGAGCCCTGTAGCGGCAATAAGCCCTGCTTTTGCTGTGGCGATGGCAATGGACTTACGATCATTCACACCTTTAGAGCGAATTGCATTTACAACGATAATTCCGAATGCAAGTGCTGAAATAGTGTCCATTGTTAAGTAGCCTTCCATAAAGCCTTTGAAGATTGGAGAAGTTTGATACTCTTGCA
Organism: Bacillus cereus group sp. BfR-BA-01311; assembly: GCF_022664295.1. NCBI lineage: Bacteria > Bacillati > Bacillota > Bacilli > Caryophanales > Bacillaceae > Bacillus > Bacillus cereus group sp. BfR-BA-01311. The sequence continues at coordinate 53,879 of NZ_JAKUHC010000006.1, forward strand.
TCGCTGGTCCTGATTGCCCAAGTGGTGTAAATACACTTTTAACAAATAATAAGAAAATAGAGAGTAATAAAATAGGTGTTAATACATTTCCAATACGATCAACAAGTTTAGATGGATTCAAACTCAGCCAAAATACGATAGTAAAGAAGATGATTGTATATACAAATAGCACTAGGCTGCTAGAGCGGATTGTTTCTGGCAAGAAAGAACTAACCCCCATTTCATAAGCGACATTTGCAACACGTGGAATGCCCATGGATGGACCGATGGCAATGTATACAACTACTGTAAAGAAAATTCCGAATAATGGATGGACATGACTTGCAAGTTGCTGCATTCCATTTCCTGATAGAGAAATTGCGATAACAGTAAGTAGTGGTAAGCCAACTCCTGTTAGTAAAAATCCAATCATTGCTGGCCAAAAGTTTTCACCTGCGTTTTGCCCAAGCATGGGAGGGAAAATTAAATTACCTGCCCCAAAAAATAAAGAAAATAGCATAAGACCCGTGAAAAAAATATGTTTTTTTGATACAGTGTTCATTGTTTTTCCTCCTTTTTCATTCATTTGTAAGAACACAAAAAACTCGTCCCTAAAGAAAGGGACGAGTTATATTTACCCGCGATACCACCCTAATTTACACATGTAGAAATAAATCTATATGTATACGGCTTTGCAACGTACAACATGATACGTGTTCCTTGTAACGGGGGACGGCCGGTAAGAACTTACTGTAACATTCGGTTCTACTTCTCGGAGATGATTTTCGGTTACGCACTGAACGTTGGCTTTCAGCAAATCGCCAACTCTCTGGGGAACAGTTCTATAACGTACTCGTTCTCGTCAATGAATTTTTATTCAAGTATTCTGACAGTATTGTTGCATGTTTTTTTTAGAAAGTCAATATGTTTTTTGGAAGATATATTTATATACGGAAATATCGAAAGTGATATTCGTTGTTGTAAAGGGAATGATGAATTGTAAAATGGAAGTAAAAATTTGCGGAGAATTGTAAAATTTATAGAGAAAATTGATATTTATAGGAGTGAAGAAGGGATTGTTTGAATTTATAGAGAATAATACAACAATCCACTTGCTGGAAAGAACAAACCAAAAGAGGTGACTGAAATGCTTGCGATGGGAGTATTATTTGGCATTATTGCTATAATTGGTTTTATGTGGTTATATTATTCGCGTTCGTTTAAACAAGCAGAAGTTTTACTCTTTCAAAAAGGTAGTTTGTTGACAAATCAGTCTAGATATTTAGTATGTCCGAAGTGTGGAAGTGCACAGGCCAGAAGTGGAGGATATCAAGAGTGTTGCAAAATTAGATTATGAAAGAAAGGAAGCCTCACATTATTTTGTGAGGCTTCCTTCCTTACAACTTCATCGCGCTCCAAATTGTCCATCGATCTCTTTCAATAATAGGAGAGACGTTTTGTAATGCGGTCTGTATATGATGTAGAAGTTGAGAAAGTTCATCATCTGTTAATTCATATAGAATGGATCGACCTGTTCGAGGAGATAAATCTTGCAATAATGCTTCTACAGAATCATGTATTTTTCGTATTTCCCATTGTGTTTGTGGGGGAAGTACATGAAGAGAATGTTTTTGCAATTCTGTCTGTATAGTGTTGGTTTTTGGGCGTCTTTTTGACTCTATTTCAATGAGTCTTGGAAATAGAGAGAAAAAATATCCGCGAATGTGTTCGGGACTTCCTGGAATTGTACAATCTTCAATTGTTCGATCTTGTAAAATAAGTACACCGTTTTTATTTAATATACGAGAAGCTTCACGTAAAAATGTAGGAATGTCTTGTAAATGATGAATAACTGCGCGAGAAATAACTATGTCGAATGTTTCATTAAGGTATAGGAGATTATGTGCATCACCGTGGACGAATGAAATGTTTGGAAAGTTGTTACAATTTTCTTTTGCAGCTTGTAATATTTCTTTTGAAAAATCAAGTCCCACAACATTTTTGGCTCCCATAAGAGCGAGTTCTTTCGTATAAATTCCGCCACCACAGCCGATATCAATTATTTGCTTGTTTTGTATTTCTGTAATGTTTTTTACCATTTCAGCCCAAGAAATATGAGCGTTTCTTGTTGCATATGTGTACTTATTATTTTCATCATGAAAATTAATGGACATGATAAAGACCTCCTTTCAATGATTAGTATAGCGTATTTAATAGGATGTCACGTTTTTGTTTTATGTATGAAGATTATAAGGATTTCTTATCGTAAGAGGAGGATTAATTTGAAAGGGAAATATGTATTGGTGTTGTTGTTTGTTATGTTACTAGCAGCTTGTGGTCAAGTTGAGCCGAAAAAAGAAACAAAAAAAGTAGAAGAGACGGTGAATGAAGTGAAAGAAACAATAGGGGTAACCGTTATACAAAAAAAACATAAAGAGAAAAAGTTGCAGGAATCAGAAGCGAAGTTAGTAATAGACATTTTGAATAAAGCTGAGAAACAAGAAATAACAGGAAGCTTCGGTGAACCTGAATATGAAATACAAATTAGTAGAGATGGGAAAAAAGAAACTTATTATGCATGGTTAAGGGGAGAAGATAGACGAGGATGGGTGCAATATAAGAAAGCTATGTATATGTTGAATGAAAAAGATACGGAAAAGCTTTTGGATATATTTCCAAATGTCTCAGAACAAAAAGAAGATGAGATGCAGGTAAGCCCTTTAACAGAAGTAACAAAAAAAGATTTACAGATTACCGCATTTCATATTAAAACAGGCGATCAAAACGTGAATTATACGGTACGGTATACGATTTCACAATCACTATACAATAAGTTAGTGAAGGAGCAAGAATATTATTTGCAACTCAATTTTCCAGAAAAAGTTCAAAAATTAATTGGAGCAAAAGAGAGTGAAATAATTTTAGGTGAAAAAGTAAAGGAAGGGTATAAGCAATATGAATTGCATGCTACTGTTCCGATAAAAAGCGCTTCAGAATCACAATTAAAATCATTAGAAACATATTACGAAAATTATGATTTGAAAATATTAAACAGTGAAAAAGAAAAAATAGGTTTGTTTCAAAATATAATTCAGATTGTTAAAGATTATGGTGAAAAAATGAATTTTCAAAGATAAAGTGAGACTTTAATTAGCCCTTACGGATTGGAATGAATGTAAACTCGTCAAATCTATATGGCCTTTCCTAGGAAATGATAATAGAGAGGGGAAAACACCCCTCTCTATTACTTTGCTTTTGCAGATGGCTCATTCATTGATTTTCGTGTAATAAGAAAAGAAATCATAAGAGCGGAAAGGATGACAAGGGCAATAAATACGTGATTGGGCAACAAATCTAATAATAATACGTAACTAACGGTATAAAAAATAAGAGTTGAAGCTAAAAACGATAGAGCACCTATTATAAGAGATTGTAAATTCATTTGTGTACACCTCCTTTTATTTATATTTTTGGCTTAAAATGGATTATATAAACATTATTTCTAACAATAGCAAAAAATATGTCATAATAGAGAAAAGAACAAGCTTTGATGAATGAATATGATTCATTAATGAGAGATAAAGGAGAGGAATATGAAAAATAATAAAAAAGGATTATGGGGAATTATTGTTGCGGTAGGTCTATTTTTACTGTCTAAGTTAAAGTGGGTATTTGCAATTTTTAAATTAGCAAAGTTTTCAACGGTATTTAGTATGTTTCTATCGCTTGGCGCATACGCAGTTCTATATGGTTGGAAATTTGGAGTAGCGCTCATTTATTTGTTGTTTGTTCATGAAATGGGCCATTTATGGGCTGCGAAAAGAAAGGGGATCCCGACATCGCCAGCAATCTTTATTCCATTTATGGGGGCCCTTATTGGAATGAAAGAGATGCCGAAAAATGCGAAAGATGAAGCTTACATTGCCTATATGGGGCCGCTTTTCGGACTTCTGTCATTTTTACCGGCGATACCGCTTTATATAATGACGAAAGAGCCATTTTGGGCGCTTGTTATTTTGCTTGGAAGTATGATTAATTTCTTTAATTTAATTCCCGTTTCGCCGCTAGATGGTGGGAGAATTATTTCAGTTGTCAGTACTAAAATTTGGGGAGCAGGCCTTATTTTATTACTTGGCTATTCAATTTACTTTAAAAGTATTTTGGGAGGATTTATTGTTATTATCGGTTGTATGGAGTTATATAGAGTAATAAAGAGAGATGAGCCGATTAAGGAATTAGGGCATAAAATTGATGGGATGAAAGAATATGTTACTAGGCTTGAAGAGGAATTAAAAGAAACGGGTGCTGTACATCGGACTATATACGTGATGCATCATGAGATGAATGCATTAAGACAAAGAGAACGGGAAAAAGAGTTACAAATAGGTGAACTTCAAAAAATGGAAGTGTTAGAGTATCTTTTACCGAAGTTCGAACCGTTAGATTATGTTCCATATGAAGATGAAAAAGATGAGTATACAATTCACATAAGGGAAGCATTTGAAGCGTCAGAAAGAAAATTAAATGAATGGAAAACAGAAAAGGAACAACAAGAAAACTATTATAAAGTGGATGCGAAAACGAAATGGACAGTATTTGCTTGTTATATCGGATTAATGGTTATACTCGGTTACACAGCTTATGAAGGATATATTGTTTTACAAGAACATTTGCCAACGAGAAATGTATAGAAAAATATTGTCGAAATGATAGGAAGAATTAATACAGGAATTATATTTCTACGAGAGAATGTTACAAGTATAGTCATACGTTGTAATATTTTTAGTAGAGAAGGAGTTCTGTGTATGAAGAAATTGTTAAATGTATTAGGTATTATTATCGTGATGATCATTGCGAGTTATAGTCTTATGAAAGTGCTGTTACATTATGCGAATAAGCCTGCTGAGGTAAATACAATAGCTCAAATAGAAGATGTGCAAGAAGAGACAAAAGTGCTAGATTTTATTCGAATGACACATGAAAGCTATAATAATTTCTTAAATTATGGTAAAGCAGAGAATTATACAGACGGGGATTGGAATCAATTTAAGCAATGGTTTCAACAACAAGAACAATCTTTAAAAAATATACATACGGAAATAAAGAATGAAAAAATAAAACGCGATGTAAATAGAAGCTATGAAATTGTAAAAAAAGGTGTGGAACTTCAAAATATTGAGTATGTAGTGTATGCCCACCGTGTATATCATGACTTGGATATTATCGTAAATAAATATAGAGGTGAAACGAATATCTGGGGGTATACGGAGTTTGGCGATGGGAAAGATATAAAAGTAATCGAACAAGCTATACAAACAAAATAATAAGCTAGCTAGAATTCTAGTTAGCTTATTTTCTTTTGTAAATGCAATGTTCATATATTATTCACAAAAACACCGTGTTAATAGTGATTAAAATCACAATCTGCATTATAAGATTCAGTTAAACTAAAAACAGTTAAGGAAATAGAGGAGTGGGATACAATGTTAAGTGTAAAAACAATTGAAATCGTAAAGTCAACAGTACCATTATTACAAGAAAAAGGTGTTGAAATTACAACGAGATTCTATCAAATTTTATTTTCGGAACATCCGGAATTGTTGAATATTTTCAACCATACGAATCAGAAAAAGGGAAGACAACAACAAGCGTTAGCGAATGCTGTTTATGCAGCTGCAACGTACATTGATAATTTAGAAGCAATTATTCCAGTTGTAAAACAAATTGGTCATAAGCATAGAAGTTTAGGGATTAAAGCTGAGCATTATCCGATTGTAGGTACATGTTTACTACGTGCCATTAAAGAGGTCGCAGGTGCACCTGATGAAGTTTTAAATGCATGGGGAGAAGCATATGGTGTAATTGCTGATGCATTCATTAGCATTGAAGCAGAGATGTATGAAGAAGCTGCACATAAAGAAGGTGGATGGAAAGGCTTCCGCAACTTTATGATTGTAAAAAAAGTGAAGGAAAGCGATGTTATTACGTCATTTTATTTGAAACCTGAAGATGGAGGGAAAGTTTCTTCATTCATCCCAGGTCAATATGTAACGATTCAAATCAATATTGAAGGTGAGACATATACACATAATCGTCAATACAGTTTATCCGATGCTCCTGGGAAAGAATATTATCGTATTAGTGTAAAAAAAGAAAAAGGTGTAGATACACCAGACGGTAAAGTGTCTAATTACTTACATGGACATGTAAAAGAAGGAGATGTTTTACCAGTAAGTGCACCAGCGGGAGATTTCGTGTTAAATATGGATTCAACATTACCAGTTGTACTAATTAGTGGTGGAGTAGGGATTACACCGATGATGAGTATGTTAAATACGTTAATTGAACAAGATTCAAAACGTAATGTATATTTTGTTCATGCAGCAATAAATAGTAATACACATGCAATGAAAGAACACGTTAAGGCAGTAGAAAATGAATATGAACAAGTTAAAGCATATACTTGTTATTCTGCACCGACTGAAAAAGATTTAGAAATGAAGAACTTTGATAAAGAAGGTTTCATTGAAAGTGAATGGTTAAAAACTATTATTCCGACAACTGAAGCAGAGTTCTATTTCTGTGGTCCAGTAGCATTTATGAAGCATATAAATGCTGCACTAACTGATTTAAGTGTGAAACAAGAGCATATTCATTATGAATTTTTCGGCCCAGCAACAAGCTTACAATAAGCAAAAAAACGAGGTATTTATTTTACCTCGTTTTTTATTTGTTCTCGTAATAAACGGTTTACTGTTTCACGGCGTATACCTATCAGTTGGCCAATTTCGGTTTGTGTTAATATTTCATATATAGGAATGTCACCTAAATATAGGGTGAACCATTCTTGTAAACGATGAAGACGTTCTTTCGGAGAGACGGTTGTCAATTGATCAATTCGTTGTTGCATCATTCTTAATTTAGATTGCAATTGCATAGCGATGTTAGCATACGATTCGGGATTTGCTTGAAGTCTCTCGTACCATTCATTACTAGTGATCGGTTCCACTTCTGTTTTTATTAAAGCGATAGCTGTACCGTGATATTCTTTCGGCGAAATTAAAGAATGATGAGGTATCGTTTCACCTGGAACGATAATGTTGAATAGAAATGGTGTTCCGTCTTCTTCTAGCCGAACTACTTTTAATAAGCCTGTTTTTATAAAGTATAAAGGACCGTCCTCGCCTTGACGGAATAGTACATCTCCTTTGTGTAGAATCAATGTTAGCCCCCCATTAATATGTTTCTATTTCTTCTATTTTAGCGTATATGTATATAGATAATATGCTATTTCAACAGCAATTTCATTGACGAAATGTATGCTATTACAGTAGTATACTATTTAGTGTGTAATAGTACTAGCAATGAATACGCTGTAGGGGGTTTAGTATATTGTTAGATGCGATGAGAATGACGGATATGAGAATTCCGGCGAATGCTATCATTCATGTAGAAGAGATGAAAGGTGGAGTCGTTTTATCCGTTGAAGTAGACGGCCAAATTATTTATACGATGGCTTATGATGAAGAAACAGATAGTTATGCTGAATTATATGATCGAAACGATAAGAGGGCGTGCCAAGTACATGAAGACTTCATGGGATGGTCACTTCTTCATTAAAAAAGATGTCAATATGACATCTTTTTTTATTAAATCGATAGAATATACAAAGAAATGAAATATAAGGATAAAATTTGTAATAATTGATTTTGCATTGTTAGCGCTCTGTAACTGCAAGTGTACTATTTTTTCGCTATCATAAAGATAACAGTCGCAGTTATAGGAGTGGTCAACTTGAAGAAAGTACATATTTCAAATTATATGTTATTATGTGTTTGTTTAATTTTATTTGTTCTCCTCGGAGGATTTTTATATTCATGTGTATAAGAAAAACGCATTCTAAAAAGAATACGTTATAAAAGGGAAATAATGATTAATCTAGTTCCAAGAATAATTAACGTAATACGTAATAAATTAATTACGGCATTGCCACTTAGTTTTGTATTAATGTAAGCCCCGATTTTTCCGCCGATCCATGCACCCGGAATCAGGATTAATGCATAAATCCAGCTGACATTTCCAAGTGAGATGTGAGTTGCAGAACTTACAATTGCTGATAGAAATACGATGAACATTGAAGTTGCTACTGCAATATGTGCTGGGAATGCAAAAAGAAGCATCATTGCTGGAACAAGTAAGGCACCGCCACCAATTCCAAATAATCCAGATATAAACCCAACTATAAAGGCGATAAAGATAGCAAGAAACGGTGGGAATTGGTAGTGTACAGTATTTCCATCATTATCTGTAAAAGAACGCTTAATTACAGACGTATTTGAGAGGGAAAGAGGTTTTAATTTGTCTCGAAGCATAAGTAGAATTGAGACGAATATAAGGAAAATCCCAAAGTATAAAGAAAATGTGTCTTGGTTTAAAAATTTATTTGCCCATGATCCGATAATACCACCAGGGCCGCTTCCGATAAATAAAATAAGTCCACTTTTATAATCTACTCGCTTATGCTTCATGTAAGTAAGGGTGGAAGATAGTCCTGTGAAAACGACTGTTACCATAGAAGTCCCTACTGCAAGTTGTGGTGATAAACTGTGTAATCCAATTAATAACGGAACAATAATAATTCCGCCTCCAAGCCCAACTAGGCTGCCGACTGTTCCGGCGATTAGTCCGATGAAAAGTAACATGATGTATTCCAAAATTGCCAACTCCTCCAAATAACTTATCCACCAATTATTATACACGCTTTTTAATGAGAAATAGGCTTGTTCACAAAAAAGTCGTCTTCCTAGAAAAATAAGGAAGACGACTTTTGATTAGAAAACAAAATGTAATAGGTAGTAAAACAGAGCAGCTAAAGAAGCTGAAATAGGAAGTGTAATAACCCATGTAATTAACATACGTTTTGCAGTTCCCCATTTTACCCCTTTCACACGGTGAGAAGCACCAACCCCTAAAATAGAAGAAGAGATAACGTGCGTCGTACTAACCGGTAAGTGAATGAATGTTGCACCGAAAATAACAAGTGATGATGATAAATCGGCAGCTACACCATTTACAGGACGAATTTTCATAATTTGTCCACCGACAGTTTTAATAATTTTCCATCCACCGACAGAAGTACCAAGCCCCATTGCGATAGCACAAGATAATTGTACCCAGAACGGGATATCGCTAGAAGTATGATAGTTATTAGCCATAAGAGCCATCGTAATAATTCCCATTGCTTTTTGTGCATCATTCGTACCGTGTGTGTAGGCTTGTAATGCTGCAGTAAAAATCTGGAATATACGGAAGTTCTTATTCGTTTTCGTTAAGTTAAAGTTTTTAAATACTACTTTAAAAATACTGTATACGATATAACCAATAACGAAAGCGATAATCGGTGAAATGATTAAAGCTTCAATAATTTTAATAAATCCTTTAAGATTTAGCGAGCTAATCCCAGCGGCCGCAATTGCTGCACCTGCGATTGAGCCGATAATTGCATGCGAAGAACTACTTGGAATACCGTAGTACCAAGTAATTAAGTTCCAAGCTATCGCCGCAAGCAAAGCAGCTAAAATTACAAGAGAACCATTTTGTAAGGCGAATGGATCAACGATATCTTTTGTAATCGTTTTTGCTACACCTGTAAATGTCATTGCGCCTAAAAAGTTCATAATAGCCGCCATAATAATGGCATGTCTAGGCTTTAGAGCTTTCGTTGAAACAGCCGTTGCAATAGCGTTTGCTGTATCGTGAAATCCATTGATAAAGTCAAAAGCTAAAGCGCAAATGACTACTAAAACGGTCAGTATCAAGAGTGTATCCATGATCAAACTCCTTACGCGTTCTTCATAATAATTGTTTCTAATACGTTTGCAACGCTTTGACAGCTATCAGCTACTTCTTCAAGCTCTTCGTAAATCTCTTTAAATTGAATAATCTTAATCGGATCTTTTTCACGAGAGAATAAGTTCTTAATCGCATGACGGCGAATATCATCACACTGTGATTCATAATCCTTAATTTTAATCGCATTTGTACGAATGTCGACTAATTTTTTGTTAGACATTAATTCAACAGAGTTTGCAATCTCAATCGCACATTGATTAATTGCTTCTACGAATTTAATCATGTATTCATCAGCTTCTGTAATAGAATACATTTCGAACAGACCAGCACTGTGATCTAATCCGTCTAATACATCATCCATACTCATTGCAAGTTGTAGGATGTCCTCACGCTCAATCGGAGTGATAAACGCTTTGTTTAACTCCATAATGATTTCGTGAATAAATGAGTCACCTTTTGACTCATACTCTTTCATGCGCATAGAAAACTCTTTTAAATCGCTAGCATTTTTAATTTTATACTCCACGAAAAACTGCGCGCCTTCTTTTAAATTTTCGGAAACATTCATTAACATTTCAGAAAATTTATCTTTTTTTGATTTAAAGACCATTATTGTTACCCCCACAAAAGTAATATATGTAAAATATATTGGCTAATCAATTCTAACAAAAAACTGTCGTTTTTTAAAACATTTTATCGAAAAGTTTACAAAAACTTAACATAACTCTCGTTGTTCTATTAATAATATTAATATCCAATAGTGAATATCTTACTTGTAGAATGTCCTTTTCTTGCAAAAAGTATGAATGCAAAAGAAAAGCTTTACACTATAGGAATGACTACGTTATTATAATAAATTTAAAAGGCGGTATATTCTTCCTTTTAAAAAGAAGAGTGTAAATAAATGAAGGAAGTGAACGAATGAAATTGAAGAACACTCATTTTAAAAAAATGCTTGAGTGGTTCAATAAGAGGAAGAAACTTCGTAATTCATTAATTGTATTGGGAAGTGTATTCGTTACTCTATTTATTGCTGTAAATATAATAATTTCCATTCAAGACATATCTGAATTAAAACAAGCTGTTCCACAACCGACTTTAATTTATGATGCAAATAATGAGGTCGCAACTAAATTAGCTTCTTCGAAAACAGAAGGCGTTAAAAGAAAAGATATTCCTGATATTATGGTTCAGGCAATTGTTGCAGTAGAAGATAAGGAATTTTTTAACCATCATGGTATTTATTATAGTGGAATTATAAGTGCGGTTTTTAAAAATATTACAGCAGGAGAAGTTGTAGCAGGGGGAAGTACAATAACACAACAACTTGCGAAAAATGTATTTCTGACACAAGACCGCACATACTCCCGAAAAATAAAGGAATATTTTTTAACGAAAAAAATAGAGCGCACGTATACGAAAGATGAAATCATTGAAATGTATATGAACCAAATTTATTTTGGTGAAGGTGCTTGGGGTATAAAAAGGGCAGCTAAATCTTATTTTGATAAAGATGTAAAAGATTTAACAATTTCAGAAGCTGCAACGATTGCGGGCTTGATTAAAGCACCATCTGCGTATTCACCTTATAAAAACTTTAACAAGTCAATTGAAAGACGTAATGTCGTATTAAGTTTAATGAAAGAGCAAGGGTATATTTCTGACGAACAGTATAATAAAGAAAAAGAGAGCGGACTTGTGTTAAAACGTGGCGTTGATGATAAATACAAGGGAAAATACTCTCAATATGTAGACTATATTGTTAGAGAGGCGATGGAAAAGTACGAATTAACACAAAATGAAATTTTAGCGGGTGGTTATCGTATTTATACAGAGCTTGACCCGAAAAAACAACAGGCTGTAGAAGACGTTGTGAATAATGATAGTTATTTCAAAGATAGTGGCTCAGACCAACTTATGCAAACGGGTGTAGTTCTTATGAACCCAAAAACAGGTGGTGTACCAGCTCTAGTTGGAGGCAGAGGGCCGTATCAGTTTTTACAGTTTAACCATGCAACCCAATTAAAAAGACAACCTGGCTCAACGTTAAAGCCTTTGGCTGTATATGTACCAGCGTTAGAACAAGGATATGAAGTATACGATATATTAAAAGATGAACCATTTAACATTAAAGAATATAAACCACAAAATAGCGATCATACTTTTCACGGTGATGTGACAATGTATGAAGCTGTGGCAAAGTCGTACAATGTTTCAGCTGTGTGGCTATTAGAACAAATTGGATTAGATAAAGGATTGAAATCTTTAGAGCGATTTGGTATCCCATTAGTGCCAGAAGATCGTACGTATCCGATTGCTTTAGGCGGTATGCATGTGGGGACATCTCCATTTGTAATGGCTCAAGCATACAGTACATTTGCAAATGATGGAGTCCAAGTGGAAGCTCATGCAATTAGGGAGGTACAAAATGCTGAAGGTGAAACGCTTGGAAAGTGGTATAAGAAAGAGACACGAGTGACGAGCGAGAAAATTTCTCAAAAGATGACATATTTATTAAAAGGTGTTGTCGAAAAGGGAACGGGCGAAAAGGCGAAAGTTAATAATGTTGATACGGCAGGTAAGACAGGAACTACTCAAATTGTAAATGGCCCGAGCACCGGTGCAAAGGATTCATGGTTTGTTGGATACACGCCAGATTTGGTAGGTGCGATTTGGGTAGGATATGATAAAACAGATAGCGATCATTATGTTCCGGGTGGTAGTCAAATTACGACGACAATGTTCCGGGATATTATGAAAAAAGCAAACGCAAATCCAGCTCAAAAAGCATTCCAGTTATCGCTCATATCTGAGGCTGATTATAAAAAACAATTGACTACAATAGAAGAGGAAAAACGAAGAAAAGAAGAAGAGAAGAGAAGGAAAGAAGAGGAACAACAACGAAAACAAGAGCAACAAGAGTGGCTTGATAAAGTGAAAGAATGGATTCCTTCATTTTGGTAAAAGAAAGAGGCGAATAAAAAAATTCGCCTCTTTTTTTGTATGAAAACAAAATAAAATTTTAATCGGTAGAGATTTTTGTCTATCTTAATTAGCTATTAATCCATATCCGTTGAGATACATGATATTACTCATTAAGTACAATATTCGTACTGCCAAAGGATTCGGAATCGTATGTGACGATTATTTTGCCTTTACTAATAGGTTCGTAAGGCAATTCTTCTTCGTAATTACCATTATTTTCATTGTGGATAGAAAGTGTAATTTCATCGATTTTTTTATTTGTATACTGATCTTTAATCGTTTCAGCAATTTGGAGTAACGCCTCGGAACTAGAAGCTTTCGTAATAAGCATTCCTTTTATAACTTTTTTTTCATTATTTGTTGCATTGGAATAAGGGATGTTGCTTTGTTTTGTATACAAAAGTTTGTATGGAACAGTTTTTCTCTCTGCTTTTGATATAGTGGAATATTTTAGAGTTAAAAAAAATCCTACACATAAAATAATGCATACCATAAGTGCAAACCAAATGCGTATTAGTGACATAACTCTCATTTTCATCCCTCTTTCATATCTTTGACTTCACTATTTATCATACAAAATGAGGATTAAGATAGAGTAAATTTGAGGTAAAGAAACGTAAAGAAGGAGCACTTATCCTCCCAAATAAGTGCTCCTTTCTATATAAAGAGAGATTTAATGCACGGTTAAACGATACATATTATTATAAATATACTTTTCAAGCGAAAATTAGTAAATTCGGAATACAGATAGTGTTGCAGTTGTATCGCCCGTGTTAGGAATAGAAATAGTGTTTGCTGTAGGTTGTACAGAAATTGTTGTACCAGCTTGTAAAGTAACGATTGTAGAGAACGATACAGCACTACCGATAACGTTAGTTGAGAAATTACGAGTAGGTGGTTGGCCGTTGAATGAAATACCGAATCCAAACGGTGAAGAGCCTGGGAAAGTTGTAGACGCTGAGAAACTAATATCATATACGCCTGTTTCTAAAATTGTTAAAGTATCTGCAGTGTCATTAAAATTAATGTTATTTATTTCGAAAATTTGATTAAATTGGATGTTTGTTCCAGGGGATATTGTTTGAGCATTGGAGTTTCCGATTGCTGCGATCGTTACAGGAATTGGCGTACCCGCTGGTCCCGTAGCGCCAGTAGCACCTGCTGGTCCTTGAATACCTTGAGGCCCTTGAGGTCCAGTAGCACCTGCTGGTCCTTGAGCACCTTGAGCACCCGTAGCGCCAGTAGCACCTGCTGGTCCTTGAGCACCTTGAGCACCATTAGCACCCGTAGCGCCAGAAGCACCAGCAGCTCCATGAGCACCCGTAGCTCCAGTAGCACCCGCTGGCCCTTGACCACCTTGAGCACCCGTAGCGCCAGTAGCACCTGCTGGTCCTTGAGCACCTTGAGCACCCGTAGCGCCAGTAGCGCCAGTAGCACCCGCTGGTCCTTGAATACCTTGAGGCCCTTGAGGTCCAGTAGCACCTTGAGCGCCCGCTGGTCCCTGAGCACCTTGAGGTCCTTGAGGTCCTTGAGGTCCAGTAGCACCAGTAGCACCTGTTGCTCCTCTGCCTCCAAGGCAACCTGATCCGTATTGAACTAGGATAGTTTGGATCTCTGTTATGAGTCTAACTAGTTTGTCAATCGTACAACAATCTACTTTGAATAACTTAGCGATATACAATAAATAATTAAGCAAGCTTTGTAGCTCAACGTATAATGCTCCGCATGAGAAAGGTGTTGTTCTTAAAATAGTTAATAAATTAGCAATAATAGAATTTCCAATTTGTTTTTGTGCTGGGGATAAATCTAAGCAATTGAGGAATTTTTGTAAGTTATTTAGGGCAGCGATCAAGTTATCTATATTATTTTGAGAAGGGTTTTGAAAGACAGCTTGAATAGCTTGGCCAAGAGCTTGAAGAAGTCTAACGAATTCTGTAAGTTCGGACTTAGAGATGTTAATATGACTACAAGCTCTTACTTCGCAACAATCGTTACCATAAAATACTTTTCCTTTATTTTTATTGTTCATCTTTTCATTCCTTTCTTTCATAGAATCAATAGTCATTACTATATATTAAAATGAAATTTATACTAAATTCGTAATGGACAAACTACCATTTATAAAAAAAATAAGGAATTGGCCCACTTAGCAAAAAGTAAGTAAGGTATAGAAGGCTTTATATAATGTAAAGAAGAAAAGTTTAACATAAAAAACTGCATGTCAATTGTTGAAGAATTAACAATTGGCATGCAGTTCATGGATTGGATTTTATTTGTATTGATTTAATCTTTCAAGGGCTGTTTTAGGTAAGATTGGAATTGAAATAGTAAAAGTTGTACCATTTTCATTACTAGTCATTTTTAATGTACCGTTATGATTTTGAATGATTTTTTTCGTTACTGACAAGCCGAGCCCTGTACCGGAATCTTTTGTTGAGAAGAATGGATCAAAGATATAGTCTTGAATGGCTCGTGGAATACCAGTTCCATTATCAGTGAAAGTAATACGGACAAAATTATCAAGGCGGTAACTAGCGATTTGTATAGAAAGTTTTTTTTCGCTTTGAGCATCGACAGCGTTCTGGAATAAGTTTAAAAAAACTTGTACAAGTTCATGACGATCAATATGAACTAATATATCATCTAATTCGGTAGAAAAATTATAATCAATTGAAATGTTATGTAAAAAGACTTCACTAGCTAATAACTGTTGAATATACTCACGTAAAAATGTATTAATGGGAAAGGGTTCTCTTTTAAATTCACGTGTTTTTGAAATAGATAAAAATTTTGTAATGATACTATTTGCGCGATCTAATTCAGGAATAAGTAAGTTTTTAAATAGTTCCTTATTAGATGGAGAAACATTTTCTTGTAAAAATTGTAAGTATCCTCGTACTGTTGTAAGAGGATTTCGTACTTCGTGTGCAATTCCAGCTGCGATTCGCCCTGCTAACGAAAACTTCTCTGCATCACGTTCTGTATTTAAATAATGAAAGACACTAATAACTCTAAAAATCTCCCCGTTATAATCGCGAATAATTCGGTTATTTATAATGCCATAGTTTTTGTCTAAAACTTCTTCATTATATATTTCTTTTCCCGTTCTTAATGTTTCAATCGCTTTAATTTTTTCTTCCGGCAAGTTTAGTAATTGTTGAATCGGTTTTCCGATAATATCATTTCGTATTACACCGAAATCATCTGCAGCAACTTGATTACATAAAGTAATATTCCCTTTATTATCGACAAAAGTTACATGATGTGAAAAGGCATCAAAAATATGTACAAAGTGTTTTTCGAGTTGTTCAAATAAAAATAATGAATCACAAGTAAGTTGAAAATGAGCCTCTTTATTCTCTTTTGGTATTTCTTGAATGGAATGGGTTGTTCTAGTTTTCTTTATTCGTAAACCAATATGTGGATTTTTGTATGTGAAATGATGTGGTAATTGATTCACAAGTTCTTCATAAAAACGTACTTTATTTTCTAGTTCTTCAATTCGTTTTTCATGAGATACAGTAGCATCGTTTGGAAGCATAAATAAATAACCCCTCATTTTAAAAATTCTTCCATATAGTATATCATATTTTTATAAGGATACTCTTAAAGAAAAGGCTACATGATGCAAAGTGTTTGGAAAGTGAATAGAAGATGAAGTTAAAAAGGGAGGGGTATATGTGCTGTTTATTGGAGTGACAGGATGGGGAGATCATGATTCTTTATACATAAATCCCTATGAAAATAGAAATAAATTACGAACATACAGCGAGTATTTTCCTATAGTAGAAGTGGATAGCTCATTTTATGCGATGCAACCTGCACGAAACTATACAAAATGGGCAATGGAAACACCGAAAGATTTTTCTTTTATCGTAAAAGCATATCAAGGAATGACAGGACATATGAAAGGTGAAATTCCTTTTTCTACGTTCGATGAGATGTTTGATCTATATAAACAATCTATTCTTCCTTTAATTGAAGCTGGTAAATTAAAAACGATTTTATTTCAATATCCACCATGGTTTGATTGTAAAAAGAAAAATGTAGATTTGCTTCGATATACGAAAGAAAAAATGGAAGGTTTACCATGTGCAATAGAATTTCGAAATCAAACATGGTTTTATCCAGAAATGAGAGATAAGACGTTACAGTTTCTAGAACAAGAGAAATGGATTCATACAATTTGTGATGAACCACAGGCTGGGATAGGTTCTGTGCCACTCGTGTTAGAGGTTACGAATTCAGACATGGCATTAATACGTTTTCACGGTCGAAATGTTCATGGTTGGCTTGATAAAGGGGAAAACTGGAGAGCGGTTCGCTGTTTATATCGCTACAACAATAAAGAACTGGAAGAATGGGTTGAACGATTAGAGCAATTAAAAAAGAAAACAAAGGATATATACGTACTGTTTAACAACAATTCAGGTGGGGATGCAGCAGATAATGCGAAACAGCTTATGAAAATGATGAACATTACATATGGTGAGCCGAAGCCGGAGCAATTAAATTTTTTTGAATGATAATAAACAAGAAAGGCACTGTACAAACAGGGGGAATGTACAGTGCCTTTCTATATGAAAAAGAGGGGTAACAATGTTACTGAGCGTTTGGTTGATTCATCAATTGTTGGCTTCATAATAAATGATAATGGTTATCATTATCATTGTCAATGGTTTTTCTAAAAATATATAAAAAACTTTGTATATTTTAAATAGAGATAAAAAAAGAACAGCATTAATGCTGTTCTTTTCCATTGACGAATTGTTGTAAATCAAAAGGAGTTATCGCTTGGATAAATTCTTTTGAGATAAGTGTTTGAACGAGAGTGCTCTCAGAGATAGAAGCACCTGTTTTCTTTTCATAAGCTTGTTTTAATAAATCAAGTTTTTCAGCCGTTTCTTTTGGTAATTCAATTGTAAGTGTGTTCATAATTTCTCCCCCTTATTATTAGAGTACCACTACAGTATAGGAGAGACAAGAAAAGAGAATATGAAATATAAAAAAGGTTACCAAATTTTCAAATGGTAACCTTTTTTATGTATAAGAGTTATTAAGCAATACCGATATACTTTAAAGTTTTTGATGGAGTACTGTGATCAAAGAAGTGTTGTAAAAATGCAATATCAACACCTGATTTGTATGCACAATAACCCCAAGTTTTTCGAAGTGTATGTGAGCTAATCCCTTCTAATCCAACTTCTTTTGCAGCTTTGTTTAAAATGTACCATGCATGTTGTCTCGTAATAGATTTTGTTCCTTTTTGAGATTTTAACAATGGTTCATTACGTTTCCAAGTTTTACGTTCTTTCATGTAGTCTTCGATTGCGTGCTGTAAGTCTTCATTTACAGCAAACCATTTATGTTTCTTCACTTTTTCATTGTAAAATAAAATGGAATGGCGAACATTTTCATTTTCATCGATTACATCACTAACTTTTAATTGTAAGATTTCACTTACTTTTAAGCCAGAATTTACAGCTAATACGAATAATAAGCCATCACGTTTCGAAGATTGTAAAAGTATATTTTTGATAGTTTCTAATTGTTTTTCATTTTGAATAGGTTGTCCTGCTTGTTTCATTTCACGCACTCTCCTCTTTTATATGTGTAAAGGAAAGGATTAACTTGTTTCTTACTATAAAGGGAGAGTGTGAATTTCATGTGAACTCCTAGTGAAATTAAGACAAATTATTTGACTTCTTTTACTTTTTGTAAATTGAAATAGAATACAACACTGTTAGTCGTATTATACACACCGTATTCGGCATGATGGAGGTCTAAAATGTTTTTTACAATAGATAATCCGAGACCGGTACCTCCAGTGTGACGGCTACGTGATGCATCTAGACGATAGAAGCGATCCCAAATTTTTTCAAGACTTTCTTCAGGGATAGGGTTTCCTGTATTCTCGATTTCGACTTTTACGGTATCTTCTGCTTCTATAATGGAGACTTGTATTTTTTCTCCCTCTGGCGTATAACGGATTGCATTACTTAGTAAGTTCACAACTACTTGCTCAATGCGACTGCGATTTGCTTTAACAAGTATAGAAGGGTCTGCATCGATGTTCACTTGTAAATGTTTTTCTTCCATGCTAAATAATAATTTTGTGTAGACTTGTTGCGTTAATTCACCGATTGAGAACGTCGTCATATCTAGTTTGTAAGTACCAGATTCCAACTTTGCTAATTCTAACATTTCAACAATCAGCCTGTTCATATTTTCTGTTTCTTCTAAAATAACATCAGTATAATACGAAGTATCCTTACTAACACCATCTTTAATTCCTTCTGCAAAACTTCTAATTACACTTAGCGGTGTTTTTAATTCGTGTGATACGCCAGAAATGAATTCTTTTCTTGTTTTTTCTAATTGACGTTCACGTTCAATATCTTGTTGTAACTTTGTATTAGCAACATTTAATCGATCGATTCGATCTTTTAAATTTACAGATAATGTATTGATACTGCCAGAAAGCCCGCCAATTTCATCGTCAGCTGTAACAGGTAATTTTTCGCTGAAATCAAAATTAGCCATTTTTTTTGTAACACGATTTATTTTAATTAATGGCTTAACAATGATTTTTGAGTAGTAGAAGGATAACAAAATAATTACGAGAAACACGATGATTAAGGCATAGACATAATAATCTTTTAAAACGAGCATCGCTTCATTAACAGGCTGCAAAGATGCTATCGCAAAAGCGTATTCTGTAATCCTTCCATTTTCTATAATCGGTTTTACAAAGATACTATTTTTTATATTTTCTCCGCCATCTAATATGAAAGTACTTAATTGGTTCGAGTTAGAAGTTCCCTCTCTAATCATATCTGCAAAATATTGAACGGCTTGTAATGTTTCAATATCATTTGCAAGACGAACCTCCGCTTTGGATGGGAGCTGTAACTTAGTTATAACACCTGTAAAGACGATTCGAGTTGTAGATTTGTATCGGCTTGCAAGTCTGTTCTTAGAAGGGTTACCATTAATTGACTGAAAATCCGAATAGAAATGTTCGTTCTGCCATTGATTATAATTCGTTCCTAATTTTTGTGGTGTGATTATATTATTCTCTTGTACGACTCCATCAACATTGATTATTACATCTTTTTTTAAACCTAAATTTTCGAATTTATTATATTCTTCTGGTGTTAAAAGATTGTTGAGTGGAATGGAATACTGTTTATTATTGTTGGGATTAAATACATCGATATAGTAATTGTTATCACTTTTAATAATACCGTTAGAATCCAAAAACTGCATATCGGCATTTGTTTTATCATGAAATTCTTGTTTTAGTTTTCTAACCTGCTCATAACTTTTATCACTTTTATCATAATTATCTACGAATTTTTCAAAAGCAGTTTGGACTGTTTTTACTTTCTTATTAATATAAAATTTCTCTAAAAATAGAGATTGTCCTAGGAAAAAAAGTAGGAATATGATTGTAAATAAAGTGGATGTTAATAAAAATAGTTTAAAGACAATACTTCTGTTTTTCACTGCGTCACCTCTTATGAGAAATACTGTAAATGATTTCTTTATCCCGTTAAATCCGATTGGTTCAACTAATAATCAGTGGGGGATGGAAAAAACCTCCACTGATTAAAGTTTCACTTCATTATAACAAACGTTACAAGAAAGTAGAGGGGAGAAATCTGTCTCTTTATAAAGTAGTTATTTATAAAAAGTCACATAAAAAGAACTCGCCAGACGTATGACAAGTTCTTTAGTGTATTATTGTTGAATTGCTGCATCTAAAGCGATTTCAATCATTTCGTTAAATGTAGTTTGACGCTCTTCAGATGTTGTTTCTTCGCCAGTGAAGATGTGATCGCTAACTGTTAATACAGATAATGCATTTACACCGTATTTCGCTGCTAATGTGTAAAGAGCAGTTGTTTCCATTTCTACTGCTAATACACCGTAATCTCCAAGTTTTTTAACTATGTCCATGCTTTCACGATAAAACACATCTGCTGTTAAAACGTTACCGACACGAACGTGTAATCCTTTTTCAGTTCCAGCATCATAAGCTTTCTTTAAAAGGTCAAAGTTTGCAGCTGGTGCAAAATCAAATCCTGGGAATGTTAAACGGTTCATATTAGAATCAGTACAAGCCGTCATTGCGATAATAACATCACGAACTTTTACATCTTTTTGAATTGCACCGCAAGTTCCAACGCGAATTAAATTTTTAACTCCGTAGCTTTGGATTAATTCGTTTACATAAATAGAAATAGAAGGAACACCCATACCTGTACCTTGAACAGATACACGTTTTCCTTTATAAGTTCCAGTGAAACCTAACATACCACGCACATTATTATAGCAAGTAACGTCCTCTAGAAATGTTTCAGCGATATATTTTGCACGTAATGGATCACCAGGTAATAGAATAGATTCAGCGATTTCGCCTTGTTTTGCTTCGATATGTACACTCATAAAAAAGTCCTCCTTATAATGTATTGATAGAAATCAATATCATTTGCATTATACACTACGAATCCTTTCAATTAAAATCTTTTTATTATTTGTAATATGTGCAAAATAGGAGGATTTCATAAATCATAATCTAGAATATATATCTTAAGAAGTTTTGTATGAATAGAGACAATAAAAATGGTAGGTGATGTTTTGAAAAATCTTGTCATTGGGCTTATTGCGTTAGTACTTATTGTGGCAGGAGGATTTTACATAAAAAAATATCAAGAAAACGAAGAGACTGTAGGAGATGTTCAGGAAGTAAAGTGGGATGTTTCAAATGGAAAGGGAAATGAGAAAGTAGATATTGTATTTCAGTTGTTAAACAACAAGAATAATGAAATTCGTGGTGTAAATGATCAAATGCGGGCAGTGATTGTAGATGGACAGTTAAAAAACATACAACAAATTAAACCCACATTTGCAGGGAACGGGTCATATAAGTTATCTTCCAAAATAGCGAAAGACGAAGAATATACAATATTTTTATACGAAGACAAAAATAAGTCCGTAGAGTCATTCGCTAGGAAGAATTTTGGTAGAACGAAAGAGGAGAACAATAAGAAAAAAGTGAAATTTCCAATCGACAGTGTACTTACAAAAAAAATAGGAGAGTATGAAGTTTCTCTTTTATTTGGCGCATTACATCCGAATGAACCAGTTACGTTAACATTTCAGTTTCAAGCGAAAAAGGGTGAAAAATTGAAATTGCATTCAGAGAGAGGAGAAGTAGAGTCACTCTATATAGTGGATGAAACGAAGGAGAATTTTTTATACGCTATGCCTGTAGATACGGATGAGCAATTACAATACCGAATTACATTTCCTGCCGAGGGCACGTATAAAATGTGGGGGAATTTCTATATAAATGGTAAGAAGTATGAAAAAGAATTTATTGTACAAGTTCAAAAAAGAAAAAACAGCTAAGAATTTAGCTGTTTTTTCTTTTTCCTATTAATTTTGTTACAGAGAGCATTGTAATTGGTAAAGAATGATTCTTCCTAAATGCTAAATATTTACCGCTCCATGCTGGTTTATATTTTTCTTTAAAATGTCGTAATCCGCTGAAACTATACGTATAACGAACGTTATTAAAGATTGCAGCAGCCACTCGTTCAGACCAGAAAGACTGTGTGGATAAACCAACATTTGAAAGTGGTGCCATACCGATATTAAAGGAGTGGTATTCATTTTCTTTTGCCCACTGGAATAAGTGGATGAAAATTGCGTCCATAATGCCGCTAGGCGCATCTGGATAATATCGCATTAAATCGACAGATAATGATCCGTTTTGATATACGGGCATGAATGTTGTGAATGCAATAATTTTTCCATCCGCATCAGATAATGTTGCGATAGGAGCGCGACTAATATATTCACGATCGAAGTATCCGAGTGAAAAACCTTTCTCTTTTTTTCCACCAAGCCATGCATCTGAAACTTTTCTTAACTCTTCATATAATTCGTCGGAGAAAGGTGGCTCATGAATAGAGAATGTATAGCCTTCTCTTTCAAAACGGTTGAAAGTAGCTCGCATGCCAGCGCGTTTCTTTCCTGTTATTGTAAAGGTATTTAAATCAACAACAGCTTCTTCACCAAGCTTAAAGAAGTTATAACCAAAATCGTGGTATAAACTCATCCATTTACTTTCAATTTGATAGAATACACAAATGTATCCAAATCGATCAGCCTCAGCTAAAAACTCTTGCAATACAGTACGATAGGAGGAAGGGGCCCCAATTGGATCACCCAGTACAATAAGTCGTTTTCCAGTTATTGAGAAGAGAATGAGTGCTTTTCCATCACTACTGAAAAAGAACTGTTTATCTCCTAAAAAACCTAAATGACTAAGTACATTTCCACCATGTTCATCTAAGAAGTTTTGTAATCGTTTATCATTAGCTGGTTGCCCGGGAAATTCATTTCGATAACGATTTGCAATGAGTGAACCAATTAGTAAAAAAGTAGGAACAAAAAAGGCAGCTGCTAATGCACTTCGTTTTACTTGTGTAATATTACGAACGACAAAATCAGGTTTGAAAGCTTCTTTTGCACCTGCAAATAAAATACCTAAGTTTTTATATAAATATAACGTTACAAGTAGGAATATAAAAACTTTTACGATATCGGAAAGTGAGACTTCCATTTTCTCACGTACAAACCTTTTACGAAGCATATACAATACAGCGAGTACGATTAATAAAATAAAAGTTTCTTCAACATCAATTCCTTTTAGTGTGTTAAAAATAGCCGCTCCAATTAAAGAAACAATCGTCATATAATAAGAACGTTTTGTTCCGTAATATATCCCCCGCGAAAGAATGAGGAGGAGAATACCGAATGTTAGCGATAAGCTAAAAGAAAATTGAATAAGATGTTTTGGAGCTAGAATATGTAAGGCGTGTGCCCGATTTATACTTGTCGGTAGAATGGTTGATAAAATAACCATTAAGCCAGCAAATACTGTTAAAGCAGCAGATGCCCAAGAACCTAACTTTCCTAGAAAGTCACGCTGCAAAGTCCATATAACACCAGTTGTCTCTAATGCAGGCGCAATAAAAGGTTTATCTTCAAACTTTTTAATGGCTACTCCTGTCATTTCAAAAGCTGCAAAAATGAGACCAAGGCAGAAGGGCAAGATGTAATAGACGAGACGATATAATAACATAGCAGGGAGTAAAACACCTGTATCGATGCCGTATTGCCCAAGCCCAGTTAAGAAGACAAGATCAAATGATCCAAGGCCACCAGGAACAAGACTAACGACACCAGCTAAAGCAGCAATAACATATACGCCTAAAAACTTTTGGAATTCGATTTCAATGCCAAATAATAGTAATATGACGTACATAACAATACCAGCAGATACCCATTCGACTAATGAAACTAATGAGTATAAAACAGTTGGGTTTTTCTCCTCTTCTTCTTGTTCCTCTGTTTGCGTCGCTTTTCTATTTTTTAATTTAGAAAATCCGATATATATAGGGACGAAAAGAGCGAAGAAGATAAGAACAGGCCATAGCCATGGTTTTTCATGCAAAATAAATCTCGTGTCTAATATTCCGATAAGACCAAGAAATGAAAGGATGGCTAATCCATTAATAAAGGCAGTTGTCATCCAAGCGATACTTTTAATAAGTTTTCCATTTTCTTTTATATATGGACGATAAAGCATTGTGCGTACGCCGGCTCCAACAAGACCACCAAACCCGATAAATCCATTTAAAGTATTAGCAATCCACGAGATACGGAAAATCTTTTGGACAGGGATATCAGCTTTTAAGTAACGAAGCATAACATAGTCATAAAAGAACATTGTTGATACAGCGAATGCACCAAGTGTAATTGCTAAAAAGACTCCTCCAGTTGGAATGTTTTTAATTGTATCAATCGCTTCTAAAAAAGAAATGCCCGCTAATTCTTTTTTTGCTTGAAAGAATACAATTGTTAATACAACAAATGGGAAGATAATTTTCCCGATTTGTAAGAAACGTTTCCATGAAAACGACATAAATACAACTCTCCTTGTATAAGAAAACTGAGACAATAATATTATTATGACAAACTTCAAGAAAAATAAAAAGGTAATTTCCTGTATAGGGGAGCTATTTTTTATATAGGTATATTTAAAAGAATATTTCGTTTATCAGAAAATTAAGTTAGAATAAGGTGAAAGAAGGGTGAGGGGGAGTATATGATTATAAAAGGTTACGTAGGATATGAGTTAGAAAAAGAGAAACCTAATACATCAGAAGATTTTTTTAACAGATCTGAAGTGACATATATATTAAATGGTAAAGAGAAAACTTTTTCGGTTTTATATGTTCGATATTTTGAAGAAGTTTTACAAGAAATTACTCCTTTTGAAGGAAATCCAGTGTATAAAGTAGAAGAACAAAACATATATTTGCGCGATATTGTAGCGATATGTTGTTTAATGAAAGATAAGGAGCTTCGTGCGCAAAAACGTTTGTATTTAAATAATATGGAAGAATTTCAACAATATTTTGATGAGGGAACGGTGTCGAAAGTACAAGAAATATTGGCTGAATTACATAAAAATAAAAGAGTAGAAATAGCGTGAAATGGCAAAGGAGAGAGAAAAAATGTCTAATTTGATGGTTGAAAATCAAACAGAACAAGTTTCTATATTTTTAGAAGATGCTATTAATTTGATAACCAATTATGTAAATTATCATACGTTAACTTCTTTATTAGAGGAAACACCAGCAGGGAATGAGCGATATTATAAAGGGTTATTAGCATCAATGAGACGACTTCTCGTTTTTTGCGAAGAAGGACAGGATGCATGTTTTGTTTTGTTGAATAGTCAGCCATTTCGAAAAACAGCAGCTGAAAAAATTTTATATAAAATTTACCATCAAGTAATTGCAGAGTTTTTTTCACCGAAGAGTGATCATTGGTATGAAAATAGTCGGTCTGCATATACAGGGAAAAATTCTATCGTTTTTCAACAAACACCACCTGCATCTTTAGAGCAAGTGATGAAGAGTTTAGAAGGTAAATTTCAATTGATGCGTGAAGAACTAGAATATTATGAGACGGATTATCAGACAAAGATGTTACACAAATATTGATTGAGGAAAAGAAGCTAAGGTGACTTAGCTTCTTTTCCTTTTGTACAGTTATATAAGGGATTTTCATTGAATATAGTTAAGTGGATAGCATTAGGGAGGTGCAACATGAATCAGCAAGGTGTATTTACAGATTACTTTCATGAAGTAGAAAATTGGTGTGAAAGTGTTCTTCACGTATTAGATAGTCGCGCAATGGAAGTGTATGATGTCCATATGCTTGCTTATAAAATTCAGACGTTATTAGAGCGTATGAAAGAGCATGAGTATGAAACAGATGCAGAGTTTATGTATGAAATAAGCGATGATGTAGAACATATTCAGCATCACTTGCAGGAAGTATTTATGCAAGAAGAAGAGGAATATGAATTATATGAAAGAGGGGATAGTGAACGAGCTGTCCCAATTGGAGGACATACACTCCCACCATTACCTTATCCATATAATGCGTTAGAACCGTATATTTCTAAAGAAATTATGATGTTACATCATGATAAACATCATCGGAGTTACGTGGAAGGATTAAATAAAGCAGAGAAGATGATGGAAGAAGCGAGAAAAACAAATAAATTTGATTTAATTAAGCATTGGGAAAGGGAAGCGGCTTTTCATGGGTCAGGTCATTACTTACACACGATATTTTGGAATAACATGAAAAAAGACGGTGGTGGAAGTCCAAGAGGAACTTTTTCACAACAAATTGAACAAGATTTTGGGAGCTTTTTACGTTTCCAAAAACATTTTACAGAAGCAGCCTCTAAAGTAGAAGGTTCAGGCTGGGCAATTCTCGTTTGGGTACCCCGATCTGGAAGGTTAGAAATTTTGCAAAGTACACTTCATCAATTATTTACACAATGGGATACGATACCGCTCCTTGTACTAGATGTCTGGGAACATGCGTATTATTTACAATACCAAAATCGAAAAGATGAATATATTAAAAACTGGTGGAATGTTGTAAATTGGCCTGATGTAGAAAAAAGGTTTGAAACTGCGAAACAAATTGAATGGACACCATATTAGACGCAAATTCTCTGCGTCTTTTTTAATGGAAGTAGAAGGAAGATTTCGTTCATATTTTAAAAGGCCAAGCATACACTTGTACAAAAAGTGCCAAAAGGACGTGGGGGGAAATATGAGACGAATTTGTGTAATCATTACGCTTCTTATGATGTATGCAAGCGTTATGCCGATTCCTACATATGCAAAGATGAACAGCAATGTTAGTGCTCGAAATGCTGTATTAATGGAGCAACAGTCTGGTCGTGTATTATACGGAAAGGCAGAACATGAGCCTCAAAAAATTGCCAGTATAACAAAAATTATGACCGCCTTGTTAGCTGCTGAATCAGGGAAGATGAAAGAAATGGTATCAGTTAGTAATGAAGCGGTGAGGGTGGAAGGATCGGCAATCTATTTAAAGCCTGGACAAAAAGTGAAGTTAGAAGATTTAGTATACGGACTCATGCTTAGATCTGGTAATGACGCAGCGCAAGTAATTGCTGAAAGCGTGGGCGGGAGTATAGATGGATTCGTATATTTAATGAATCAAAAAGCGAAAGAAATTGGAATGAAAGATACGCACTTCTCAAACCCTCATGGCTTAGATGGAGATGGATCACATTATTCGTCGGCTTACGATATGGCATTATTAACGAAATATGCAATGGGAAACGAGACATTTAAGAAAATCTTTGGAACCAAGACATATAAATCAGATTCTTGGGATTACCCGTGGAAAAATAAACATAAGCTGGTAACGTCTTATTATGAATTTGCAACAGGAGGAAAAACAGGCTTTACGAAGAAAGCTGGGCGAACGCTTGTGACAACGGCATCAAAAGGTGGACTAGATTTAATTGTCGTAACTTTGAGTGCCTCAAGTGATTGGGATGATCATATGAATTTGTTTGATAAAGGTTTTGACCGTTTCAAACAAACGAAAGTTTTAGGACAAGGAGCAATTGCTGAAATAAATGAAAAGAAGTATGCCAACCATGTTTATACGAAAAATAGTTTTTCGGTACCGTTAACTGAAGAAGAAAAAAAGAACGTAGTATTAAAAGTTGAACTCGATAAAAGTACAAAACTTACGGATGGAGTAAAGGTTGGGAAGACAGACATTTATGTTGGTAATGAAAAAGTTGGAGAACGGAATTTATTTTATAGTAAACGAAAGTTAGTAGCTACAACGGGACTTTACTGGAATAATGTGAAAGAAATTTTTTCTTACATGATAGGTGTTGGGAACGATGGTTAATCTCGTATGGGTAGCGATGGCTGTCATTGGGATTGTATACGCCATGATAAATGGAACGATGGAAGAAGTGAATAAAGCTGTATTTGACGGAGCAAAAGATGCGGTAACGATTTGTATAGGACTTATTAGTGTTTTAGTATTTTGGCTCGGTTTAATGAAAATTGCAGAGGAAGCCGGATTGTTAAAAAAATTAGTTACACTTTTTATGCCGATAGTAAAAAGGTTGTTTCCAGAAATACCAAAGGATCATCCGTCTATGGGATTTATTCTATCAAATATGATGGCAAACTTTTTTGGTCTAGGTAATGCAGCGACCCCTCTTGGTATTAAAGCGATGGAACAACTGAAAGAGTTAAATGGAGGAAAGGATTCGGCGAGCCGTTCTATGGTGACGTTTCTAGCATTAAATACATCAGCTATTACATTAATTCCTACGACAGTCATTTCCATTCGAATGACGTATGAATCAGCGAATCCTACTGAAATTGTTGGGGTAACATTTATTGCACAAGTACTTTCTATGATTGGGGCAATTTGGATTGACCGCTATTTTTACCGAAGAAGGAGTAGAAAGGGGCGGAAAAAATGAGCATTGTAAATACAATTTCCTTATGGGTAATCCCTTGTGTAATTGGTTTTATCCTTTTATATGGCACAATAAAGAAAGTGCCGACGTATGAATCGTTCGTTGAGGGGGGAAAAGAAGGGATTCAAATTGCAATTTCCATCTTACCGTTTATGGTTGGAATGCTTGTGTCTATTTCTATATTCCGGTCTTCAGGTGCGTTAGATGCAATGATATCGGTAATGAAGCCAATGTTAGATTTGATCCATGTTCCAGCAGAAATTGTACCCTTAGCACTTATACGCCCTATTTCAGGCTCTGCTGGTTTAAGTATTACGACCGATTTAATTGCCACATATGGACCAGATTCGTTTATTGGGCGATTGGCTTCTACGATGCAAGGGAGCACAGATACGACTTTCTATATTTTAACTGTATATTTTGGAGCGGTTGGGATTAGAAAAATGGGGGATGCACTAAAAGTAGGACTTTTTGCAGATTTAATCGGGATTATATGCTCAATTGTGTTCGTTTCTTTATTGTTTCAGTAATACTATTCATTTTTTACGCTATTTCGCTTATAATACGTATACGACCACTATTAAGGTGTAGCTTAATAGTGGTTTTTTTATGTGGTATTTTTGACAAAATGATGAACTTTTATTGTGAGAAATATGAAAAATATGGACAATAATAAAGGGTAAAAACATGATTTGACCTTTATATGTTTATTATCATCGCTATGTTGTTTAAGTAAGATGAAGCGAATAGCCGTAAAGCGTATGCGGTTGCCAAGTCTTTCTAATGTAAGGTAAGATAAATTCGAGGTGAAAAAAAGAAATGGAACGATTACAAAAAGTGATTGCGCAAGCAGGTATTGCATCGAGAAGAAAGGCTGAGGAATTAATTCAGCAAGGAAAAGTGAAAGTTAATGGAAAAATAGTGAAAGAGTTAGGGACAAAAGTAACTCCTCAAGATAAAGTAGAAGTAAATAATATCCCTCTTGAAAAAGAAGAACCTGTTTATTTTTTACTATATAAACCAACTGGCGTAATTTCAAGTGTATCAGACGATAAAGGAAGAAGTGTTGTAACGGACTTTTTCCCGGAAATTACACAACGTTTATTCCCAATCGGACGCTTAGATTATGATACGTCTGGCGTATTATTAATGACAAACGATGGGGACTTCGCAAACGTATTAATGCATCCTAGATATAAAGTTGAAAAAACATATGTTGCAAAAATAAAAGGGCCATTAACAGGTGAGAAAATTCGCATGTTAGAACGCGGTGTTACGTTAGAAGACGGTAAAACAGCACCAGCACGTGTGAAAATTATTTCTTGGGACAAGCGTAAAGAGATGGCTATTGTACAATTAACAATTCATGAAGGACGTAATCGTCAAGTACGTCGTATGTTTGAAGCGTTAGACTGTAAAGTAGTGAAATTAAAACGTGAACGTTATGCTTTCTTAGAAGTAGGAAGCCTGCGACCTGGTGATGCGAGAGAATTGACACCACATGAGGTGAAACAATTACGCGCGCTTGCTTCTACAAAGCCAAGATAAGCTATAGAGTTAAAAATTCACCAGTGGAGTGCTCTGCTGGTGATTTATTCAATACAACATTTACCGAGGAGAGGAGAGGTAATATGAAGAAAAATCGCTTATTATTTCGCGTTATTATTCTACTCATTTTATGTGGTGCTGTAGGATTTACCCTTTATCAAGGATTCTTTGCTAATAAAGAGAAAATGCAAATCGGAAAAGAAGCACCTAACTTTATTGTGACGGATTTAGAAGGAAAGAAAATTGAACTAAAAGATTTAAAGGGAAAAGGTGTATTTTTAAACTTTTGGGGCACGTGGTGTAAACCTTGTGAAAAAGAAATGCCTTATATGAATGAATTATATCCAAAGTATAAAGAAAAAGGCGTTGAAATCATAGCGTTAGATGCAGATGAAACGGATATTGCAGTAAAGAACTTTGTGAACCAATATGGTTTGAAATTCCCAGTTGCCATTGATAAAGGACAAAAGATTATAGGAACATATGGAGTAGGTCCTTTACCGACAAGCTTTTTGATTGATAAAGATGGAAAAGTAGTGGAGCAAATTATAGGGGAACAAACGAAAGAACAGTTAGAAGGGTATTTAAAGAAAATTACTCCGTAATAAAGAAAGCCTTTACATAAGGGGTGCGTGTTTATAGTGCCTCTGGTTTAAAAATTCTGAGTATTGCGGTAACTTGAGGTTAGAATATACAATAGTACATATAGATACAGGGGCGGTGAGAGTGTTGAAAGAAATTAAATGTGAATGTGGACATGTTAATCCGATAGGAACCGTTTTTTGTGAAGCTTGCGGGAAACCATTTGAAAGCAATGAAAATGCAAAACTATTGGATATGCGCTATGAGGGGAGTGCACGGAGATCTCTCACGCAGAAAAAAACGATAGTCGATAAAATTTGGAGCTTTTTCTCTTCTGTAAAAGTAGGTGTATGGCTAATCGTAATAACTTTAGCTGCATCAGCGATAGGAACTATATTTCCGCAAGAAATGTACATAACTCCAGGTATTGCACCAGCTGAATATTATAAACAAGAATACGGATTTTTAGGACAATTATACTATCAATTAGGGTTTAATAATTTATACGGTTCATGGTGGTATATGATTTTGATTGCTTCTATCGGTATTTCACTTGTGATATGTAGTTTAGACCGCGTTATTCCACTTTATAAAGCTTTAAAAAAGCAAGGCGTAAAAAGACATCCTAGTTTTTTAAAGAGACAGAGATTATATGGGACTGGTACACCGCAAGAAGGTGACCTGGAAAGAGTGCAAGAGAATTTAAAGAAAAGAAACTATAACGTGAAAGTGGAAGACGGAAACGTTTTAGCAGAAAAGGGACGCTTCTCGCGTTGGGGTCCATATGTAAATCATATCGGTCTTATTATCTTTTTATTCGGTGCGATGCTTCGTTTTTTACCGAGTATGTACGTAGACGAAGCACTTTGGTTACGTGACGGTGAAACGAAAGAAATACCAGGGACGGATGGACAATACTACTTAAAAAACGAGAAATTTATAAAAGAAGTTTATGATAAAAGTAAGGACAAGGAAGTTTTTGATGAAGCGATTGATCGTGTAGGTGATAAAATGATTGCGAAAAACTTCCAAACGAATGCCGTATTATATAAAGCAGTAGGAGAAAATATAGCAGGACAAAAACCGAAATTAGAAAAAGTAAAAGAAGCGGAAATTCGAGTGAATGAACCACTGAAATTTGATCAATTTGCAGTGTATCAAGTGGATTATAAAGAAAGTGAATTTAAAAGTATGTCCTTTAACTTGCAAAATAAAGAAAATAATCAAAAGTGGGGACCAATTAAAGTAGATTTAACGAATCCTAAGGAAAAATATGATTTAGGAAATGGTTATTCTCTAGAACTATTAAGCTATTTTCCTGATTTTTATTTTGATGAGAATGGAAAACCAAATACAAAAACGAAATTACCAAACAATCCTGCATTTGTATTTAAAATGTTTACACCTGAAACACCAGATGGTGAAGTGAGTTTTGTTGGTATTCAGCAAAATATAGAACCAGATGGAAACAACAAATATAAAATGTCGTTTGCAGGTGTTGAAATGCAAAATGCAACAGCACTTACTGTAAGAAAAGATTTAACGCTTTGGATTCTCAGCATTGGAGGATTTATATTTATGGTTGGTGTCATTCAAGGTATGTATTGGAATCATCGCCGTATTTGGATACAACGTGTTAATGATGAATGGTGGATTGCAGGGCATACAAATAAAAATTGGTTCGGTTTAAAGAAAGATATTGAAAGAGTACTAGAAGGTACAGCAATTCCACAGCCAAATGATAAAGTAATTGATAAAAAAATTAGTTAAGGTGGGGAAACGATATGGTGCAAATAAGTAGTAACTTTCTCTTTACCGCATTTATTTTATATTTAATTGCCACTCTATTTTTCGGGGGAGCAATTAAAGAAAAGGGTCATAAATGGGCAAATGTAGGAATAACGATTACAATTTTAGGGTTTATTGCACAAACAGTATATTTTGTTACAAGGTGGATTGCATCAGGACATGCGCCAGTTAGTAACTTTTTTGAATTCGGTACATTTTTCGGCATGATGCTTGTAGGAGCATTTATTGTCATGTATTTTATGTACCGTGTAAGCATAATCGGACTATTTGCATTACCAGTTGCGCTTTTATTAATTGCCTATGCAAGTATGTTTCCGAGGGAAATATCTCCGCTTATTCCATCTTTAAAAAGTAATTGGTTACATATTCACGTGACGACGGCAGCAGCAGGACAAGCCATTTTAGCGATTAGTTTTATTACAGGTGTTATGTATTTATTGAAAAATGTAGATCAATCGACGAGAAGTAAACGTACATTTTGGCTAGAGACGGTAGTATTTACACTTGTTTGTACAGTTGGATTTATTGGAGTAACAACGGTATTTTCTAGTATGAAATATGAAGCGAAGTTTCAATGGATTGATAAAAATGAACAACAAGTGGAAATGAAATACAATCTTCCGGCTTTAGTTGGACCGCACGAAGGGAAGTTACTGACAGAAAATAAATTAGAACCGGCAGTTGAAGTTCCAGCGATTGTAAATGCGAAAAAATTAAATACTGTTATTTGGTCAGTGTTAGTTGGAACATTACTGTATATTGTATTAAGACTTGTTTTACGGAAGCGAGTATCGGCGGCACTTCAGCCGTTAGTAAAGAATACGAATAGTGATTTACTAGATGAAATCGGATATCGATCTATTGCAATTGGATTCCCAGTGTTCACATTAGGTGCATTAATTTTTGCGATGATTTGGGCACAAATAGCGTGGACACGTTTTTGGGGCTGGGATCCAAAAGAGGTTTGGGCACTTATCACTTGGCTCTTTTATGCGGCAGTATTACATTTACGCCTATCAAAAGGATGGCATGGAGAGAAGTCAGCTTGGCTTGCAGTAATTGGTTTTGCAATCATTATGTTTAACTTTATTGTAGTAAACTTAATTATTGCCGGTTTACATTCATATGCATAGAGAAATAAAATAGGGGAGTGCATGTCACTTTCCTATTTTATTTTTGTCAACTTTTCTTCTTTTTTGAGAAAAACATGACAAAGTAGCGGTTGATTTTGTAAAATGATGTCGAGGACATTATATGCTGTTCAAAAAAAATACATAGTTTTGGAAAAAAATTGAACAAAATTTATTATTCTTGTGAAGCATAATATGGGAAGTGAAACATTTAGAAGATTGCTTAAATAAACGAGAATAGCGCAACATAATAGTTAAAGAAGGGTAGGTGTGAACCGCTGAGGTGAGAGTGCGCAGCGGGTAGTGATGGAAAATGAATCAAGAATTTTAATTGTAGATGATGAGGATCGTATTCGTCGTTTATTGAAAATGTACTTAGAAAGAGAACAATATACGATTGAAGAAGCAGATAATGGTGATACAGCTTTAGAAATGGCGTTGCAAAATGATTACGATTTAATCTTATTAGATCTTATGATGCCTGGTAAAGATGGTATTGAAGTATGTAAAGGGGTTCGTGAGAAGAAAGCGACACCAATTATTATGCTGACAGCAAAAGGTGAAGAAGTAAATAGAGTACAAGGATTTGAAGTTGGAACAGATGATTATATTGTAAAGCCATTTAGTCCACGTGAGGTCGTACTACGTGTGAAAGCGGTATTACGTCGTGCTGTACCAACAACATTCTTTACACAAGATACAACGACAAAAGATGTTACTGTATTCCCGCACTTAACAATTGATAACGATGCACACCGTGTTACTGCAGATGGTAATGAAGTAAACTTAACGCCGAAAGAATATGAGTTACTATTATTTTTAGCGAAAGCTCCTGATAAAGTATTCGATCGTGAGCAACTGTTAAAAGAAGTATGGCAATATGAATTCTTCGGAGATTTACGTACAGTTGATACACATGTAAAGCGTTTACGTGAGAAGTTAAGCAAAAAATCACCAGATGCAGCGAAAATGATCGTTACTGTTTGGGGTGTAGGTTACAAATTTGAGGTTGTGAACGACTGATGCTTTGGAGAAGTGTAGTAGGGAAGTTATGGATGACCATATTACTTCTCGTTTCGTTTGTTCTTGGATTTGTTGCGATTTTACTTTCACAGTTTTTTAGAACGTATTATGTTGATATGAGTGAAGCTAGGCTTCAAAAAGTTGCAACAAGTGTTTCAGAGTTAATTGAAGAAGGTGCCGATGTAAAAACGATTGAGAATATCGCTTACAAATTCTCTGACCCACTTTCAAGGATTATTATTGTAGAAGATGGTAAAGAAATCTCTTCTTCACCGAAACAAGAAGGGTTAGTCACTCTTACAATGGATGACTTAAAAGAAGATAAAGAATTAGCGGCTGTGTTTACAGACAAAAAAGAAATTAAGAATAATATTAGAAAAGCGTCTAATAGTAGGAAGAATAAAAACACCGAAAATGATATTATGATCGTCGGAAAACCAGTGCAATCAAAAAATCAAAGTGCAGTGTTCGTATATGAATCTTTACAAGTACCGATACAAGGTATGGAAAGAACAACTGATTTTATTTTCTTATCGGCTGGAATTGCGATTATATTAACAACTTTCTTTGCGTTCTTCTTATCTACTCGGATTACAGCACCGCTTCGTAAAATGCGTGAGGTTGCTTTTGAAGTGTCACGTGGGAAGTTTGATGCAAAGGCTCCTATGGTATCTCAGGATGAGATTGGTGAGCTTGCAACGGCCTTAAATCAAATGGGAAAACAGTTGAAGTTTAATATGAACGCCTTGCAACAAGAAAAAGAGCAGTTAGCAAGTATTTTGAGTAGTATGGCAGATGGGGTTATTACGTTAAATCAAGAAGGTGAAGTCGTTGTAATCAATCCGCCGGCCGAACATTTCTTACAAGTTTGGCAAGAAGAAAAAGAGATAGAGCTCAGTAAAAAACTACCTTCTGAACTTGTGGAATTATTCCATCTCGTTGTAGAAAGCGAACAACAACAAGTTGTTGAAATTAATTTACAAAAAGGAAACTATGTAGTTCTTATGACGCCGCTTTACAATCAAACGAAAATTCGTGGAGCTGTAGCAGTGCTGCGAGATATGACGGAAGAACGTCGTCTTGAAAAGATGCGTCAAGATTTTATTGCGAATGTATCACATGAACTTCGTACACCAATGGTCATGCTGCAAGGGTATAGTGAAGCGATTTTAGATGATATTGTGCAAACGAAAGAGGAAATAGATGAGTTTGTTCAAATTATTTATGATGAATCTGTTCGTTTAGGTAAACTTGTAAATGAATTGTTAGATTTAGCTCGTATGGAAAGCGGTCATGTAGAGTTACATATTGGTGAAGTGGATATACATCCGTTTGTTGAAAAAATTGGTCGTAAATTCCAAGGGATTGCAAAGGATAAAGAGGTCGCTTTAACGGTTGATTTCAAAGGTCCAATTGAACAATACCCGTTTGATGCAGATCGTATGGAACAAGTATTGACGAATTTAATTGATAACGCAATACGTCATACGAATGCAGGCGGACATGTAACGCTTGTAATTGATACGAAAAATAACGGTCTTATTTTTGAAGTACAAGATTCGGGTGCAGGCATTCCAGAAGAAGATATTCCATTTTTATTTGATCGTTTCTATAAAGCTGATAAAGCAAGAACACGTGGGAAAAAGGGTGGAACAGGACTCGGGCTTGCGATTGCGAAAAATATTGTTCAAGGCCATGATGGTAAAATTTCTGTATCAAGTGTTGTTGGAGGAGGAACTACATTCTCTGTATATTTACCGCATCGTATAATTTAGATATGCGTTTTTAAAGTTGATAATGAATAAAGTTCTGCTGTTTTTTATTTTTTTGTAAACTCAATTAAATAAAGAATGGTAGAACTTTTTTCTATGTTGCTCGAATAAAGAATAACAAGAGAGGTGCTGTGAAGAAATGAAATTATATACAAAAACAGGAGATAAAGGAACGACAAGTGTAATAGGTGGCAGGGTTGATAAAGATGATATCCGTGTGGAAGCGTATGGAACAATAGACGAGGCAAATTCTCATATTGGATATGCAATGACTAAGCTTCAAGGCGGGGCTTTTATAGATATTTACAATGAGCTCGAAAATATTCAACATGAACTATTTGATTGCGGAGGAGACTTGGCAATAGTGGAACAAAAAATTCCTTATAAAGTGACAATTGTGATGGTTGAAAGTTTAGAAAGAAAGATTGATTTATATATAGAAGAAGCCCCGCCACTAGAACGCTTTATTTTGCCAGGTGGTAGCGAGGCAGCGGCTACTATTCACATTGCACGTACTGTTGTAAGGAGAGCAGAACGCTCTATAGTATCATTGCAAAAAGAAGTGAAAATAAATGAAGTTGTATTAAAGTATGTAAATAGATTATCTGATTATTTGTTTGCGATAGCTCGAGTAATAAATGCCCGATTACAAGTGAAAGATGTGGAGTATAACCGTAGTGCATTAGTTTTTCGTGATAAGAAAGAGAAGGAAGTGGAGTAATTCACTTTCTTTTTTTGTATACTTTTTTCTGTAATATACCAAAATAGAGAAGGTATGGTGGTAATTAGAAAACGGAGGATGTATATGAAAGTTTTAAAATGCGGTGTCATGTTATTGAGTATATTGTTTGTATCTCAATTACATGTTTATGCAGAAGAAAATCGATGGACATGGCCTGTTGAAGGTCAGATAAGTGATTATTTTGGGACAAGGCATGGAAAACACTATGGTATTGATGTAGCTGCGCCGATTGGAACGCCTGTGGCAGCTATCCAAGATGGTAAGGTAACGAGGTCTTATTATTCAAGTAGTTATGGAAATGTTGTATTTATTAAACACGGCGAATATGAGGCTGTATATGCACATTTAAATAAGAGATATGTGGATCAAGGAGATTATATTTCCAAAGGAGAAAAAATTGGAGAAGTAGGGAACACGGGAGAATCGCGAGGTGCGCACTTACATCTAGAACTTCATCAAGGAAGATGGACGATGGCGAAAAAGAATGCGATGAACCCATTGCTTGTTTTAAGTGAACAAAGAAATGAAGTTGTTTCTTCGTCATTATATGTCGTACAAAAAGGGGATACTTTAGTTAGTATTGCACGGAAATTTAGTATGACACTTAAGGAAATTAAAGAAAAAAATGGATTGCAGCAAGAGCTAATTTATCCTAATCAACAATTATATGTTAAGTAAAGGAAACGCTTCAAAAATTAAACTTTGAACAAATTTATGTTCTTCTTAAATAAGATTCAATGTAAATGAAATTATATGGGCGCTTTTGCTAGAACTATTGAGTGAATCAGAGCATCTATATCTAAAAGAAAACCGTCCCAAAATTTATTTTGGGACGGCTTCTTTTACCAAAAAATAAAGACACATATAAATCCAGAAATAGCTAAATAGCTATATAAGTAAAAAACTTTTGTTCTTGTTTTCTCTTTTGTTCGAAACAGTACGATAGTCGGTTCAATTAAACCGATTGTCAAACAAAGTAGGCCAAGAAGCATACAACCAATCGAGATAGAATACAGGGCGATTTGTGGTGCTTGAAATGGAATCATCCATTTTAATAAAAATGCAATAAGTGCAGTGTAACAAATACTACCGATGTATTTATTCAGTGGTGTATTAGAACGAAAACCAGGAAGTTTTTTTAAGAAAGAGCGGGAAACAACTTCTGTTTGTAAAGATGTATGCTCTTCAATAATTTTTTGAGCTTCTTTTCCTTTTTGAAAAAGAGATAAGATCCAATTTCGCTCACCCTGAAAAATAAATTGAGAAGTTGTCAAATAGTGATCAATCTTCACTTTATTCCAACTCTTCCACGGATGACGCTCACACAATTTTAATTTACTTTCTGTTTTTTTATCATACTGATAAATACTGATGCCATCTTCATCGAAAGTAGCATAGTATGTCTCGTTTGAGAATGTGCCTAAATCAATTGGGCAGTAGAAAAGTAATTCTTTTTTTAAGTAAAAGTATTCTTTTCTTAAGTTTTTTTTCATTGCTTCTCGAATAGAATGTCTCTTGTCTTTTTTCATGACATTTCCTCCATAACTCAGAAAATGTTCTTATCTTAACAATTCAATATCTTATCACTTTTAATTATATATGACTAGGTAATTCAAAAGAGAAATGCCGAATAATAAAAAATATGGATTGTATTGTAAAATATCTCGCAATTTATTTGTTGTTACGAAAAATAAATAACTAATTTTAAATAAGTTACAATTTTTTAGTTCACAATGTTATGAGGTTGTTGTATAATGAAGGGGAAAATAGAATATCGGTCTATCTTCGGGGCAGGGTGAAAATCCCGACCGGCGGTGATGAACTATTTATGATTTTGTTCTAAGCCCGCGAGCCGTTAAGGCAGGATTTGGTGTGATTCCAAAGCCGACAGTATAGTCTGGATGGGAGAAGATGGAGGTTCAAGCGTTCAAAAAAGATATGGATTTGAATGTCTGTTTGATGTGCCTTAAATTCTCCCTTTGTGTAAAACACAAAGGGTTTTTTCGTTCTATGAAAAAATAGGCATAGCAGAACCTTTCCACTTTCCATGAGATGATCGATGGAAAAGGAGAGAGAAAGATGAAACAAAAAAACAGTGTAGTGCAGATGGTGAGTGTAGCGATGCTAAGTAGTATTGCATATTTACTAATGATGTTGGATTTCCCGTTCCCAGGGCTTCCGCCATTTTTGAAAATTGATTTTAGTGATGTACCAGCTCTAATTGCGGCAATTATCTTTGGACCAGTAGCAGGAGTGATTGTAGAGGCGATAAAGAACATTTTACATTACGGGATTCAAGGAAGTTTAACGGGAGTACCAGTTGGAGAAATTGCAAACTTTATTGCAGGATGTTTATTTATTGGGCCAGCAGCTTTCTTATTTAGAAAGTATCGTACTGTGAAGAGTTTAACTACAGGATTAATGCTAGGGACAATTACAATGGCACTTATTATGAGTGTATTAAACTACATCATCATATTCCCGGCGTACACTTGGTTTTTAAATTCACCAGCTATGTCTAGCGAAGCTATAAAAACAACGGTTGTAACGGCAATCTTACCATTTAATTTAATTAAAGGGATTGTTGTAACAATTGTATTTGTAGCATTATTCTCACGCCTGAAAGTATGGGTGTTTGCAAAAATGAAAAATGCATAATATATACTAAAACCATTAGTAGTGTGAAACTACTAATGGTTTTTTATTAAGGAAAATAAAATTTAGATACAAAAAACGCCCCTCATCAATAGGAGGGGCGTTTTTTGAAGTTAATAAAAGACTATTCGAATTTTAAAGCGTCTCCGTCGAATGATTCGTCAGCAACTTTAATTGAGTCAGTTGGACAGCCTTCGAATGCATCCATCATATCTTCAATTAATACATCTGGAATTTCAACGATACCTTGGTTATCATCTAATGTTACAAATGCAATACCTTCATCATCATAGTCATAAATGTCTGGTGCAGCAGCGCCACAAGCACCACATGCAATACAAGTATCTTTATCAACGATTGTATATTTTGCCATCTTTTTTCCCTCCTGATAATATGTATGTGAAAAGCTCGCCATAAAAATTATAACCTTATTGTAAAACGGTTTGTAAAACTTTTCAACATAAAATTATAATGATAATGCTTATCAATTAGAGTGTCAACTTATTTTTGAATTATGTCATAAGATTTTCAAAATACGTAAATATGATTTCGTTTGATACAATAGAATATATACAAGTATATAGTTCTTATATGATAAGTTTAATGAGCGACAGTAGATAGTGTAATTGTACTGAAAAGAATGAAGTTAAGATTGGAAGGTGGAAGCGGTCATGCAAATACAATATACTTTGTTGCATTGTTTAAAACAATTGAATGGTGAAAGAACCGTTTCTTCTATTTATTATTTACTAAAGGGCAAACGTTCTTCGCAAACTTTACAAGATGGAAATATGTTCCGAATTTCTTTTTTGTTCGGAATATATAAATCATTAAATAGAAATGACTATGATGGTGAAGTTGCAAAGTTGTTGCAAGCGGATTTTATTCAAGAAATACATGAAAATACATATGTGTTAACACCTACGGGTAAAATGCAGTTACATAAATGGGAGGAAGTTTATGCTTTTCCGGCGCATTTGCATGGTTTACATTATGGTGAATTAGGTGAAACATTTTGGAAAAGATTATCATTAATTATTCAAACCATATCAAATTTACAACAGAATAATACGAGATTTATTCCAATTCAGCAAGATACAGAAATAATGATGTGGGTGAAACGTTTTCTAACAGGAAGGCCATATAAGAGAAGTGAGTTGGCGAGAAAACTATGGACGGAAGTACATAATCTTTTAGAAAAGAGTAATGCGATAGAAGCGACGATTGTAACATATCGATTAACGGGTTATGAACGCATTGGTTGTACATTGCAACAATTAGCAGAAATTACGAAACAAGATATATTCAGGGTGTATTTTTTATTTTGGGGTACAATACATTTCTTTATACAAGAAGTTCGTGATAAAGAAAATGAATTTCCACTATTAGCTGAAATTATATCTTATCCAAATGAGAGAGCTGAATTATTTAGTTTATCCACGAAAAAAACATATAATTTTTGGAGACAAGGACGTTCTTTAGAAGAAATAGCGACGATTCGGAATTTAAAGGTTGCAACGATAGAAGATCATTTTGTTGAAATTGCTTTGCGAGAAAAAGATTTTTCTATTGAAATGTTTATGGAAAAAGAAAAGATAGACAAAGTAATAAAAGTAATTGAAGCATTGCAAACGCGGAAGTTACGTGTTTTGAAACAAGCGGTTGGAGAAGATATCTCTTATTTTGAAGTTCGTCTTGTATTAGCGCGGATGGAGGGTGTAAATGAAACTTGAAGAATATTTATATAAGTGGTTTGGATATTCTGAATTTCGTCCAGGTCAAAAAGGAGTAATTACAGATTTATTAGAAGGAAAAGATGTGATAGCAATGCTTCCGACTGGAAGAGGGAAATCTATGTGCTATCAGTTTCCGGGGCTTATGCGAGAAGGAACAGTGCTTGTTGTATCACCGTTATTATCTTTAATGGAAGATCAAGTGACACAATTAAAGTATGTTGTGAAAAACCGAGTGATAGCATTTAATAGTTTTCGGACATTAAATGAAAAAAGAGAAGCGATGAAAAAATTATCTTCATATAAATTTATTTTTGTTTCACCAGAGATGTTGCAGTCGGAGTTATTAATTAGGGAATTGAAGAAAATTCATATTTCATTATTTGTTGTTGATGAGGCTCATTGTATTTCTCAATGGGGTTATGATTTTAGACCGGACTATAAAAAACTAAATGTAGTTATTGGAAATATTGGCTCTCCTACAGTATTAGCATTGACAGCCACAGCGACAAAAGGGGTACTGCAGGATATCGCAGATAGTTTAAATTTAAAGGGTGCCGCGGAACATGTATACTCTATTGATCGTCCTAATATTGCAATGGATGTGCAATTTGTAGAGACGATAGAAGAAAAGAAAGAGGCGCTTTTAGAGCAGGTGATGTATTTACAAGGGCCGGGGATTGTATATTGCTCAAGTAGAGCGTGGACAGAAAGGTTAACGGAATACTTGGGAGGGAAAGGTGTTACTGGTGTAGCTTTTTATCATGGTGGTATGGAACATGAAGAGCGTATGTTAATTCAACAGCAGTTTATGAACGATCAATTGCAACTTGTAATATGCACAAGTGCATTTGGTATGGGGGTAAATAAGGCGAATACGCGATATATTATTCATTTTCATTATCCAACTAATATAGCCTCTTACTTACAAGAAATCGGAAGAGCTGGAAGAGATGGCGAACCGAGTATAGCTATTTTATTATGTAGTCCGTTGGATCATGATTTACCAATTTCAATCATTGAGGATGAATTGCCAAGTAAGTCACAAATAAAATTTTTATTTTCTTTACTACAAGAAAGAATATTTCAAACGAAGGAATTACCAATAGAAGATGTAGAAGAAATTTGTTATAATGCAGCAAGATTTAATGAGCAATATTGGCGTTTCGTTCGTTATCATCTCGAACAGGTTGGAATTATACAACAACGAAGATTATTATTAGAAGGTTTGTCAGATGAAATCATGAACCGATTAATAGCTGAAGTAGAAATAAGGTTGCGTAATAAATATAGTGAGCTAGAAAAGATGAAGTCATGGATACAAGTTAAAGGGTGTAGACGTGAATATGTGCTGCAACAGTTCGGTTATAGGAAAGAGCAAGAGTTAATTAATTGCTGCGATTATTGCGGTATTACCAAAGAAGATTATAAAAAAAGACGAGCGCAACAATCGGATTTCGACTATAATTGGGAAACAGAGTTACAAAAGCTTTTCGGCCTAGAAAAGATGGAGGAATGATGAACATTCAAAGGCATAATGTTGAAGATATGAGTCCGCAGGAAATAAGGCTGAATCTATATATAACACAGTTAATTATTATCGGTATTGGCTGTTTACTGGCATATATATTATTTCAAGATGTAAAAGAAGTCTTTAATTTATGGAAATGGGAACCAGTATCTATACTTATTATAGGTGGTTTGTTAGCGATTGGTATTGTGTTATTAGATTATGTTGCAATGCGAGTGTTTCCGGAGTCATGGTTTGATGATGGTGGTATTAACGATAAGATGTTTCGAGGAATGTCCGTTCTACACTTACTCGTTATTACGTTCTTGATTGGTTTTGCAGAAGAATTTTTATTTAGAGGTGTAGTACAGACTCATTTTGGAATTGTAATTGCGAGCTTCGTATTTGCAGTGTTACATATTCGTTATATAACAAAGCCATTTTTATTTTGTTTCGTCTGTTTCATTAGTTTTGTCTTTGGTTATGTATTTGAATGGACAGGAAATTTGTTTATAACAATCTTTGCACACTTTCTTGTTGATTTTATAATGGGACTCCAATTAAGAAAATAAATGGAAGGTGGTGGTGAACAACATGAGGAAACGAATTCCTGATTTTGAAGAGGAATTAGAAGTTGAGCGAGTGGAAGAAAAAGAAAGTTTACCGCCGCGTAGTGAAATTCATAGAAATAAAGAGAAAAAACAAAAGTTTAAAATAAATCACATTTTCGTCCGGGTTTTAACATTTCTATTCATTCTTCTGCCGATTAGTATTTTGTGGTACACGGATAAATATATTCAGGTGAAGGGTGATAGTAATAATGCTGGAAAAAGTGCGTTTGAAGTAATCTTCTTTGATTCAGCTAAATCTGAGTCGCAGAAATATTCCGAAAAAGTAATAACGCATACTGTGAAAGAGGGAGAAACTTTAGAAAGTATAGCGAAGCAATATTTTTCAGATGGAAATGGAATTGAAGTAATTAAAAAGTATAATAACTTGCAGGAAGATGAAGTGAGTGCAGGTCAAGAATTAAAAATTCCGATAAAAGATAAGTCCACAAAGCAAGAAAGCTAGCGAGTTAAGCGATCACAGTTTGTTATAAAAGCCTAGGATTATCTTTATGAGGAGGGAGTCAAAAATATGATATGGATTATATTATTCAGTACTCTCATAGGCATGGGGATTTTATTACTTTTTGTGATGTATAAAGAAGCGATGCGTAATACGGTGTTGGAACATACTTTAGTATTTAAAGAATTTCCGAAAAGTTTTCAAAAAGTAAATGTGTTTTTTATTTCTGATATTCATAGAAGGGTCATTTCGAATTTGTTAATTGAACAAGTAAAAGGAAAAGTAGATCTCGTAATTATCGGAGGAGATTTAGCAGAGAAAGGTGTCTCTTTATCAAAAATCTCTGCGAATATTCAAAAGTTAAGAGAGATAGGTCCTGTATATTTTGTGTGGGGAAACAATGATTATGAGATAGAATATCATGAATTAGATGCGTTATTATTAGAAAATAACGTAAAAGTTTTAGATAATACAAGAGTGGTATTTGAGTCTGAATTAGGAGAGAAAATTTGTTTGCTCGGTATAGATGATGTTGGATTGCACCGTGATCGTCTAGATTTGGCATTGGCGGATT
This sequence comes from Bacillus cereus group sp. BfR-BA-01311, assembly GCF_022664295.1. Taxonomy (NCBI): domain Bacteria; kingdom Bacillati; phylum Bacillota; class Bacilli; order Caryophanales; family Bacillaceae; genus Bacillus; species Bacillus cereus group sp. BfR-BA-01311. Next base: position 98,775 of record NZ_JAKUHC010000006.1, read on the forward strand.
GTAAAGAAGATGGTTTTCGTATCCTAGTTAGTCACAACCCTGATATAATAAAAAAAATGTCTGGAAATGAACAGATTTCACTTGTGTTAAGTGGACATACGCATGGAGGACAAATCCGATTATTCCCATCTAAAAAATATTTAAAAGGTGGCGTATATAACCATTTGAATACGATTCTCTTTGTTAGTAATGGGTATGGAACAACATTGATACCACTTCGTTTCCGAGCACCTGCTCAAACACATATCATTACATTGTGCGGAGGGAAATGATGCCAACTCTTAGTGGGAAATATAATATAAAAGCCGTTTCGAATATAATTGGAGTTCAGCCGAGTACGCTTCGTGCATGGGAAAGACGATATCAAATTATTGCCCCAAAGCGGAATCAAGCTGGGCATCGCTTATATACAGAAGAGCATATTCAAATTTTAAAATGGTTAATGGAAAAAGTTTCTTCCGGTATGATGATTGGACAAGCAGTTCAGTTATTAGAAGAGAATCGTTTGCAGAGTACAGTTCAAAAAGAGATACATTTCGATAAAGAAGTTGTTTTAGTGGACGATTTGCTACAAGCTTTGTTAAAATTTGATGAAATTACAATTGCTGCATTATTAAACGAAGCTTTTAGTATATATTCAACAGAAAAGGTTGTTGCCAGTATCGTTCTTCGAGTGACAGACAAATTATTAACGTCAAAAAATAATAATGAGATTTCAATGGTGCAATTTCAATATGCACTATCATTTTTACAAACGCGTCTAGGGATGGTGTATCACAATGCCTCAATGTTTTCCTCTTTACACAAAGTTATTGTGTTAGAAAAGGATGCATTGAAAGGATTTATTTTTTCAACTTATTTACGCTTAAAAGGATATGAGGCGATATATATTAGGACAAGCTTAGCTGAAGATGGTATGTTATCAGCGGTAGAGGAAATACAGCCGAAATATGTATTTATATCTTTTGCTGACGAACAAGAAATGAAAAAGACGATGAACTTTATAAATTTATTACAAGAAAAAAGGGAATCTCTTTCTGTTGGATTTATCGGAAAGCTAGGCGTTCTAAACCAGTTGGACATTGAAACAATCTTAATTGGTGATACGAAAGAAGAATGGGATGGATGGTTAAAAATGTCGGAATAGTTGTTCGAAAAGAACCATCTATTTTCTATTTCATATAATAAAAATTAGATGCATTGGTTACGTAGGGAGGGTATGAGATGAGGCTGGAACGATTAAATTACAATAAGATAAAAATTTTTCTAACATTTGATGATTTATCTGAACGAGGATTAACGAAAGAAGATTTATGGAGAAATGCACCGAAAGTACAGCAATTATTTCGTGATATGATGCAAGAAGCAAATAAGGAATTAGGGTTTGAAGCAGATGGTCCGATTGCAGTTGAAGTGTTTTCTCTACAAGCACAAGGGATGGTTGTAATTGTAACGAAAGAAAATCAAGAAATGGATACAGATGATGAGTTCCGTGACGAGTTTATTGAAATGCAAGTGACTCTAGATGAAAGTGAGCATATATTATATGAGTTTGCTACGCTAGATGACGTAATTAACCTGTCGAATCGCTTATATAACCTTGGTGTAACTGGCGGAAAGCTATATACGTGGGATGAGCGCTTCTATCTTTGGGTGGAAGAAGAGGAACAAATTCAATTGTTAAAGGCGGATTTTATAGCTATTTTAGCGGAATACGGTAATCCGTCTACAGCAACCATTTATCGCATCATGGAGTACGGTAAAGAATTAATGGATGTTAACGCGATAGAACAAATACACAATTACTTTGTGAAAAAACAAAACCTCAGCTAATACAACATAGCTGAGGTTTTGTTTTTATTTGGAGAAGGGAAGGGATGATTGTAAATACTCGAACATACTTTTTGAAAATAAAATATGCAGTTTTATGGGAGTGTGGTTGATGAAAATAAAAAATATTTAAATATTTAAGTATTTTACTTTTCTAAAAGTAATAAAAGGACTATAATAATAGTGAAAACGCTTGCAACAGAAAATAGTTTGTATATATTTGTTAGCGTTTTCTATTGCATTCCAAATTTAAGGGTGTATACTAGGCAATGAAGGTTTACTAAACAAGTGAAATTACAGGGGGTTTACTTACTATGGTAGCCGAAAAGGGAACTCAAACAAAAACACAACAACAAAGGGAACAACATTTTGAACTATTGAATTCAACACAAATTGTTATTAGTGAAGCGTTAGAAAAATTGGGTTATCCAAACGAAGTATATGAATTATTAAAAGAACCAATTCGTATGATGACAGTGAAAATACCAGTTCGTATGGATGACGGGACTGTTAAAATATTTACAGGATATCGTGCGCAACATAATGATGCTGTTGGTCCAACGAAAGGTGGAATTCGCTTCCATCCGAATGTAACAGAAAATGAAGTGAAAGCACTTTCAATCTGGATGAGTTTAAAATGTGGTATTGTTGATTTACCATATGGTGGAGGTAAGGGTGGAATTATCTGTGATCCACGTGAAATGTCATTCCGTGAGTTAGAAAGATTAAGCCGCGGTTATGTACGAGCAATTAGCCAAATCGTAGGTCCGACGAAAGATATTCCAGCTCCAGATGTATTCACAAACTCTCAAATTATGGCGTGGATGATGGATGAGTATAGCCGTATTGATGAATTTAATTCACCAGGATTTATTACAGGTAAACCGCTTGTATTAGGTGGATCACATGGACGTGAAACAGCAACAGCGAAAGGTGTAACAATTTGTATTCGCGAAGCTGCTAAAAAACGTGGCATTGATATTAAGGGTGCACGCGTTGTTGTTCAAGGATTCGGTAATGCTGGTAGCTTCTTAGCTAAATTTATGCATGATGCAGGTGCGAAAGTTATTGCAATCTCAGATGCTTACGGCGCGTTACATGATCCAAACGGATTAGATATTGATTATTTATTAGACCGTCGTGATAGCTTCGGTACAGTAACAAAGCTATTTAACAATACAATTTCAAACAAAGAATTGTTAGAACTTGATTGCGATATTTTAGTACCAGCTGCAATTGAGAACCAAATTACAGAAGAAAATGCTAATGATATTAAAGCGAAAATCGTTGTTGAAGCTGCAAATGGTCCAACAACATTAGAAGCGACTAAAATTTTAACAGATCGCGGAATTTTGCTTGTTCCAGACGTGTTAGCAAGTGCTGGTGGTGTAACAGTATCTTACTTTGAGTGGGTACAAAACAACCAAGGTTACTACTGGACTGAAGAAGAAGTAGAACAACGTTTAGAAAAGGTAATGGTAAGATCATTTGATTCTATTTATGAAACAGCACAAGTTCGTAAAGTGAACATGCGCTTAGCGGCGTACATGGTTGGTGTTCGTAAAATGGCTGAAGCAAGCCGCTTCAGAGGTTGGGTATAAAATATTATATCTTGAGAAAACGTGATTTCCTTTCGAGGGAATCACGTTTTTTTGTTGAAGTATTAAATGAGGTGTTGTATATGGAGAATGAAATGCTGGAACGAGTAGAACAATTAGAAGAGAAGGTTAAGAGGTTAGAGGGAGAACTTGGAAGAACGATGAAAGCTCGAAAAATAAGTACCGTTCGGATGTTCGGGGAAGGGTTACTGTTTTTGGTATTTGGTGTGGTTGTAGTAGGGCCGATTATTGCCGTTGTAATCTCGATTTTTACTTGGCTTGCTGAAAAATAAAATAAAAATAAAAAGAACGCTTGTTCTGTACGAACAAACGTGCTATACTCTCCTTAGATAAACAAAACGGAAATGATTTTAAGGAGAGATAAATGATGAAAATGACAGTAGACCAAAGATTTATGATGCCAGCAGATGTTGTAGAGCGAGTGGAAGTATTACGAAACAAACAAAGCAAGCGTGGCACATTATTACAATCGGTAAATAAATTTTTCGGTTTAGATACGAAAGAAGATTGTGTTTGGTTTTACGGTTTTTATGGAGTGGCTGTAAGTATCTTGTTGTTTATGGTGTTCACTTCAAATATTTTCGATTTTCTCTTCGCGTAAGAAATATGCGATAAGGACATTGCTACCGAATACATATATAAGGAAGTAAGGTAATCTTCTAGAGCGGGAGTTGGTAGCAATGGCGATGTTTCCTATAGAGCGCAACTATATTGGATATGGAAGTTCACGACCGGGGATTCCTCTGACTAAAGTGAGATTTATTGTAAGCCATGATACGGGGAATCCTGGAAGCAATGCGATAGGGAATCGAGATTACTTTAATGAATTACAACCGAAAGCTTCGGCGCATACATTTATAGATGATAAAACAATATTGGAGATTATTCCTATAAATGAAGTTGCGTATCATGTTCGATATGGTGTGCCGACGGATAATGACTTATATGGCTATGACGCGAATAAGGCGGCCATTGGAGTGGAACTTTGTTATGGTGGTGATGTTAACTTTTGGGAAGCATATAATCGTTTTACATGGTATCATGCGTATTTATGCCAAAACTTTGGCTTAAATCCGAAAAAAGATATCGTGTCACATAAAACGCTTGATCCAGCTAGAAAGATTGATCCTGAGAATGTATTAGGGAAACAAGGTATTAAATTTCAGCAGTTTTTAGCAGATGTCTATCGGATGTACGTTTCGTTTAGATGACAAATATATGAAAAATGAATACAATAAAGATAGGTGCCTACTGCTGTAAGTAGGTTTTTTCTTGTTTTTATAAATAGTGTATTGGTAGAAGACTAGGAGTGGACGAGTATGCAGAAAGAAACAGTTATTATAATCGGAGGCGGTCCGTGCGGATTAGCGGCTGCAATTTCGTTGCAAAAGGTAGGGATAAATCCGTTAGTAATTGAAAAAGGAAACATTGTAAATGCCATTTATAATTATCCAACTCATCAAACATTTTTCTCTTCTAGTGAAAAATTAGAAATTGGTGATGTAGCTTTTATTACAGAAAATCGTAAGCCAATTCGAAATCAAGCGCTTGCGTATTATCGTGAAGTAGTAAGACGTAAATCTGTACGTGTAAATGCTTTTGAGCGAGTGGAGAAAGTTCAAAAAGATGGAGAAGCTTTTCAGGTTGAGACGACAAAGCGTGACGGAAGTAAGGAAATATATATAGCGAAATATATTGTTGTAGCAACTGGATATTATGATAATCCAAATTATATGAATGTTCCAGGTGAGGAATTGAAGAAAGTAGCTCACTATTTTAAAGAGGGGCATCCTTATTTTGATCGAGATGTAGTAGTTATAGGTGGGAAAAACTCGAGTGTAGATGCCGCGTTAGAACTTGTTAAATCTGGTGCACGTGTAACGGTACTGTATCGTGGAAGTGAGTATTCACCAAGCATAAAGCCTTGGATTTTGCCGGAATTTGAGGCGTTAGTACGAAATGGTACAATTCAAATGCATTTTGGGGCTCATGTGAAAGAAATTACTGAGCATACATTAACGTTTACAGTTGATGGTGAAGCTCTTACAATCAAAAACGATTTTGTATTTGCGATGACTGGTTATCATCCTGATCATAGCTTCTTAACGAAGATGGGTGTTCAGATTGATGAAGAAACAGGACGTCCAATTTATACAGAGGATAGAATGGAAACGAATGCTGAAAATATTTTCATTGCAGGTGTCATTGCTGCTGGAAATAATGCAAATGAAATATTTATCGAGAACGGAAGATTTCATGGAGATGCGATTGCGCAAACCATTGCATCAAGAGAAAAATAAAAAGGAGCTGTCGGGAAAACCTCGACAGCTCCTTTTTATTCGTGCATAAACATATTTTGAATGGATTCATGAGAATTTGTATTCTCTAATGCAACAAGTAATTTAATGCGTGCTTTTTGTGCATTTAAGCCGTATGTGAATACAATGCCCATATCTTTTAAGTGTTTACCGCCACCTTCATACGAATATACGTCTTGAACGATACCGTTGAAACAGCGAGAAACTAATACGACAGGAATACCTCTATTTAATAATCTTTCTAGACTAGGTAGTGTTCTTGGAGGGAGATTACCTTGTCCAAGAGCTTCGATAACAATGCCGTCTACAGGAAGATTTTCGATTGCTGCTAATAATGTATCATCCATGCCAGCATATGCTTTTAGAACAACTACATTTTTAGACACTTTGTTTATCGTATATGTTTCGTGATGTACTAAAGCGTGATGGAAGACAACGCCGCGTTTTGTTACCATTCCAATTGGTCCGTATTGTGGGCTTTGGAATGTTGCAACATTACTTGTATGTGTTTTCGTTACATTTGTAGCGCAATGAATTTCGTCGTTTAATACGACTAAAACACCTTTTTCTGCAGCTTCATCACAACTAGCAACTTTTACAGCTGATAAGAAGTTATATAGACCATCAGCACCTAACTCATTGCTAGAGCGCATTGCACCTGTCACTACGATCGGAATAGTTGCTTGTACTGTTAAATCTAAGAAATAAGCTGTTTCTTCTAATGTATCCGTGCCATGCGTAATGACTACGCCATGAATGTTGTCTTGTTTTACTCTTTCATCAATGATGACTTGTAATTGTAACATTTCGCTCGGTGTCATATGAGGAGATGGTAGGTGGAACACATCTTCAACGATTAAATCAACATCGCCTTCTAAATCAGGAATGAATTTTAAAAGAGGATTTTTTTCACCTGGTTGTACGACCCCAGTTTCTTTATCTTCCTCCATTGCAATTGTTCCACCTGTGTGTAAAACTAGGATTCTTTTCAATGCTTATACCCCTTTCAAGTAAAAAAATACATTTAGAACATAACATGTTTTGAGTAAATTCGACAATGGAAATGTATAAAAGTATGCCTCGAAAATGACAATAAAATTAACTGCTATATGTACGATGTATAAAATCATGAAACGAAATGTGCAAATATAGTATAGGAGGGAAGAATTCCGGTGAAAAAGATGGAGAGAATTTTTATTCGTATATTAATAATACAATTCATTTGTCTTTCTGTTGTGCAATTGTTATTTATACATAAGTCATCAGTGAAATATTTATCTAAAATTGTTTATTATGAGGGTGTCATGGTAAAAAACAAAGTGGAAATCTTGCAGGTGAATAGGTAGTTTTCATTTTCTTCTATGAAGGATTATGCTACAATAATTGAGGATTTAATGACGTGAAGCAAATGAGAAGAAGCAGGGTGAACACCTGCTTTTCGTTTTGTTTTATAAGTGAAAAAATGAGGTGTTACAATGGATAAACGAATTTCAATTGCTATAGATGGTCCAGCAGCTGCTGGGAAAAGTACAGTGGCAAAAGTTGTTGCGAAGGAACTTTCTTACGTTTATATTGATACAGGCGCAATGTACCGTACGCTTACATATGCAGCCCTTGAACAAAAAGTAGACATTGAAAATGAAGAGCAGTTAATGGAAGTTGTAAAGAATGTAAATATTGAGTTTCAGCAAGGAGAAAATACACAGCTTGTATTTTTAAATGGACAAGATGTTTCTGAAGTAATTCGTACACCTGATGTGACGAATCGAGTATCTATTGTAGCGAAACATCGCCTTGTTCGTGAAGAAATGGTACGTCGTCAGCAAGAGTTAGCGAAAAAAGGCGGCGTTGTAATGGACGGCCGTGATATTGGTACACATGTATTACCGGATGCTGAAGTGAAAATCTTTATGCTTGCTTCTGTTGAAGAAAGAGCGGAAAGAAGACATTTAGAAAATTTAAATAAAGGTTTCGATTCTAATTTAGAGCAGCTAAAAGAAGAAATTGCTCAGCGTGATAAATTAGATTCAGAACGCGAAGTTTCTCCACTAAAAAAGGCTGATGATGCATTGGAATTAGATACGACTTCTTTATCAATTGAAGAAGTTGTCCAAAAAATTATGAGCATTGTTTCTGGAGTGTTTGCGAAATAAAGAAAGGGGATAGTCCTCTTTCTTTTTTTGTTTAAATAGAAATGTAAAGGATACGTGAATTGTGAGTCTCTTTCCTTGACAAATGAGCTGATTTGTAAGAAGTTAGTTAAAGAGGAATAAAACTGTCAGAATATATTCGCTATTATATTTCAAAACATACTTTTTTCAAGCTGGTTTTGCTGTATACTATTTATATAGGTTTAATATATTTTCTTGTGAATGTTATTGAAAAAGAGTATGTGATGAGAAATTCTTAAACATGCAAATGAAAACTTTGTTTTCATTTCGTATATACATAAAAAATGCTTTGTCAATTCTGTAGGGAGGTATTTCCATGGTAGAGAAAATGAATGAAGAAGTTATGGATTCAAAAGAATTACAAGTTGGTGACGTTGTTACAGGTTCTGTAACGAAGGTTGAAGAGAAACAAGTGCTTGTAAATGTTGGATACAAAACAGATGGCGTAATTCCAATTAGTGAATTAGCTAACGTTCATATTGAAAAAGCAAGCGATGTTGTAGAATTAGATCAAACACTAGAGTTGAAAATTATTAAATTAGAAGAAGATGATCTTGTCTTATCTAAACGTGCTGTTGATGCAGAAAAAGCATGGGTAGAACTACAAGAGAAATTTACTTCTGGTCATGTATTTGATGTTACTGTAAAAGATATTGTGAATGGCGGATTAGTTGTGGACCTTGGTGTTCGCGGTTTTATTCCAGCTTCACTTGTAGAAGTACATTATGTAGAAGACTTTACTGACTATAAAGGTAAAACATTAGCGGTGAAAATTGTTGAATTAGACCGTGAAAAAAATCGTGTAATCCTTTCGCATAAAGCGGTAGTAGAATTAGAACTAGATTCTAAGAAAAAAGAAGCAATTTCTTCATTAAAAGAAGGGGACGTTGTTGAAGGAACAGTACAACGATTAACTGACTTTGGCGCATTCGTTAACGTTGGTGGAGTGGACGGTTTAGTTCACATTTCACAAATTTCACACGAACGTGTAGAGCAACCTTCTGAAGTGTTAGAGCAAGGTCAAAAGGTTAAGGTAAAGGTGTTATCTGTTGATGCTGATACACAACGTATTTCTTTATCAATTAAAGCAGCTCAACCAGGACCTTGGGAAAACGTTGCTGGCGAAATAAAAGCTGGAGATATTCGTGAGGGAGTAGTAAAACGCCTTGTTACATTTGGTGCATTCGTTGAGATTTTACCGGGCGTTGAAGGGCTTGTACACGTATCTCAAATTGCAAATCGTCACGTGAAAAATCCGAATGAAGTATTGGAAATGGGACAAGAAGTAAAAGTGAAAGTACTTGAAGTTCACGTAGCAGAGAAACGTATTTCTTTAAGTATAAAAGAAGCGCTTGAGGAAAATAATGTAACTGAAGATTATAGTCAGTATGAGCCAAATGCTGATTCTGCTACTTTCCAATTAAGTGATATTATTGGTGAACAACTGAAAAAATTAAAGAAATAATGAGGGGTACAAGTGGTAAGGGCAAAACGTAAATTAGATCATATTGAATACGCTCTTTCTACTGGTCAGTCTCGTACGCATGGCTTTCATGATATTGATTTTGTGCATCAAAGCTTGCCAAATTCAAATTATGACACAATAACATGTGAAACAAAAATCGGCGAACTTTCACTAAGTTCGCCGATTTTTATCAATGCGATGACTGGTGGTGGAGGAGAGAAAACGTTACATATTAATGAGCAATTAGCATATGTAGCGAAACATCATAACCTTGCTATGGCTGTAGGTTCGCAAATGGCGGCGTTAAAAGATGAAAGTGAAGCTGCTTCTTATAAGGTGATTAGAAAGGTAAACCCAAATGGTATTTTCTTTGCTAATTTAGGTAGTGAGGCAACTATCGAGCAGGCAGAGCGCGCCGTTGATATGATTGAAGCGAATGCATTACAAATTCATTTAAATGTCATACAAGAGTTAACGATGCCAGAAGGAGACCGTGATTTTACTGGAGTACTTCAGCGCATTGAGAAAATTGTTTTAAATAGTAAAGTTCCTATCATTGTAAAAGAAGTTGGATTTGGGATGAGTAAGGAAACAATGCAACAGTTAGTGAACGTAGGTGTAACAGCAATTGATATTGGTGGGCAAGGTGGTACGAATTTTGCTGCTGTTGAAAACGAAAGAAGACAGCGAATGCTTTCTTATTTTAATAACTGGGGCATACAAACAGCAACCTCGATTATTGAAGCAACCTCTACAAATAATAACCTCTCTTTTATTGCATCTGGGGGTATACAAACAGCGCTTGACGTAGCGAAAGCAATCGCATTAGGGGCGAATACAACTGCGTTTGCTGGTTATTTTTTACGTATTTTAATGCAAGATGGTATCGAGAAGTTAGTAGATGAAATTGAGCTTCTACATACAGATTTGAAATTTATAATGACAGCTCTTGGTGCGAAGACGATAGAAGAGTTGCAATCTGTACCTCTTGTTGTAAAGGGTGAAACATATCATTGGTTAATGCAGCGTGGTATTGATACTGCGCATTATAGTAGGAGATAAAGTTATTTAATATCAACCGGAGAATTATTTATATCCGGTTGATATTAAATTAATATGAATTGCGTATAGAATTTTTGAATTTGTATATTACTATATAAAAAATATTTTATATAGAGAGGCTATTCTTTAGTGAATTTATTGCTGTAATATAGAAAGGCAGTATTAGAAAGGAGCAAATGTTTTGGGGGATATAGCATTTTTTATGGATAAATTTCGGATTCATTTATTAGAAAAAGGTGAAGAAAATAAAAAAACATCAGATTTGATAGCGATTTTATATATAATATATTTTATTAGTATATTAATGTTGGTTCCTATGTTGTTAAAAAAAGTCGGTATAATAGAATTATCAAATTACTTTGTTGAATTGTTTGATATACTTAAAGGGGTTTTACGTGGGGATATTAGCTACGAAACGCAAAACAAATTAATCATGATGACAGATAAGTTAATGAAATTTACGAATGAATATATAAGCGATTTTAGTCTGTACATAAAATGGACAATTATCGTGTTTATTTTTATGTTAATTAGTCAAGTGATAAGAGTGGTATTTAAATCTATAAAAGTTCGATTGATTGTACAAAGTGTGTTGTCTTTTGTATATTTGATAATGCTTGAAGAAAATATGATTTTTGCATTAATAATTGGGCTAGTAATTCTTTTTTGGATGACACGATATATAAGTGTAGGAAGTTTAAAATATGTTAATTTTTTTATGTATTTAAGTGGTACAATTCGCATTTATCATTTAAATAAAGCAGAAGAAAAAGCGAGGGTTATCAAGAGTCGGTTTAGCTATTGGTTAGTAATTTTAATTAGCTTTTTTGTCGTGACTTATTGTACGAAAATGATTTTTTGGGGTATATCTCTTAAGATGAATGCCTTGATTGGTCTCTCTTTATTTTTGTTAATATGGATGAATTCGAGTTCTAATAAAGTAATAGAACTAGTTAGAAAATTAGTAGTTTATGTATTGTTTATACCTATTGTAATATTAGCTAATGATGTGTTTAATAGTTCTGATGTAGTTAAAACGTTATCTATCTTTATAACTGTCTTTTTTTCATTAGAGCGAATTATCGGGATTGGCAAGGAAATCAAAAAACAAGTTGAAGAATATGATATTAACTATATTTTTAATTTTTATGAGATGAAGGACTATAGGGCCATCCAAAATGTAGATATTTTGAATGAATTAGATTTGGAAATAGAGGAAGAAGAGTTAGTAAAGCAGGTATTATGTTATATGGCTATTGATAAAAATATAGCAAAAAAATTAATAGAATTTTATTTGAAGAATTTTTATAAATACGAGGCGCTAGTACTTTACTGTCAGTACCAATTAAAGATTGAGAAATATAATGAGAGGGAAATTGGAAAAACACAATTGCGTGATTTGTTAAGCGTTATGCAGAGGGTACAAAAAGCGAATAGTAAAGAGCAAAATATTATTAAAATGGAAAACGCAGCGAAAGAATTAGCTGATTTGTATTTTCAATTAGGGGAAAATGAATTGGAAATTATAAACCTTTTATCTGGGTATGTTATGCTATCTGACTATTATAAGTTTATATTGGTAAACTCGTATATCAAAGTTGATAATATTGTAAAGGCCGAGGAAGTATTTTGTACAATTAATGATAAAGATACTTATTCGTTAGAGATATAATATTAATTTAAATAGGTATCGAGATAATCGCTATTCTCAGATATATTTGTAAATTATAGTCTAAACCAATAGGTATAGTGACGATTGATGCCACGTCAAGTAATCGAATCTATAATGCGAACACAAAAGAATTGTATTATGAGTAGAAATTATGAAGAAATATGTAAAAGACGGTTTCGTACAATATAGAAACCGTCTTTTTGTATTAATTAGTGCTGGTTTTGTTTTCGAGCCTGTTCTGGTGTATCAAGTCCAGTTGCACCTGGATATTGTAGTGATTGATCACGATCGGATTCAACGCGGCGTGATTCTCGTAGTTTTCGTTCTTGGCGATCTTTACCCATAATGAATAACACCTCCTTGTTAAAAGTGTTGCTGTTATAAGAAAAAACTATGCGTAAATAAAGTGGATTAACTTTCATAAAAAGTTCCCATAATGGAAAACATAGGAGGTGAAGTTGATGGATGGAAGTACTTTTTATTTTGTAGCTTGGATAGGGTGGATCATTGTAACCTTTTTTATGAAAAAGGACCCTATCCGGTGGAAGTTAGGCGCTTGTATACTGATTTTTATAATTTGCTCTCCGTTACATGTAACGATTGCCTCATTCGTGGTATCAGTAAATGCTCTTTTACTTTGTATTATTTCTTTTATAGGGATCACGCTATATTCCGTCTGGAAAAAATTGTATAGCTTACTTTCGGCACTTATTATTGCAATGTTATATACAAGTTTTCATCTGTTAGAAATATATGATCCGATTTGGATTGTGGTGGATAGAGTGTTTCTGCTAAGTAGTGCTCTTGTGTATGCATCGGTGTTATTGCATGGGGATCGCATATTACGATTATGTTCTCTATATGTAGGGATGTTACAAGGAGAGCTGCTAGTGACATTTATTTTTAGGAAATTGAATTTTCCATATGATTACGGTAGTTTAGCATTTTTTGATATCGTCGCCATTTCTACATTATTCATGGCAATATTGTTTTGGATTGCAAAAGCATCAGTATACATGGAACGGTTTAAGAGAAAAACACGTAAAAGAAAGGCGAGGGTAATACATGACTGAATATACACCAGCCATTTTATGCGGCGTAATAGCGGGGACAGTTACAAGGGTGCTAATGCTTCGGACGGATACGCGGCAATATCCGACGAGGCTACATGGGAAAATTATTCATATTGCAATGGGGTTAATTGCAGCTGCTTTAGGAGCGATTGCAATCCCGTCTATTTTGAAAAAAGATTTTTCTGCCATTACATTTCTTACATTAGCAGCGACACAATTTCGTGATGTACGTAATATGGAAAGAAATACGCTTCAACAATTAGATGGGTATGAGCTCGTACCGCGTGGAAATACATACATTGAAGGAATTGCATTGGTTTTTGAAAGTCGCAACTATTTGGCAATGTTAACGTCGTTTGCAACGACGTTTGCGTATATAGGATTCCGTTCATGGATTGCAGGAGTAATTATGGCTATAATCGCATTTTTTATCGCGAAAAAATTAATGTCTGGTAAAAGGCTACATGATCTTGTTGAAATTGAGCACGTTCCGCTTCGTTTTGAAGGAGCAGGGCTTTATATTGACAATATTTACATTATGAATATTGGATTGCCAGCAAGACAAGAAGAAATTATGAAATATGGTATGGGTTTTATTTTAAAGCCGAAATCAATTGATGCGATGGTTACAATCTCAAATTTAGGGCAACGACAAGCTATTTTACACGATGTTTCAGTAGCGTTAGGGATTTATAGAGATTCTGGTACACCAGCGCTTGTACCGTTAGCAAAGCGTGATTTAGAGGATGGCAGGGTTGGGATTTTTGTCCTGCCGCAAGATCAAGATGCAGAGAAAGCGATAGGTGTCATAGGAAATGTACCAACGTTAGAAAGTGCTGTCCATATGTCATCGGAAGCCCCAAAAGGAAGGGGAGATAAGAGATGATGTTAGAAAGTGTTATTCTGGCAGTTATAACAACGACTCCAGAAAAATTTGCAGGTGGTGCTCCTTTATTCGTTTGCGAATCGACGGAGGAACTAGAATTTGTTGCAAATAATTTAGAAGCAATTTTAGATGGTATAGCACATCGCTTACAAGAGAATGTATATATTATTGTGAAACATTAGCAACGTGTGTTATAATGTGAGGTGTTTTGATACGTTGAGAAATATTCTGGAATGCAAATCCCTTCTTGCACAAAGAAGGGTTTTTTACATAATAAACAGAAGCAAGTTGAAAGGATGAAAGTATATGCCGAAACCAGTAATAGCGATAGTAGGTCGCCCGAACGTAGGGAAATCTACTATTTTCAATAGAATTGTTGGAGAAAGAGTTTCAATCGTAGAAGATATTCCAGGTGTAACGCGCGATCGTATTTATAGCGCTGGAGAATGGTTAAATCATGAATTTAACATTATTGATACGGGCGGAATTGATATTGGAGACGAGCCGTTTTTGACACAAATTCGTCAACAAGCTGAAGTAGCAATTGATGAAGCGGATGTTATCATTTTTATGACAAACGGTCGTGACGGTGTAACAGCAGCTGATGAAGAAGTTGCAAAAATTTTATATCGTTCAAATAAACCGGTTGTACTTGCAGTAAATAAAGTAGACAATCCGGAAATGCGCAGTGACATTTATGACTTTTATGCATTAGGATTTGGCGAACCATTCCCAATTTCAGGTACACACGGATTAGGGTTAGGTGACTTACTAGACGAAGCTGCACAACATTTTCCAAAGATTGAAGAAGACGGATATGATGAAGACACAATTCGTTTCTCTTTAATTGGACGTCCAAACGTAGGGAAATCATCACTTGTAAATGCTCTTCTTGGTCAAGAGCGTGTAATTGTTAGTAATGTAGCAGGAACAACTCGTGATGCTGTCGATACACCATATAGTAAAGATGGAAAAGATTATGTAATTATTGATACAGCTGGTATGCGTAAAAAAGGAAAAGTGTATGAAAGTACAGAAAAATATAGTGTACTTCGTGCGCTAAGAGCGATTGAACGTTCTGACGTTGTTTTAGTCGTTTTAGATGGTGAAGAAGGAATTATTGAGCAAGATAAAAAAATCGCTGGATATGCTCATGATTCAGGGCGAGCTGTTGTTATCGTTGTAAATAAATGGGATGCAGTGAAAAAAGACGAAAAAACAATGAAAGCATTTGAAGAAAATATCCGTGCTCATTTCCAATTCTTAGAATACGCACCAATTGTTTTCTTATCTGCAAAAACGAGAAAACGTACACAAACATTAATACCGGTTATCGATGAGGTAAATGAAAGTCATAGTATCCGTATTCAAACGAACGTATTAAATGATGTAATTATGGATGCGGTAGCGATGAATCCGACGCCAACTCATAATGGTAGCCGTCTGAAAATTTTCTATGCAACACAAGTTGCGGTAAAACCACCGACATTTGTTGTGTTTGTAAACGATCCAGAATTATTGCACTTCTCATATGAGCGTTTCTTAAAGAATCGCTTACGTGAATCATTTGGCTTCGTAGGAACGCCGATTCACATTATCGCTAGAGCAAGAGACTAATGGAGAGGATGTGATTTTATGACAAAAATCACAGTAGTAGGAGCAGGTAGCTGGGGAACAGCGTTAGCGATGGTATTAGCTGACAATGGACATGATGTACGTATTTGGGGAAATCGCCCAGAACTTATGGATGAAATTAATACGAAACATGAGAATAGTCGATATCTCCCAGGCATTACATTGCCAAGCACAATCGTAGCCTACTCTTCTTTAGAAGAAGCATTAGTAGATGTAAATACAGTACTGCTAGTAGTACCAACGAAAGCGTACAGAGATGTATTACAAGAGATGAAAGAAATTGTTACTGAACCAATTACTTGGATTCATGCGAGCAAAGGAATTGAACCTGGTACGTCAAAACGTATTTCGGAAGTGATTGAGGAAGAAATTCCAGAGCACTTAATTAAAGATGTTGTTGTACTGTCTGGACCGAGTCATGCTGAAGAAGTCGGTTTACGACAAGCGACAACAGTTACGTCTGCAGCAAAGCGTATGGAAGCGGCTGAGGAAGTACAAGATTTATTTATGAATAGTTATTTTCGTGTATACACAAATCCAGATATCGTTGGAGTTGAACTTGGTGGTGCGTTAAAAAATATTATCGCATTAGCTGCTGGTATAACTGATGGTCTTGGATTAGGTGATAATGCAAAGGCGGCATTGATGACACGTGGTTTAACAGAGATTGCTCGTTTAGGAAGAAAAATGGGCGGGAATCCGTTAACGTTTGCTGGTCTAACTGGTATGGGAGACTTAATTGTAACTTGTACAAGTGTTCATAGCCGAAATTGGCGCGCTGGAAATATGCTTGGAAAAGGACACTCTTTAGAAGAAGTGTTAGAAAGCATGGGTATGGTTGTGGAAGGTGTAAGAACAACGAAAGCTGCTCATGAATTGGCAGAGAAAATGGAAGTTGAAATGCCGATTACAGCTGCTTTATATGACGTGCTGTTCAATGGGAATAACGTAAAAGATGCAGTAGGCTCATTGATGGGACGTGTTCGAAAACATGAAGTGGAAGCTATACCTGATTTACTGTAAAGAAAAGCGACAGAAGTACATTTGTACTTCTGTCGCTTTTTTATTTTTTGGGTCTTTTCACCATTTTTTCATTTTTGCATAGGATGAAGAGTAACTTGAGGAGAGGGTGAAAAGAATGGATAATAATATTTTTAATAATATTGAGAAGGAAGCGAAAGTAAATAAAGAGGATATTTTTAAATTAGCATCATCCGTGCAAAATGCGAATTTACGTGATGAAACTGTACTTCGTCAATTAATTCATCAAGTGGCTCTTATGGCGGGACGTGAAGTGCCGAAAGAGCAAGAGGATCAAATTGTAAAAGCGATTATTAATAATAATATGCCAACAGATTTTGGTTCGTTAAGCAAAATGTTTAAAAAATAAATTATGAGAAACAAAGAGTTTGGAGATTGCATATGATAGCCATGAAAGAATGGGAATAGAGCTGTTTTTGGGCATATTTGGTCAACCGAAGCGAGAGATACAATCGCTTCGGTTTTATTTTTGCCTAGATTGGTGAGAAATGCTGGAAAACCTATTGATTAAAGTTACATACTCGCGATTTGTAGTAAAATGTTCTTTTTGTATTTGTTTAAAGATTTTAATTTGTTAAAATAGTATAAAAATAGATTAATAAAAAGGGGTGTGTATATGTCAGAAGGGCTTATGAAAATGTGGTTGGCTTTAGGGGCAATTGGATTTATGTTTTTTGCAGTAAGTTTTATTTTATTAAGTAGACATAGAATAAAGAATAAATTTTTGAAAGGGATTACAGCGTTAGTAGCGTACACCCTTATGATTGTGTCAGGAATTGTTATTTTTCTTGTTGTATTTAGTGGACCTGTACAGCAGTAAATGGAATGGTCTCGAAAATACTACATACGGAGCAAATTAGATTAGTATGAAAAGGTGATGCTAGTGAAAAAATTCCATATTATTTTAATATTTTGTTGTATGAGCCTTTTAACGGGGTGTCTGTATCCGAAAGAAAATATGAAGCAAAATGCGGTTCCTTATGAAGATCAGCTACAGGTTGTTCAAAAAGCTGTTGTGACATTTAAGGAGCAAAATGATGGGATATTGCCAATTAAGACGAGGGATATGAGTACACCTATTTATCAAAAGTATCCAATCGATTTTCAACAGATTGCCCCGCGTTACATACAAGAAGCGCCAGGGAATGCGTATGAAAGTGGAGGAGTATATCAATACGTATTAATAGACGTTGAAACAAATCCGACAGTAAAGTTAATTGATGTTAGGATGGCTGAACAAATTCAGGAACTATCTTTAAAGCTTAGGATGTATCGTGATGAACATCAATATCCACCTTTTAAAAAAGTAATTTCAGATGGTGTATATGAATTGGATTTCAAAAAACTAGGATATAAAGATGTGCCACAAGTGACAAGTCCATATTCTGGTAAAGGACTTCCTTTTGTAATTAATGAAAAAGGAGAAGTTTTTGTTGATTATAGAATCGACTTATATGACGCTTTGAAAAAAAATGAAGGGCAGTTTACAGAGGGAGAAGATATTCGAAATATACTTTCGAAAGGTTCCCCGTTTGTACCAGCTTATTCTTTACCGTACACAGTAAAGGACGGAGAACCAATTTTTTTAAAATGATAAGTCATGAACCTTTCTTTTAGTGAATAAGTTCTAGAAGAAAGGTTTTTTATGTTATACAACTTACGATGCAAACAAAAGATATTTTTTAATAGTCATATGAAATTGGACAAAATTATATGATATATTGTCCGAACTTCTAGAATACCATTATATTATATCAGATATTATAGGCAACGTTAGAGAAGGTATTAGTTGACTATAAACGCGGAATTATTCCCAAAAATTTTGAGGGAGGGAATCACTTGGAAAAGGTAGATATTTTTAAAGATATTGCAGAACGAACAGGCGGTGATATTTATTTTGGAGTTGTAGGAGCTGTTCGAACAGGGAAATCAACATTCATTAAAAAATTTATGGAACTTGTAGTTATTCCAAATATTGAGAATGAGTCTGACCGTCAAAGAGCGCAGGATGAATTGCCTCAAAGTGCTGCTGGTCGTACAATTATGACGACGGAACCGAAGTTTGTTCCAAACCAAGCGGTTTCTATCGAAGTAGATGAAGGACTTGAAGTGAATATTCGATTAGTAGATTGTGTTGGATATACGGTTCCTGGAGCGAAGGGCTATGAAGATGAGAATGGCCCGCGTATGATTAATACCCCTTGGTATGAAGAACCTATTCCATTCCATGAAGCTGCAGAAATCGGCACGCGTAAAGTAATTCAAGAACATTCAACAATTGGTGTTGTAATTACAACAGATGGAACAATTGGTGAAATTCCAAGAAGAGATTATATAGAGGCAGAAGAACGCGTTGTAAATGAGTTGAAAGAAGTAGGAAAACCTTTCATTATGATAATTAATACGGTACAGCCGTATCATCCAGATACAGAGCAATTACGCCAAAGTTTATCAGAAGAATATGATATCCCGGTTATTGCAATGAGTGTGGAGAGTTTAAGAGAAACAGATGTATATAATGTACTTCGTGAAGCGCTATTTGAATTCCCTGTATTAGAAGTGAATGTGAACCTTCCGAGTTGGGTAATGGTGCTAAATGAAGGGCATTGGTTGCGTCAAAGTTATCAAGAAGCAGTTCAAGAAACTGTGAAGGATATAAAACGTCTTCGTGATGTGGATCGCGTTGTTTGGCAGTTTAGTCAATATGAATTTATTGATCGAGCGAGCCTAGCTGGCATTGATATGGGGCAAGGTGTGGCGGAGATTGATTTATATGCGCCAGATGAATTATATGATCAGATTTTAAAAGAAGTAGTAGGAGTAGAAATTCGAGGGAAAGATCATTTGTTAAAGCTTATGCTCGATTTATCTCATGCGAAAATAGAGTACGATCAAGTGGCGGATGCACTGCGTATGGTTAAGCAAACAGGATATGGTGTAGCAGCACCTGCATTAGCGGATATGAGCTTAGATGAGCCAGAAATTATTCGTCACGGTTCAAGGTTTGGTGTGAAGTTAAAAGCGGTAGCGCCATCTATTCATATGATTAAAGTAGATGTAGAGTCAACGTTTGAGCCGATTATTGGTACTGAAAAGCAAAGTGAAGAATTAGTTCGTTATTTAATGCAAGATTTTGAAGATGACCCGTTATCAATTTGGAATTCTGATATATTTGGACGTTCACTTAGCTCGATTGTTCGAGAAGGAATTCAGGCGAAATTATCTTTAATGCCAGAAAATGCTAGATATAAATTAAAAGAAACGCTAGAAAGAATTATTAATGAAGGATCTGGCGGATTAATTGCGATTATACTATAAGAAAAAATCCCTCTCATTGTAGAGGGATTTTTTGTTTTTTTTGATTATAAAATAGAAAAATAAACAGTCATTATCTAATACATTGTTGTAAATTGTCAAGTTTCATCAGATTTTCACATTTTAAGAGTAACAATTTCCTTAAAAATATTGAATTATAAAGGAGAATCGTATAATATAGGCGTTGATAATGATTTATCTACATCTTTGTAGTATAGAATTTGCAAAAATTGCCTACAAATGAAAGTAAGACTCATTTTATGATCATTATACAGTCTTATCTTTGGGAGGAGGTGAATGGCATGAACAAGACAGATTTAATCAATGCTGTTGCAGAAGCAAGTTCCCTTTCTAAAAAGGACGCAACAAAAGCAGTAGACGCTGTTTTTGATTCTATCTTAGAAGCTTTAAAACAAGGTGATAAAGTACAACTGATCGGATTCGGTAACTTCGAAGTTCGTGAGCGTGCGGCTCGTAAAGGTCGTAACCCACAAACAGGTGAGGAGATTGAAATCGCTGCAAGTAAAGTACCTGCATTCAAACCTGGTAAAGCGTTAAAAGATGCGGTTAAATAATCCTTACATATTAACAGGGAAGAAGAGTTTCCTTTTTGGGAACTCTTCTTTTTGCTTTTAAAAACATAAATATGCTAGAATGTGTTCGTATCACTTTTAGGTTTTCGGGAGGGCTAGCGGATGGCAAAAGTTAATTTAGAACAAATTGAACATGCAGTACGCCTTATTTTAGAGGCGATTGGAGATGACCCAAATCGTGAGGGAGTACTTGATACACCAAAGCGTGTTGCAAAAATGTACGCAGAAGTGTTCTCAGGTATGCATGAAGATCCGAAAGAGCATTTGCATAAAGTATTCGGAGAAGATCACGAAGAGCTTGTACTAGTAAAAGATATACCATTTTATTCGATGTGTGAGCATCATTTAGTACCATTCTATGGAGTTGCTCACGTTGCATATATTCCGCAAGGTGGAAAGGTAACAGGGTTAAGTAAATTAGCTCGTACCGTAGATACAATTGCACGTCGCCCACAACTGCAAGAACGTATTACATCAACAGTAGCGAACTCTATTATGGAAGTACTAGAGCCTCATGGTGTAATGGTAGTAGTAGAAGCAGAACATATGTGTATGACGATGCGTGGTGTGAAAAAACCAGGTGCGAAAACAGTAACGACAGCAGTGCGTGGTGTGCTTGAAAATGATGCTGCAGCGCGCAGTGAAATTTTATCGTTTATTAAAACGAAGTAAAGAAAAGCGGGAAACTGCTTTTCTTTTTTTTTTTTAGTAAATAAATGATATAGTTTTAACTAGACAGAGTGAGATTAGAAAGATTGCTTACATGAATGGTAGGTGTAGCCAAGTTTTGGTTATAGAAAATAGAGTGTATGTGTTATAATAAGTTTTATGAATTAGAAAACAAGGGTGATTTTTTGTGTGTGACATCTACGGAGGGTATGCGGGTATAAAAGAAAAATTGATGGAGAAATTACGCCATCCTTATTTTATAAACTATATTGAAGAACCATTTATTGATGAAGAAAAGATAGCATTGTTATATGGTGCTTTAAAGAGTGCAAACTTACATATAGAACAAATTGAGCATTACGTAGTAACAATTATGCTTGTACAAATTGCGCTTGATACGCATGAAAGGGTATCAAATAAAGCAGGCGAGGAAGAGATTGAATTCCATAAATGTCGTCAATTAACAGTACTTGCAGGCGATTACTATAGTGGACTATATTATTATTTATTGTCTATGAATCGTGATATTGTTTTAATTCGTGCACTTGCTGAAGGAATTAAAGAGATAAATGAACACAAAATTATGTTATACCAAAAAGCGCATGAAACGACGGATGACATAATGAAAAGCATAGTAACGATTGAGTCTGCGCTCCTTCAAAAAACATGTGATCATTTTCAGTTATCACATTGGAAGCCATTTATCACATACGTATTAGGTGGAAATCGCCTTCAAAAAGAAATTCAATTGTATGCTGATAAGCAACATTCACCTGTTTTTCAAGCTATGCAAGATGCTTTAGGGGATAAAGCAGAAGTAGTGATTAATGGTTGGATGAAGGAATTGAGAAAGAAAGAAAAACAATTTTTAGAAAATCACACAGACATAAATGAAATAAATTCTGTGTTAAGGAATAAATAGAAGACATAAGCAATTTTACATTGGAAGAAGGTACGAGCATGCAACAATCAAAAGAAGAAAGAGTACATGACGTATTTGAAAAGATTTCTGATAAATACGATGTGATGAATTCTGTAATTAGTTTTCAAAGACATAAAGCGTGGCGGAAAGAAACGATGCGAATTATGGATGTACAACCAGGCAGTCAAGCGCTTGATGTATGCTGTGGAACCGCAGATTGGACAATTGCGCTAGCTGGAGCCGTAGGTGAGCAAGGAAAGGTTGTTGGCTTAGACTTCAGTGAAAATATGTTATCTGTTGGTAAGCAAAAGGTAGAGGCGTTACAATTAAAACAAGTAGAACTTCTACATGGGAATGCAATGGAACTTCCGTTTGAAGATAATACGTTTGATTATGTGACGATTGGGTTTGGTTTACGTAACGTACCGGATTATATGCACGTATTAAAAGAAATGACGCGTGTAGTAAAACCAGGTGGAAAAGTAATCTGTTTAGAAACATCTCAACCAACAATGATTGGTTTTCGACAAGGGTATATTTTATACTTTAAATATATCATGCCGTTATTTGGAAAGATGTTTGCGAAAAGTTATAAAGAATATTCATGGCTTCAAGAATCTGCTAGTACGTTCCCAGGGATGAAAGAATTGGCTCAAATGTTTGAGCAAGCTGGGCTTGAACGTGTGCAAGTGAAACCATTTACTTTTGGGGTAGCAGCAATGCATTTAGGAATTAAACCAGAATCAAAATAGAAAAAAGAAGTTTTAGGTTAAGGTGAACAATATGAAGTTACAACTTATGTACTCTTTTTTACGATCGGATATTAATGTGATAGAAAAAGAATTAAAAAAGACAGTCGCTTCTGAACAGCCATTAGTAGAAGAGGCAGCATTACAGCTTATTGAAGCTGGTGGGAAACGAATTCGTCCTGTATTTGTGTTGCTTGCAGGGAAATTTGGAGATTATAAGTTAGATGCGATTAAGCATGTTGCTGTTGCGTTAGAACTTATTCATATGGCTTCTCTTGTTCACGATGATGTTATTGATGCTGCATTTTTACGACGCGGCAGTGCGACTGTGAATGCGAAATGGGGAGATCGTATTGCGATGTATACAGGGGACTATCTGTTCGCTAAGTCTCTTGAATGTATAACCAATATCGAAATTCCAGAGGCACATCAAGCGTTATCACATACTATTTTAGAAGTCTGTAAAGGTGAAATTGAACAAATTAAAGATAAATACAATTATGACCAAAATTTAAGAACGTATTTAAGAAGAATAAAGCGAAAAACAGCATTATTAATTGCCGCGAGTTGTCAATTGGGAGCGATTGCTGCTGGTGCTAATCGTGATACGGTAAATCGTCTATTTTGGTATGGGTATTTTGTAGGAATGTCTTATCAAATTATTGATGACATTTTAGACTTCGTTTCTACAGAAGAGAAACTTGGAAAACCTGCTGGTGGGGATTTACTACAAGGGAATATTACACTTCCTGCTTTATATGCGATGGAAGATCCCGTACTTCGTCAGAAAATCACATCTGTACATGAAAATTCAACAGCAAGTGAAATGCAAGAAATTATTGATGCTGTAAAAAATAGTACAGCAATTGATCAAGCATTTGCGTTTAGTGAACGTTATTTACATAAAGCTTTAGAAATAATAAAACCACTCCCACGTGGAAAAGCAAAGTACGCATTACAAAATGTTGCAAAGTATATTGGAAAACGAAAATTTTAAGGTTTATTCTAAAAAATAAAATAATCTCTCTATTTCAAAACTATTGCACAATTGTGATAAGGGTGATAATATGTGTGTGGGGATATACAATTACATACATAATTCAGAAGTGGAGAGATTTTTTATGGAAAAAACATTTCTAATGGTAAAACCAGACGGTGTACAACGTGCCTTCATTGGGGAAATTGTAGCTCGTTTTGAGAAAAAAGGCTTTCAATTAGTTGGTGCAAAATTAATGCAAGTCACTCCAGAAATTGCTGGACAACACTACGCTGAGCATAAGGAAAAACCTTTCTTTGGTGAGTTAGTAGACTTTATTACATCTGGACCTGTATTCGCAATGGTATGGCAAGGTGAAGGTGTAGTAGATACAGCTCGTAACATGATGGGGAAAACAAGACCACATGAAGCAGCTCCTGGAACAATTCGTGGAGATTTCGGTGTAACTGTTGCGAAAAACATTATCCATGGTTCTGATTCTTTAGAAAGCGCAGAGCGCGAGATTGCTATTTTCTTTAAAGAAGAAGAATTAGTTGACTACTCAAAATTAATGAATGAATGGATTTACTAATTATTTTGAAATAATTTGTAAACGCTTTAATCACTGTGATAATAGTAAAAAGTGCAAGGAGAATAGGGGTATTCTTCTTGCACTTTTTTTATTTTCAGTTAGTTACGAAGTTTGAACTGTTATGATATGTTGATATTTAAATTAGGACTATCGGAAATATAGAATAAGAAAATGGTCGATTTATGATATAATTTCTTTAATATTTTTAGAATGACAAAAGTTAATATAGTGAGATAAATACATATACGAAAAGAGGAATAACGTATGCGATATATTACAGCTGGTGAATCTCATGGTCCACAACTTACAACGATTATAGAAGGTGTTCCGGCAGGATTGTCTTTAGTAGCAGATGATATAAACGAAGAGTTAGCTAGAAGGCAAAAGGGATATGGGCGCGGTAGACGCATGCAAATTGAAACGGATCAAGTGCAAATTTTAAGTGGTGTTAGACATGGAGAAACATTAGGTTCCCCTATTGCACTTGTTGTTGAAAATCGTGATTTTGCACACTGGACAAAAATTATGGGGGCGGAGCCTTTAACTGAGCAAGAAGAAAAAGAGATGAAAAGGAAAGTGACAAAACCAAGGCCTGGGCATGCTGATTTAAATGGTGCGATTAAATATGGTCATAGAGATATGAGGAATGTACTGGAACGTTCGTCAGCGCGCGAAACGACGGTGCGTGTTGCTGCTGGTGCGGTTGCTAAAAAGGTGTTAGCAGAACTTGGTATTAAAGTAGCGGGCCATGTAATTGAAATTGGCGGTGTACAAGCTAAGGAGATTACGTATAGTTCAATTGAAGAATTAAAGAGTATTACCGAAGCATCTCCTGTACGTTGCTTAGATGACGAAGCTGGTAACCAAATGATGAAAGCGATTGATGATGCGAAAGCAAATGGTGATTCAATTGGTGGAATCGTTGAAGTAATTGTGGAAGGGATGCCAATTGGAGTAGGTAGCTACGTGCATTATGATCGAAAACTGGATGCGAAATTAGCAGCTGCAATTATGAGTATTAATGCTTTTAAAGGTGTCGAGATTGGAATTGGTTTTGAAGCAGCGCATAGACCAGGAAGTGAAGTTCATGATGAAATTCTGTGGAATGAGGAGCATGGATATACACGAAGAACAAATAATGCAGGTGGATTAGAAGGCGGTATGACGACTGGAATGCCAATTGTTGTGCGCGGTGTGATGAAACCGATACCTACACTTTATAAACCTCTTCAAAGTGTAGATATTGATACGAAAGAGCCTTTTACAGCGAGCATTGAACGTTCAGATAGTTGTGCAGTGCCAGCAGCTAGTGTCGTTGCAGAAGCGGTTGTGGCTTGGGAATTAGCGACAGCTTTAATAGAACAATTCGGATTAGATCGTATGGAACTAATTCGTGAAAATATTGAGAAACATAATGAATATGCGAGGGGATTTTAATGGGAAACATACATATTCAAACGAAATCAAAAGAATATGATGTA
This sequence comes from Bacillus cereus group sp. BfR-BA-01311, assembly GCF_022664295.1. Classification (NCBI taxonomy): domain Bacteria; kingdom Bacillati; phylum Bacillota; class Bacilli; order Caryophanales; family Bacillaceae; genus Bacillus; species Bacillus cereus group sp. BfR-BA-01311. Next base: position 124,844 of record NZ_JAKUHC010000006.1, read on the forward strand.
CATGTTGGTAAAGAAGTGTTGTCAAACTTAACAACGATCGTTCAAAATATGCAGCCAGCGGTATCTAACGTAATGATTATTTCAGATGAAGCTGTTGCATCACTACATTTACAGACAGTTATCGATGCATTACAAGTAGAGCAGCACGTGTTTTCGTTTGTTGTACCAAGTGGCGAAAAAGAGAAGTCTTTCGAAAATTTCTATGCGGCTCATACGTCAGCTCTTGAAAATAAATTAGATAGAAATTCTTTAATTCTTGCACTTGGAGGCGGAATGATTGGAGATTTAGCTGGTTTTGTTGCTGCATCGTTTATGCGTGGTATTCGCTTTGTGCAGGTTCCGACAACTTTATTAGCGCACGATAGCGCAGTGGGTGGGAAAGTAGCGATTAACCATCCGTTAGGTAAAAATATGATTGGTGCATTCCATCAGCCAGAAGCAGTTGTATATCATACACCGTTTTTACAGTCTCTTCCTGAAAAAGAGTGGCGTTCAGGTTATGCAGAGGTGATAAAGCATGCTCTTATCGGTGATGTGGAGCTATACCATTGGTTAAAAGAAGAAGTGCAAACATTAGCGGATCTTCATGATGAGAAGTTAATCCATATATTAACGAAGGCGATTCCTGTAAAGGCAAATGTTGTGTCACAAGATGAAACAGAGAAGGGTGTACGTGCTCATTTGAATTTTGGACATACGTTAGGACATGCTCTTGAAAAAGAGCTAGGGTATGGAAATATTACTCACGGTGACGGTGTAGCGGTTGGAATGTTATTCGCCATATTTTTAAGTGAGCAAGTGTACAAGGTTGATCTTGCTTATGAAGATATGAAGCAGTGGTTCTTGAAATACGGCTATCCAAAAATGCCAGGAGATTTGAATGTAGAGCGCCTCGTTCAATTGATGAAACAAGATAAGAAAGCAAATGCAGGAGCAATTCATATGGTGCTTATGCAGGAATATGGGGTAGTGAATGTCGTATCTATTTCAGATGAGACTGTTCATATTGCGTTAGAGGCATTTCAAAAAGATATGGTTTAAAATGATAGCGAAGTGCTGTGAAGTGCTCATTTAGAGGTATTCTCGTAATAGTGACGGTTATGACAAAAGATTACAGTAAGGGGCTATAACCGTATTGTAATCAAATTGAATGAAATGACTGGGGGAAGAAAAATGAGAGTGAAAGAGCAATTGTTAACTTTGAGAGCGTATGTGCCTGGGAAAAACATTGAAGAAGTAAAAAGAGAATATGGTTTATCAAAAATTGTGAAATTAGCATCCAACGAAAATCCATTCGGTTGCTCAGCACGTGTGACAGAAGCATTAACTTCTTTAGCGAGCCAATATGCCCTTTATCCAGATGGATATGCCTTTGAACTTCGGACAAAAGTAGCGGAACATTTAGGTGTAAAAGCAGAACAACTACTATTTGGTAGTGGATTAGATGAAGTCATTCAAATGATTAGCCGAGCGTTACTACATGAAGGAACAAACGTTGTAATGGCGAATCCTACGTTTTCACAATATCATCACCATGCTGTTATTGAAGGAGCAGAAGTTCGTGAAGTATCACTTAAAGATGGTATTCACGATTTAGATGCAATGCTAGAGCAAGTAGATGAGAAAACGAAAATTGTATGGATTTGTAATCCGAATAATCCAACAGGTACATATGTTGAGAAACAAAAATTACTTTCATTTTTAGAATCAGTTCCTAAGTCGGCTCTCGTTATTATGGACGAAGCATATTATGAATACGCGGAAGCAGAAGACTATCCGCAAACATTACCACTTCTTGAAAAGTATGAAAATCTTATGGTTTTACGCACGTTTTCAAAAGCATATGGTTTAGCTGCTTTTCGTATCGGATATGCGATTGGGGATGCGAAGTTAATCGGACAGCTAGAAGTAGCTAGGTTACCATTCAATACATCAACTGTAGCCCAATCTGTAGCACTCGCTGCATTAGAAGATCAAGCTTTTTTACAAGATTGTGTGCAAAAGAATGCTGAAGGTTTAAATCAGTATTATGCATTTTGTAAAGAATATAACGTATTCTATTATCCATCTCAAACAAATTTCATTTTCTTAAAACTCGGTATACCAGGTAATGAAGCTTTCGAACGATTAATGAAAAAAGGATATATCGTTCGTTCTGGTGCTGCATTTGGTATCGATGATGGTATTCGTATTACTGTCGGTTTGAAGGAAGAAAATGATGAAATTATAGAGTTACTGAAAGGGCTTGTAAATGAGCAAGTACAGAAAGAAGAAACATATTCTTAAGAGATTGTGAAGGCTCCTATTATAGGAGCCTTTTTTATCGCATTCAAAATAAAGGTTGAAGACTGCTAATTAAGTTATTCTGTAAACCACGGTTTGTATGGCTTGATAATTAGTGAGAGAAGTTATTTGCACGGTCATAAAAGAAAGCGGTACAATAGAAGATGATGATAAGGTATCGGTGTCATATCCGAACCTTTTGAACAATTAACTACTCTGTAGGAAGAAGTATAAGAAGAAGCATGCTCATTCTAAAGGTTGCGTTCTAACAGTGAGTTGCTTATGATAAATGAACAGAAGAGAATATTTTTTAGAATTAAAGGAGACGTTTATGCAAAAGTTTGAACAAGCTGTTTCATATATTGAAAATGGTGAAGCAGAAAAAGGATTACAATTATTAAAAGAACAATTAAAAATTGCGAATGATGAAGAGAAGTATGATATCGCTCGTTACTATCATACACTTGGATTTACAGATGAGGCATTAGCAATTACTGAAGACTTACGTTTACTGTATCCAGAAGAAAGTGAATTCACTGTATTTTTAGCAGAATTATATATTGATCTAGATAAAGAAGATGAAGCGATTGAAGTGCTTCATGATATTCCAGAAAATGACGATTTATATGTTCAATCGTTATTACTTGTTGCAGATTTATTCCAAATGCAAGGTTTTGATGATGTAGCAGAGCAAAAACTATTAAAGGCGAAAGAAATGATGCCTGATGAACCTGTTATTACGTTTGGGTTAGCAGAATTATATAGTAGTAAAGGTGAAGAACAAAAGGCAATTACTTATTATGAATCGCTATTAGCGGAACATAAAGTAATGGGTGGTGTTGTGATCGCACTTCGCCTCGCAGAAACGTTAAGCGCGATCGGAAACTGGGAAGAAGCGATTTCTTATTATGAAGCAGGCCTAGAGGAACAAAAAGATATTCACTCATTATTTGGATATGCCTTCACATTATACCAAGGTGAAGAATATCAGAGAGCAATTGGTGCTTGGCAAGAACTAAAAGAATTAGACCCTGAGTACGCATCACTGTACATGTATTTAGCGAAAAGCTATGAAAAAGAAGGAATGCTTCAAGAAAGCTATGAAACGCTTCATGAAGGAATTAAAGTAGATGAGCTTTCAGTTCCATTTTATGTAGAGTTAGCGAACATTGCGGCGAAATTAGGAAAAATAGTAGAAGCAGAGGAAGTTCTTCAAAAAGCGCTTGAGTTAGATCCAGGGCATTTAGGTGCAACATTAAAATATGCATATATCTTAAAAGAACAAGAAAAGTACGAAGAGTTAATTGCAATTGTAGAGCGTGCTATTGATAGTGGAGAACCAGATACACAACTACTTTGGGATCTTGCGTATGCAAAAAAACAATTAGAAATGTATTCGGATGCATTAAAACACTATGAAAGTGCATATACTTCTTTTAAGAATCATCCAGACTTCTTAGAAGAGTACGGTTATTTCTTATTGGAAGAAGGAAAACGAAAAGAGGCGAAAGAAGTATTTACCCAGTTATTACAACTAGACCCGACACAAATTCATATTGAAGAGTTGTTATATAATTTAGAGGATTTTTCATAAGTTGGAAGGAAACTGAATGCCGCTTCTTGAATCTAAAAAGAAAAGAGAAAGACAGAGGAGGGACTTAATTGCTATGAATACCCCTGTTTCTGTAAACGAGAAGAAGGATTTTGTAAAATGGTTTTTGAATAATTACCAACTGAAACAGCGTGAATGTGTATGGATTCTGAATTATTTAATGAGTCACGACCAATTGATGCATAAAGTCCACTTCGTAGAGCATGCAAAATATTGTCCGCGTGGCTTAGTGATGTCAGCGAATTGTGTGAAAGACACACCGTTTCACTTTTTTAAACAAAATGTTATGACAACAGATGCTGAAAAATCGTTTCATGATATTCGTTTAAATCGAGATGAGGATATTTATATTCAACTCAACTTTAAATCATCGTTTCAAAATGCGAATTATGTAGCTGTATTAGAAGAAAACCCATATCTACCAAAGCATATTGAAGTAAATGAAAAAGATCGTTTACTTGCAGAAAGGTTTTTGGAAGAAAGTGTATTTTCGTTTAGGAGAGAACGCCTTTTGAAACAAATTGATGAAGCGTTAGATAAGCAAGATAAGGAAGCGTTTCATAGATTAACGGCAGAGTTAAAAACTTTATAGAATTTATTTGGATTAATAAATTTTTACAAATTTCAGACTTTCATCAAGAAAAACTACCTATATTGGGTAGTTTTTCTTTTTTTACCTCTTTTAGTATGGTTTAATATATATAAAGTGAAAGTTCTGTCATTTGTAAGTGAAGGAGGGAAGGAATTTGAAGTGGATTGTAAAAGATGTGGAACAGTTTGAGCAAGCAAGAGAGTATGTTGATACAGGAGTAATACCGCTGTTATCAATTTCGGCAGCAAAAGAAATGAAAATGGTTGTAGAACAAGGTGAATTTATCGAATTGTTGAGCACGGAATTGGAAAGAGAGTATAAGGGAAGAGTGCTTTTACTGCCTGCGTTTACGTATTTGGTAGAAAGTCAAAAGAATGAAAAAGGTCGTTTGCAAGAATGGACAAATCATTTACGAAGTGAAGGTTTTAAGCATATTGCTTATGTTACAAGTGATTTTTCATGGAAAGAGGATATGCAAGAGTTACAGGGAGATTTGTTTTGGTTTCCTTCATTAGCATTAGAACAATTTAGTGATCAAGCAAAAAGAGAAGTTATTCATGCACATATAAAAAATATAATGGTGATGTTGGAAGAGAAATGGGGAAACTCATAATAAACAGAAAGTTCTTATTATTATGAGTAGTATGATATTGACCTGTGCATGAGCGTATTATATCATGATAGTGTCCTAGTTTTTATTTTTTATATAATTTATCACGAGGGGACAATTTCTGATAGAGGGGGGAAATTTTCGTGAGCGAGAAAGAACATCGCGTGTCAAGAAGACAATTTTTAAATTACACACTCACAGGGGTAGGAGGCTTTATGGCTGCCGGTATTTTAATGCCGATGACGCGATTTGCGCTTGATCCGGTGTTAAGAAAAGAAGCGGGAACGGATATGGTTGCTGTTGCGCAAGTAAAGGATATTACAACAGAGCCGAAGCGTTTCGATTTTAAAGTGAAGCAGGTTGATGGTTGGTACAAGTCTGAAGAACCAAAATCAGCTTGGGTTCATAAAGATGAAAGCGGAGACATTGTTGCGTTCTCTCCAGTATGTAAACATTTAGGATGTACAGTTAACTGGAATTCGGACAAAGCACATCCGAATCAATTCTTTTGCCCATGTCACGGGGGTCGTTATACAAAAGATGGGATTAACATTAAAGGTACGCCACCCCTTGCTCCGCTTGATGTGTACGAGTCTAAAGTGAAAGATGGAACGCTGTATCTAGGAAAAGCGAAGCCAAGAGGGGGTGCAAAGTAGATGTTAAATAAAATTTATGATTGGGTGGATGAAAGATTAGATATTACACCAATATGGCGTGATATCGCTGATCATGAAGTACCTGAACATGTAAACCCGGCACATCACTTTTCTGCATTCGTCTATTGCTTTGGAGGACTTACCTTTTTCGTTACTGTAATTCAAATTTTATCTGGAATGTTTTTGACGATGTATTATGTGCCTGATATTAAAAATGCTTGGGAATCAGTTTACTATTTACAAAATGAAGTTGCTTATGGGCAAATTGTTCGTGGTATGCACCACTGGGGTGCTAGTCTCGTAATTGTAATGATGTTTTTACATACACTCAGAGTTTTCTTCCAAGGTGCGTATAAAAAGCCCCGTGAGTTAAACTGGATTGTTGGTGTTCTTATTTTCTTTGTTATGTTAGGTCTTGGTTTTACCGGATATTTATTACCGTGGGATATGAAAGCTTTATTTGCTACAAAAGTAGGGATTCAAATTGCAGAGCAAACACCGCTCATTGGTCCTTATATTAAAACATTACTCGCTGGTCATTCCGAAATTGTTGGCGCTCAAACATTAACTCGCTTCTTTGCTATTCACGTCTTCTTCTTACCAGCAGCACTTCTAGGTTTAATGGCCTTCCACTTCATCATGATTCGCAAACAAGGTATTTCCGGTCCACTATAAGAGATTGCTAAATTAAAGGGGAAAGAACTAAAGGAGGGAGATTATGCATCGCGGCAAAGGGATGAAGTTTGTAGGAGATTCTCGGGTACCAGTAGCTCGGAAACCAAATATTCCAAAAGACTATTCTGAATACCCAGGGAAAACAGAAGCATTTTGGCCGAACTTCTTGTTAAAAGAATGGATGGTTGGTGCAGTTTTTTTAATCGGTTATTTATGTTTAACAGTGGCGCATCCGTCGCCGCTTGAGAGAATGGCGGACCCAACAGATGCTGGATATATACCACTTCCAGATTGGTATTTCTTATTCTTGTATCAGTTATTAAAGTATTCGTATGCTTCCGGTTCATTTACTGTAATTGGAGCATTTATTATGCCAGGGATTGCGTTTGGAGCATTACTGTTAGCTCCATTTCTTGATCGAGGTCCAGAAAGACGTCCATTGAAGCGTCCTGTGGCAACTGGATTTATGCTTTTAGCAATTGCATCGATTATCTTTTTAACTTGGGAATCTGTAGCACACCACGACTGGGAAGCTGCAAAAAAACAAGGAGCAATTGTAAAAACAGCGCCAGTTGATAAAAATGATGATGGCTATAAATTAATGCAAAAAAATACTTGTTTAACATGTCATGGTGACAATTTACAAGGCGGGGCAGCAGCACCGGCACTGCAAAACTTAACTTTAAAGCCAGAAGAAATTGCTAAAATTGCGAAAGAGGGAAAAGGTTCAATGCCTAAAGGTGTATTTAAAGGTACGGATGAGGAACTGAAGAAGCTTTCGGAATTCGTTGCAAAGTATAATAAAAAATAATAAAAAAGCTGACTACAAAATTTGTAGTCAGCTTTTCTATTTAGTTGGATGAAGTTTGTTATAATAGAGTAGGATTTAGTGAATGAATTACTTTGCTTGAAAGGTGTTGGACATACGGATTGGTGTACTTGTATGCAATGTTAAGACAACGCTCGGTATTATTATTTTTATTAATTGTTAACTTATTAGGTACAATTTATGGATTTATATGGTACGGAAATCAATTGAAAGAAACGTCACCTATATTTTGGCCGTTTGTACCAGATAGTCCTATGGCGACTCTCTTTTTTGTCTTTGTTTTAATTGCTTTTTTGGCAAAGAGAAACTGGGGATTAATAGAAGCGTTAGCGATTGTAACTTTAATAAAATATGGTATTTGGGCTGTTGTTGTAAACGCGATTATGATTTACGTAAAAGGGCCTATAGGCCTTATGGGCTACATGTTAATGCTTTCGCACTTCGCGATGGCAATACAAGGATTTTTATATGCTCCATTCTATCGTATAAAAAAATGGCATTTTATAGTAGCAGCTGTGTGGACGTTGCATAACGATGCAATTGATTATTTATTTTGGCAAATGCCGCGATATGGAATTATGCATTTGTTTGTAGAGGAAATTGGTTATTTTACGTTTTGGTTAAGTATTGCTGTACTATGTATTACATATTATTGTTGCTTACGTGAGCAAAGAAAACAATTTTCTTTATGATGGTTAGAACATTTAGGGGGAGAACATGGAGAAAAATAAGAGTGGTACAAAAATATTGGATCGATTGATTACTTTAGTTGTTTCATATAGCATAGCATTTTCTATTTTTGCACTCGCAACAACGGCAGTTGTATATGGAAAATGGTTGTATTATTTTGAAATTGATTTTTTAAATATTCCTGATTTAGCGGATATGACGAAGGATGAAATTAAAAGAAATTACGATGTGCTTATTACATATTTATCCCCGTTTTATGACGGAGCATTACATTTGCCCACATTAGATATGTCCACAAATGGCCGTATTCATTTTGTAGATGTTAAAAATATTTTAGTAAAGATTCAATATGTGATGTATGCGACAATTATGATTGCAGTGATAGGCGGAATTTATTTATTAAAAAAGAAAAATGAAAAGTTTTTACTGCACGGATCGATTTTAACAATCATTTTTCCGATAGCGCTTATGTTACCAATTGCTATTAATTTTGAAAAGAGTTTTGTATTATTCCATAAACTTTTATTTAGTAATGATTATTGGGTTTTTGATCCTGAAAAGGATCCAATTATATTAATGTTACCAGAAGAGTTCTTTATGCATGCTGCGTGTGCTATTTTATTATTCATTTTAGGTGGGAGTATACTTTGTTACAGCTTATATAGATATCTCGTAAAAAAGAAAAGGATGTCACAGAAAAAATTCTCTGCTTAAAGAGAATTTTTTTCTTTGTAAAACGATAATATATTTTTCGGTCTAGTTCTGTTCTATTCTTGTCCAAATTAACATATTTTGTACTAGTAGTTAAGGGGGGACCGGGATGAAGAGAACATTAATTGGATTGATAGCATTTCTAATTATAATGTTTCCGTTACGTATATATGCTGAAGAGTGGAATGAGCTAACAGGGTTGTTAGACGACTCGTTACAGTTAGTGAAGCGTAATGAAGATGAAAAAGCGGTACAAGTATTACAACATTTCTCGGAGCAGTTTTTAATAAAGGGGAATGAAAAGAAGCAGGAAGTAACACCAGATCAAGTTAGAGTTATTTCTTTAGCTTACGATAAGGCGCAACAATCGCTCTCTGAAGAAGGTTTAGGTAAGCAAGCTAAAATTGATAATGTGCTGGCATTACAACTTGCTGTTGATGCACAAGTATCGAAATATCAACCACTTTGGATGGAAAGAGAAAGGAAAGTAATGGATGCCTTTTCTCAAATGGAAAAAGCGATGGAAAAAGAAGATGCTGGGCAGTTTCAACAAACGTTAAATACGTTTTTAAATGAATTCAATATTATTTATCCAAGCTTAATGATTGCTTTGCCAGAAAACGAGGTCCAGCGTGTAAATGTTCATTTATCTTATTTAGATGAATTTCGTAACGTTATGTTAAAAACGAAAGGCGGCCAAATGCAATTAGGGATTATTAAAGGGGATTTGCAAAAGATATTTCACACAGTAAAAAAAGATGAAATTGCACCCTCTCTCATTTGGTTTATGACAATTACTGGGGGACTTATTTTATTCACATTAACTTATGTTGGATGGAGAAAGTATAAAGGAGAGAGAGAAAAAAGAAAAAGTAATGTACATTCTAAAAATAGATAATGCAATAAATAAAGATATGGATTGTAAGGTTTATTCATTGACAATAGTGGCAGAAGAAAATAGAATGAGAAGTACTATAATTAAAACTTCAATGGAGGTTCATGATGTTTTATTTAATTTACTTCGCGATCATAATGATCATACCGTTGTATGCACAGTCAAGAGTACGTAGTGCCTATAGCAAGTATTCACAAGTTTATTCAACATCAGGTATGACAGGAGCGGAAGTGGCTCGAAAAATTTTAGATGAAAATGGATTATACAACGTAGCTGTAGAAGAAACACCAGGTCATTTATCAGACCATTATGATCCAACCGCTAAGACGGTTCGATTATCAACAGATAACTATTATGGACATTCAGTTGCTGGTACAGCAGTTGCAGCACACGAAGTAGGACACGCAATTCAAGATGCACAAGATTATAACTTTATGCGTATTCGTCATTCGTTAGTTCCTGTGGCTAATTTTGGATCGAATATATCATGGGTATTTATTATGATTGGTATATTTGCGACAATGTCAAAACTATTGTTATTAGGTATCATTTTAATGGCAGCAGGTGTTGTGTTCCAGCTCGTTACATTGCCAGTTGAGTTTGATGCGTCAAAGCGCGCAATGCAACAAATTGAAGCGTTAGGTATTGTATCAACAGATGAATATGGGCAAGCTCGTAAAGTATTAAATGCGGCAGCATTAACATATGTAGCAGCTGCAGCTGTAGCGGTATTTGAATTATTACGTCTCGTATTAATGTATACTGGTATGCAGCGTAGCGACGACTAAAGACTATCAATTTTGATAGTCTTTTTTTGTTGTGTGGATTGAATTATATAATGTATTGCAAATAGAAATAATAGAAGTAATGCGGAAAGGTGGTGGGGGAAATGAAATATCCAGACCATTTAGTAAAACAAGTACAAGAGCGTAGTGCTCCTTATCAACTAGAAGGTTTTTTAAGTGGACAAGGTCCTGAAAATCCCAAATTTATGTTGTTAGGAGAAGCACCTGGTGAAACAGAAATTCATAATGGGATTCCGTTTAGCGGGAGGGCGGGAAAACAATTAATGGTTTTTTTAGAGCGTATCCACGTTACAAGGGAAGAAGTATATATTACGAGCGCTGTTCGGAGTAGACCTTATAAATGGCGAGAGAAAAAAGAACGAAATGGTGAAATCATACAAAAAAAGTATAATAGAACGCCAAATCAGGGAGAAATAGTTGCCCATGCGCCTTTGTTAGATTATGAATTAGAGAAAATACATCCGAAGCTTATCGTCACGCTTGGAAATATCGGTCTTCAACGTTTAACAGGAAAAAATAAAAAAATCACAGATGTACACGGGCAATTATTAAAACAGCCCATTCAAAAATTAAAGGATATGCAAAGTGCAGAGTTTACATGGTCAGAGAAAGAATATCATGTTTTTCCGACTTTTCATCCAGCTTCCATTTTTTATAATCGGAGTTTATTGGAGCTTATTCATGAGGATTTTGAGAAGCTTAAAAGACTTGTAATAAAAAACTAGAAAAGCTAAGGCGCTTTTCTAGTTATATTTAATTATGTAAAGGGTTTTTATTTTCATCTAACGTAAACCCTTCACCAACTACATCATGTACATCACTTACAGCGACAAAAGCATGAGGATCTACAGAAGTAATGATATTCTTTAATTTCACGATTTCATTTTTAGCAACAACGCAATACAATACATTACGTTCCACTTTTGTATACGATCCAACAGCTTTTAAAAAGGTTGCTCCGCGCTCCATTTCAGATAAAATTTTGGCAGCTATTTCATCGTTTTTCTCTGAGATAATAGTCGCTCCTTTGGCAGCATAAGCTCCTTCTTGCATAAAATCAATGACTTTAGCACCGATAAAAACAGCAACTAGCGTATACATGCCCTCACGGTATGATAAATAGGTAAGAATAGAGACGACGATAACGACAGCATCAAACATAAACATTGTTTTCCCCATACTCCAGCCAACATATTTGTGCGCTAGTCGTGCGATAATATCTACACCGCCAGTAGTCCCGCCATATTTAAATATTATTCCAAGGCCGATACCGATAAATGCCCCGGCGAATAAAGCTGCGAGTGTCATATCATTTTGCAAGTTTAAATGTAAGTTGAGTACTTCGTAACGCTGGAAAATCCATAGAAATAAAGATACGCTAAAGGTTCCAATTAATGTATATAAAAATGTCGTTCTGCCAAGTAACCTCCAGCCAATAAAAAATATAGGAATATTTAAAATTAAGTTTGAGTAGGAAGGATCAAACTTAAATAAAAAATACAATAATAGTGTAATACCAGTAAACCCACCCTCTGCAAGGTGGTTTTCAATATTGATATTGACAATACCGAAAGAAAATATAGCGGAACCAATTAAAATAAAAATAATATTTCGCATCTTCAATTTTGATGTCATATAGAAATCCCCCTAATTATGTAATGATTGCATTGCTCCGCTGAAACGGTAAAACATAATAATAAGTAATTTCTAGTTGCTAGTAAAAATAGTAAGAACCTGATTGATGTGGGCTGATTTTTTGTGAAAAGTGCAAAAGAAAGTTTCACTTTATCCCGCTCTAAAGGCTGATAGGAGATGAAGCAAAGAAGAGGGGCAAACCAGCCGTAGGAACCCGATTGGTGTGGGCTGATCTTTTGCAAAAATCGCAAAAGAAGTTTCACTTTATTATAGTCTATCCAAAAATGGGTCGCAAATAGGTGTTTGGCGGGGAATAATATTTGTCAAATCGCGATGAATTGGCTAACATGAAAGAGGAAGGATTAGAGGTGAATAGTATGGAAGCAAAAACGATGAAAGATATGCAGAAAGAAGTAGATGCATATATTGGTCAGTTTAAAGAAGGTTATTTCAGTCCGCTTGCAATGATGGCTCGTTTAACGGAAGAAATGGGAGAGCTTGCAAGAGAGGTAAATCATTATTATGGTGAGAAACCGAAGAAAACAACTGAAAAAGAAAGAAGTATTGAAGAAGAGCTTGGAGATGTATTATTTGTTATGATTTGTATGGCAAATAGTTTAAATATTGATTTAGAGACAGCACATAACATTGTAATGAATAAATTTAATACACGTGATAAAGATCGCTGGACACGTATTGATGAGGGAGAGAAAGAATAATGAAAGAAATTAAAGTAATTATCGCCGGACCAAGAGGACGTATGGGACATGAAGCAGTCCTTCTTATGGAAAGAACGGAACATTTTAATTTAGTAGCAGCAGTGGATTATAAGCATGGTGGTGAGAAGATTTCTGATTTACCTGGCATGCCAGCATTACATGCGCCGATTTACGCTGATTTACATACTTGTTTAGATGAAGTAGAAGCAGATGTGTTGTTAGATTTAACAACACCAGAAGTGGGGAAACAACACGTTACACTTGCAGTTGAGCGTGGACTTCGTTCGGTTATTGGTACAACTGGATTTACAGAAGAAGAATTGACACGTTTAACAGAGAATGCAAAAGAAAAAGCAGTAGGAACAATTATTGCTCCAAACTTTGCAATTGGTGCAGTTCTTATGATGAAATTCTCACAAATGGCAGCGAAATATTTCCAAGATGTTGAGGTAATTGAATTACATCATGATCAAAAATTAGACGCACCATCTGGTACAGCTGTAAAAACGGTAGAGTTAATTCGCCAAAATCGTGAATCAAAGCAGCAAGGTCATCCAAATGAAGTAGAGCAACTAGCAGGTGCACGAGGTGCAAATGTAGACGGTATTCACATTCATAGTGTACGTTTGCCAGGGCTTATTGCACACCAAGAAGTAATGTTTGGTGGAGATGGACAAATGTTAACAGTTCGTCATGATTCATTCAATCGTGCATCATTTATGTCAGGTGTAAAACTATCAATTGAGACAGTAATGAACCTTGATCATCTTGTGTACGGTTTAGAAAATATTATCGACTAAAGGGGAGACAACGGATGAAAATTGCCTTAATCGCACATGACAAAAAGAAAAATGATATGGTTTCGTTTGCATACGCATATAAACCAATTTTTGAACAACATGAATTATTTGCAACAGGAACGACAGGGCTTCGCATTATGGAAGCGACTGGATTAGTTGTAACAAGATATCAATCTGGCCCTCTTGGTGGAGATCAAGAAATTGGTGCAATGATTGCAAAGAACGATTTAGATATGGTGATTTTCTTCCGCGATCCATTAACAGCACAGCCGCATGAACCGGATGTGAATGCATTACTTCGTTTATGTGATGTATATGCGATTCCACTTGCAACGAATATGGCAAGTGCTGAAATGTTAATGCACGCATTAGAGCGAGGAGATTTAGATTATCGTAAGTTAAGAAAATGAGGGGAACAATTATGAGTGGATTACATATATTAGCGTTTGGTGCTCATGCCGATGATGTTGAAATCGGCATGGCTGGTACCATCGCTAAATATACAAAGCAAGGGTATGAAGTAGGTATTTGTGATTTAACAGAAGCTGATCTTTCTTCAAATGGAACGATAGAGTTGAGAAAAGAAGAAGCGAAGGTCGCAGCTCGTATAATGGGAGTAAAAACGAGGCTGAATTTAGCGATGCCAGACCGTGGTTTGTATATGAAAGAAGAGTATATACGTGAAATTGTCAAGGTGATCCGTACATATAAACCAAAACTAGTTTTTGCGCCGTACTATGAAGATCGCCATCCAGATCATGCAAATTGTGCAAAGCTTGTGGAAGAGGCTATTTTTTCAGCAGGAATCCGTAAATATATGCCGGAACTTTCACCACATCGTGTGGAGTCTTTTTATAATTATATGATTAATGGTTTTCACAAACCGAATTTTTGTATAGATATAAGTGAGTACCTCTCTATAAAGGTGGAAGCATTAGAAGCGTATGAAAGTCAGTTTTCAACAGGGAGTGATGGTGTTAAGACACCGTTAACAGAAGGTTACGTTGAAACTGTGATTGCTCGTGAGAAGATGTTTGGAAAAGAAGTTGGAGTCTTGTATGCCGAGGGATTTATGAGTAAGAAACCGGTTTTATTACATGCTGATTTATTAGGGGGATGTAAATGAAATTAAAAATAGGTATTACATGTTATCCTTCTGTAGGTGGTTCTGGAGTTGTTGGAACAGAATTAGGAAAGCAATTGGCGGAACGTGGGCATGAAATTCACTTTATTACATCGGGTTTACCATTCCGGTTAAATAAAGTATATCCAAACATTTATTTTCATGAAGTGACGGTAAATCAATACTCTGTATTTCAATATCCACCATACGATTTAGCGTTAGCAAGTAAAATGGCCGAGGTTGCACAAAGAGAAAACTTAGACATTTTACATGTGCATTACGCAATACCACATGCAATTTGTGCATATTTAGCAAAACAAATGATCGGAGAGCGTATTAAAATTGTTACAACCTTACATGGAACAGATATTACTGTGTTAGGTTCCGACCCTTCGTTAAATAATTTAATTCGTTTTGGTATTGAGCAATCGGATGTTGTTACTGCTGTCTCGCATTCATTAATTAACGAAACACATGAGCTTGTAAAACCAAGTAAAGAAATTCAAACGGTATATAACTTTATAGACGAACGTGTATATTTCAAGCGTAATATGTCTCAATTAAAGAAAGAATATGGTATAAGTGAGAGTGAAAAAGTACTTATTCATATTTCGAATTTCCGTAAAGTGAAACGTGTGCAGGATGTTGTTCAGGCATTTGCTAAAATTGTTAAAGAAGTAGATGCGAAGTTGCTTCTTGTTGGAGACGGACCAGAATTCTGTACGATTTTACAGATAGTGAAGAATTTACATATTGAAGATCGCGTTTTATTCCTAGGGAAGCAAGATAATGTTGCAGAACTACTTGCGATGAGTGATTTAATGTTGCTTCTATCAGAGAAGGAAAGTTTTGGTCTTGTTTTATTAGAAGCAATGGCGTGTGGTGTACCTTGTATCGGAACGCGGGTTGGAGGTATTCCAGAGGTTATTCAACACGGGGAAACAGGATATTTATGTGAAGTTGGCGATACAACAGGAGTGGCAAATCAAGCTATTCAGCTATTAAAGGACGAGGAACTTCACCGTAATATGGGAGAACGAGCAAGAGAAAGTGTTTATGAGCAATTTCGCTCAGAAAAAATTGTTTCACAATATGAAACGATTTACTATGACGTACTAAGGGATGACAAAAATGGAAAGATTTAAAAAAGCTAGTTCTATTATTGAGACATTAAAGCAACAAGGACATGAGGCTTACTTTGTTGGTGGGAGCGTACGAGATCTTATTATCGATAGGCCGATTGGAGATATTGATATTGCGACATCTGCTCTACCAGAAGAAGTGATGGCTATATTCCCAAGAAATGTTCCTGTTGGTCTTGAGCATGGAACTGTAATTGTTGTAGAAAATGGTGAGCCCTATGAGGTAACTACTTTTCGAACAGAAAGCGAATATGAAGATTTTCGAAGACCTAGTAGTGTTCAATTTGTTCGTTCATTAGAAGAGGATTTAAAACGTCGTGATTTCACGATGAATGCAATTGCTATGACAGAAGAAGGCAAAATGGTCGATTTATTTGCTGGACAGGAAGCCATTCAACAGAGAGAAATTGTGACAGTTGGAAATGCTGCGGATCGTTTTCAAGAAGATGCCCTGCGAATGATGCGTGGTATTCGGTTTGTAAGCACGTTAGGTTTTTCATTAGAAATGAAAACGAAGCAAGCGATTGAAACGTATGGGCATTTGCTAGAACATATAGCAATTGAGCGTATTACAGTAGAGTTTGAGAAACTGTTAACTGGTACATATTGTGTGAAAGGTCTCAAAGAATTAGTAGAGACGAAGCTATTTTCTCATTTGCCATATTTACAAATGTCAGAAGAGAGACTGTTAAAAGCTACGCAGTATAAATGGGATTCTTTCGAAACGGATATTGAGGCGTGGGCATTTTTCTTATATTGTATCGGAGAAGAACATCCATCTGTCTTTTTACGTCAATGGAAGTTTTCGAATAAAAAAATAAAAGATATTGTTGCAGTTTTATTGACAATCCGTACTAGAAAGGAGAAGGATTGGGATACAGTCCTTCTTTATAAAACGGGAATTCATATCGCTGAAATGGCAGAGAGAGTATATGAAGCGATGATTGAACGCTATGCCCCTACATCTGTTGAACGAGTACAATCAATGTTTCATGCATTGCCAATCCAGGAGCGTCAAGAAATGAATGTGACTGGTAATGATTTATTAAACTGGGCAAACAAAAAGCCTGGTCCGTGGGTTGCTGAGATGCTTCAGAAAATCGAAGAAGCAATCGTACAAGGAAACGTAGTTAATGAGAAAGAGCGTATAAGGGAGTGGCTACAAGGATGCAATCTACTATAAGAAAGCAGTTATTGCAAGTTTTTTCTGAAGCGGATGGCGAGTTTGTATCCGGCCAAACAATTAGTGATAAACTTGGTTGTTCAAGAACTGCTGTGTGGAAACATATGGAGGATCTGCGGAGTGAGGGATATGAACTTGAAGCTGTGCGTCGATTAGGTTACCGAATTGCAAGTAAGCCAGACAAAGTGACCGCTAATGAAATTCAGTTAGGGCTACAAACGAAGCGGATTGGTAGAACAGTGTATTTTGAAGAAACTGTTGAATCAACGCAGCACATTGCAGCAAAACTTGCTTATGAAGGTGCAGAAGAAGGAACTGTCGTTGTAGCAGAAGAACAAACAGCGGGAAGAGGTCGTTTAAGCAGAAAATGGCATTCACCAAAAGGAACAGGGATTTGGATGAGTATTATTTTACGCCCATCAATCCCAGTTCATCATGCACCGCAACTTACTTTGTTAGCGGCCGTTAGTGTTGCACAGGCAATTGAAAAATGCACGGGTGTAAACGTAGGAATAAAATGGCCAAATGATATTTTAATTCAAGGTAAAAAGGCTGTAGGTATATTAACAGAAATGCAAGCGGATCCTGATAAAATTAATGCTGTCATTATGGGCATCGGTATTAATGCGAATCAAAAGCAAGAACATTTTGATGAAGAAATTCAGCACATTGCTACTTCATTAGCGATTGAATCAGGTAAGCCGATTGTTCGTGCAGAACTTATGCAACAAATCTATTTACAACTAGAAAAATTATATGAAGAGTATTTACAAAATGGTTTCTCTGTCATTAAAATTCTTTGGGAAAGTTACGCTGTGAGCATCGGGAAAGAAATTACCGCTCGAACGATGAGAGAGACAATTACGGGGTTAGCAAAAGGAATCACAGAGGATGGTGTATTACTTCTGGAGGATCATGAGGGGAAAGTACATCATATTCATTCTGCAGATATTGAAATTAAGTAAAAGAAGTTCCTCTTTTGGAACTTCTTTTTATTTCAATAGTTTTGAGTTGAATTTGTAACATGATAATAAATTTTTTTCATATTTAAAGTTCATTTCAAAATATCTTCCGCCTAATTGGCAGGGCATGTTATTTGACGATTACTTTGCCTGCCATTCCTTTAAGAAGATGGTATCGACATATTAATTCATATGTACCAGTATTTTTAGGTTTCACGGTAATATTCTTTTCTTTTCCTGACTCGATTACGACGTCAATGCCGAGTTTTTTCACTGTAAAGGTGTGCTCGTTTTTACCTTTATTTTTCAATAGTAATGTTGTTGATCCTGCAAGCGGAATCGTGATAACATTTGGATTAAAGTAATCATCATTTAGTTCAACCTCAATCACTTTCGTTAAATCGGTGGGGGGTGTTACGACAGTAACTGAGGCAAATACATGGGAGGATCCTAAAGACATCCACCATACAATCATTACAAGCAAACTGCTGAATCGAAATAACCACCTGTTCATAGACATCTGCAATTCTCCTTTGTTAAGTACTTTCCTCAATTAACCTGCATCATTAGTTTAAGAGTTATACTATACAGTTAAATGGATTACAGAAAAAATTAACTTGGACTTTTTTAGCATGCGTTGAAAAAACATGTATCTTTTCAGGATAGAATTCTCCATAAAAACTGTATAGCATATATACTCTCGTGTTAAATTTCATATACCGTAATAAGAATAAAAAATTATTTTTTCAAAAAAATGTAGTAATTCCTTTTTGTAGTTTGCTATAATTAGTTCGAATGTGGGCAGTATCAGAGCGAACTGCACCATGATTCGAAGTCATACGAAAAATAATAACTTGGATTCTGCCTTGATCCAATAACGGACTGGGACAGAGGGATGAATAATGCCGACTAACACACAACCCTTCTGCCCTTTTATGGTCAGAGGGGTTTTTTATATGATTTCGGCCATCTCCTCTCTCCTGCATAAAGGAGGAGTAGTTTTTGAAAACAAAAACAGATTTTTTGAAGATGAAAGAGCAAGGTGAGCCGATTACAATGCTAACGGCGTATGATTATCCATCTGCTAAATTAGCAGAAGAAGCTGAAGTTGATATGATTCTAGTTGGAGATTCTCTTGGAATGGTTGTACTCGGATACGATTCAACAGTACCTGTAACAGTAGAGGATATGATTCATCATACGAAAGCTGTACGCCGTGGAGCGAAAGAGACGTTTATTGTAACTGATATGCCATTTATGTCGTATCACGTATCATTACAAGAAACGATGGTGAATGCACGTCGCATCGTTCAAGAGAGCGGGGCACACGCACTGAAGGTAGAAGGTGCTGGAGAAGTTATATCGACGATTCAATATTTGACGAACGCAGGAATTCCTGTTGTAGCGCATTTAGGTTTAACCCCTCAATCGGTAGGAGTGTTGGGTGGATATAAAGTGCAAGGAAAAGATGCGGAGAGTGCAAAAAAATTAATAGAAGATGCAAAGAAATGTGAAGAAGCTGGTGCAATAGCGCTTGTGTTAGAATGTGTACCAATGCAGTTAGCAGAACTTATTTCAGAGCAACTAACAATACCAACAATTGGGATTGGTGCAGGACAAAAAGTAGATGGACAAGTGCTTGTTTATCATGATCTTATCTCATACGGCGTAAATCGTGTTCCGAAATTTGTGAAGCAATATACGTCTGTTCAAGAGGAGATTGTGCGTGGGATTTCACAATATGTTACTGAAGTAAAGACAAGGCAATTTCCTGAAGAAAAACATTCGTTCACAATGAAAGAGGAAGAATGCTTAGCGTTATACGGAGGAAAACAATAATGAAAATCGTAACTACAGTGCAAGAGATGCAGCAAATTACAAGCGAACTTCGTGCAAGTGGAAAGAGTATTGGTTTTGTTCCAACAATGGGTTATTTACATGAAGGCCATGCTACTTTATTACGTAAGGCAAGAGAAGAAAATAAAATTGTAGTTTTAAGTGTATTTGTAAACCCGCTACAATTCGGCCCAAATGAAGATTTAGATCGATACCCTCGTGATATTGATAGAGATGAAAATGTAGCAAAAGAAAACGGTGTAGATTATTTATTTTATCCGAGTGTAGAAGAAATGTATCCAGCAGAACAAACAACAACAGTAGAAGTTGTGAAGCGCACGGACGTATTATGCGGTCAACAAAGACCTGGTCATTTCGCTGGTGTTGCAACTGTACTGATGAAACTATTTAATATTACGGTGCCAACGCGTGCTTATTTCGGTATGAAAGATGCTCAACAAGTTGCAGTAATTGAAGGATTTGTAACTGATTTCAATATTCCAGTTACAATCGTACCAGTTGATATTGTAAGGGAAGAAGATGGTTTAGCGAAAAGTTCTCGTAACGTGTACCTATCACAAGATGAACGTGAAGAAGCTCTTTATTTATACCGCAGCCTATGTATAGCGAAAGAAAGAATTGAGGCAGGTGAACGTAATCCGGAAATCATTACAAATCTTGTGAAAGATTATATTGAGACGCATACGAAAGGCACTGTAGATTATGCGGATTTATATGCATATCCGTCATTAACAATGGTAGAGAAAGTCGAAGGAAGAATCATTTTAGCTATTGCAGTTAAGTTTGAAAATGTAAGATTAATTGACAATATAACATTAACGGTTAAATAAGGGGGAGCATCTATGTTTCGCACAATGATGAGAGCAAAGTTACATCGTGCAACTGTAACGGAGGCAAATTTAAATTATGTAGGTAGTATTACAATTGATGAAGACTTAATGGATGCAGTAAATATTGTAGAAAACGAAAAAGTCCAAATTGTAAATAATAATAATGGTGCTCGCTTAGAGACATACGTTATTAAAGGGGAACGCGGTAGTGGTGTTGTTTGTTTAAACGGTGCTGCGGCAAGACTTGTACAACCAGGGGACAAAGTAATTATTATTTGTTATGGGCTAGTTACGGAAGAAGAGATTCATACACAAGAACCAAAAATTGCAGTACTAGACGATAATAATCAAATTATTGAAATGTTAGGTGCTGAAAAAGCGGGTACGATATTATAAGTAGAAAGGCTATCTCCATTGCGGAGATAGCTTTTTTGTGCATCTTTTCATTAAGATGAGATAAAACGTGGTATAGTAACATTATATAAATTATTGTTGTTTGAAAGGTAAGAAATTGAGGTGTTACATATATGAGTAAGCGTTATGTCGTTGTTGATTTAGAGACGACAGGGAACTCCTGGAAAGATGGGAAGGATAAAATTACCCAAATTGCAGCTGTTGTAGTAGAAGATGGAGAGATATTGGAGATTTTTTCGTCTTTTGTTAATCCAAAGAGAGAGATCCCACCATTTATTACAGAATTAACAGGGATTGATGAAAGTCTTGTAAAACAAGCCCCGTTATTTCAAGATGTAGCCCCGATGATTGTTGAGCTATTACAAGGTGCGGCTTTCGTTGCGCATAATGTTCACTTTGATTGGAATTTTTTAAATGAAGAATTAAGGCAAGCTGGATATACAGAAATACATTGTCCGAAAATCGACACGGTTGAATTGGCTCAAATTCTTTTGCCGACAGCCGATAGTTATAAATTACGTGATTTAGCTAAGAAGCATGAACTAGAGCACGATCAACCACATCGTGCGGATAGTGATGCTCTTGCAACAGCGGAATTATTTTTACAATTTTTAAATGAAATTGAAAAGTTACCACTTGTCACGTTGCAATCGCTTTATGAATTAAGTGATGTGTTCCAAAGCGATATAGCTGATGTGCTTTCTGAAAATATTTTAAAGAAAGTAATGCACGGTAAAGAAGATATAGTGGAGTATGAAATACATCGAAATATTGCGCTGAAAAAGCGGAACTATTCCTTAAACCTTGGAGAAACGTGTTCATCAAAGTTTGATGCTTTCTTGAATAAAACGATGGATAAATTGGAATCACATATGCCAAAGTTTGAAAGAAGAGAAAGTCAACAACTGATGATGAAAGAGATATATACGGCGTTAAGAGATTCTCGTTTTTCACTAATTGAAGCCGGTACAGGAACAGGAAAGACTCTCGCTTATTTGCTTCCTAGTCTTTATTTTGCAAAGAGAAAAGAAGAACCTGTCATTATAAGTACACAAACGGTACAACTCCAACAACAAATATTAGAAAAAGAAATTCCGTTATTACAAAAAATAATGCCATTTTCATTTGAGGTAGCTCTTCTAAAAGGAAGAAAGCATTATTTATGCTTACATAAATTTGAGTATGCTTTGCAAGAGGAAGAAAAAAATTATGATATGGCACTTACAAAGGCGAAGATTTTAGTTTGGCTATTGCAAACTGAAACAGGTGATCGAGACGAATTAAATATTCCTGAGGGCGGAAAGTTACTTTGGAATCGTATTTGTAGCGATGCGTATAGTCCAGGCGGTATGCAAAGTAATTGGTTTAGTCGTTGTTTTTACCAGCGAGCGAAGAATAAAGCTTTATTTGCAGATATCGTTATTACAAATCATGCGTTATTATTTCAAGATTTTTCAAGTGAAGAACCGTTGTTTGCTTCATGCGAACATATTATTTTTGATGAAGCTCACCATATTGAAGAAGCCGCGAGTAGAACATTGGGTGAACAGTTCTCTTGTATGTATTTTCAATTGGTTATATCTCGTCTTGGGACACTAGAAACAGAAGATGTACTCTCCAAAGTATATAAAATGATGAAAAAATCAGAGCAAGCATCTCGTTCAACTTTCCGTATGATAAGTTATAGTTTGAAGGAACTTAAGTTTGATGCGGATGAACTCTTCCAAATGTTACGTACTTTTATATTTAAACAAACAAAGCAAGAGCAAGGAACGAATAATATGCCGCTCATCTATAGGTATAACGCAGAACTAGAAAAAGGTAAGTTGTGGGATAGTATCGTCGAATTAACAAATCGTTTTATATATGAATTAAGAAGGGTAGTAACTGCTCTTGAGAAGCAAGTGGATATATTGCAAAGTAAGTTAGAATGGGAGATGCATGTTGTAACAGGTGAATTTATGCATTTAATTGAGTTGCTGAGAAAGATGGCAGAATCATTACAGTTACTCGTATTAGAAAAGAATTCGTATGTAACTTGGATGGAGACTGAAACGAAAGGGACGATTCATTCAACAGTTCTATATGCACAGCCTGTTCATATTGGTGAAAGATTTGCTGATGAATTTTTAACAGAAAAAAAGAGTGTTATTTTTACATCCGCAACACTAACAGTTAACGATACGTTTGATTATATAAAAGAGGAACTTGGTTTACATGATTTCGCTCCAAATACTTTAAAGGTTCCGTCGCCATTTCGTTATGATGAACAGATGAAATTAATGGTGTCAACGGATGTACCTTTTATTAAGCAAGTAAGTAATGAGCGATATATTGAATCTATATCGGAACATATTGCAAAGATAGCGAAAGCCACAAAAGGCAGAATGCTCGTTTTATTCACTTCGTATGAAATGTTAAAAGAAGCGTATGCGAATTTAAAAAATAATGATGAATTAGAGGGTTATTTATTACTCACCCAAAGTGTGAATAATAGAAGTCGAAGCCGCTTAATTCGAAAGTTTCAAGAGTTCGACAAATCAATTTTATTAGGGACGAGCAGTTTCTGGGAAGGAATAGATATTCCTGGAGATGCCTTAAGTTGTCTTGTTATAGTCCGTCTACCATTTACACCTCCTCATCAGCCGATGATGGAAGCGAAAGGTGAGTGGCTAAAAAATCAAGGTGAAGATGTATTCGGTAAATTAGCGCTCCCACAAGCAATATTACGTTTCAAACAAGGATTCGGCCGCTTAATTCGAACGAATACAGATACAGGAACGGTAGTAGTGTTAGATCGTCGTTTGACGAGTTCTTCCTATGGAAAACGATTTCTACAATCGATTCCTAACGTACCTCTTTATGAAGGACCATTAGAAGAATTGTTAGTACAATTAGAAGAACCATCAAATGAATAAAAATGGAAGAAAAATACGCCTGAAGTACTTATAAACTTCAGGCGTAAAAAATGTGGGTAGGAGGAATTTTATTTTTCTTACTTCTTGTATACAAAATGTGTTGGTTTTCGACTTGAAACCTTTTTTTGCTGTACATGTCCTGCTATAATAGATGGGTGATGAAGCAGGGGTTGTAAAGAATGTACTCTTATTGTAACCGCATTGCGTTCTTCTATAATTAGAAATTTTTGTGTAACGGAGGAGTTTTTTCATGGATAAGAAAATCGAAGTACTATCAACGACGCGTATTAAATATTCGTCGGATTTGTATAAAATTGTTGATAGTTTAAATCGTACGTTAAAAGAGCAGGACCTCATGTTCGGACTAGCATTAGACGAAAAAGATAAAGAAACAGCTGTATTTACGATTTACAGAACGTAGTGATACAATGAAAAAGTGGATCTTTGCAATCATTATTGTTATCGTTGCTAGCGGAATATATGGGGCGTATGTTTATAATAAAGCGATGGGAAAGAAAATTCCAAAAGAGTCGAAATTTGTAGAAATTGCTAAAGAAAAAGCAAAGCTTACAAAGGTGAAATCTGTTGATTATTACAACGGAAAATCTGCATATATAGTCGTGCAAGGTACAGATGAAAAGGGAGAACAACTTATCGTTTGGGTGCCTGAGAAAAAAGGGGATACTGTAGTAAGGAAAAAGAGCGAAGGTATTTCTGAAAAAGAGGCTATACAAAGAACAATAGAGCAAGTCGGCAATGAAAGTAAGGAATCAAAAAGTAAGCCGAAAGAGATTATGAAAGTGAAATTAGGCTTTGAAAATGATGTACCACTATGGGAAGTTACATATATTGATGATGACAATCGTTATAGTTATTACTATCTTGAATTTAAAGATGGAAAATTTTTAAGACGATATAGCATTGAAAAATAGATGTAGGGGGAACTACAAATGAAATTAGCAAAGCGAGTAGCTGCTTTAACACCGTCTTCAACTTTAGAAATTACAGCAAAGGCACAAGCATTAAAAGCAGAGGGTCATGATGTAATTGGATTAGGGGCAGGGGAACCTGACTTTAATACACCAGAGCATATTATGGATGCTGCACATAAAGCGATGTTAGAAGGGCATACGAAGTATACACCAACAGGTGGATTACAATCGTTAAAACAAGAAATTGTGAAGAAATTTACTCGCGATCAAGGTATTGCGTATGATCCATCTGAAATTATTGTATGTAATGGTGCAAAGCATGCATTATATACATTATTCCAAGTATTACTTGATGAGGGAGATGAAGTTATCATCCCAACTCCTTACTGGGTAAGCTATCCAGAGCAAGTAAAGCTTGCTGGCGGTAAGCCGGTTTATGTAGAAGGTTTAGAAGACAATGAGTACAAAATTACAGCAAAGCAGCTGCGTGAGGCAATTACAGAGAAAACGAAAGCAGTTATTATTAATTCACCGAGCAATCCAACAGGAATGATTTATAGCAAAGAAGAATTACAACAGCTTGGAGAAGTATGTTTAGAACATGATATTTTAATCGTTTCTGATGAAATTTATGAAAAATTAATTTATGGTGGCGTAGAATATACTTCAATTGCCCAGCTTTCTAATGCATTAAAAGAACAAACACTTATTATTAATGGTGTATCTAAATCTCATTCTATGACAGGATGGCGTATTGGATATGCTGCAGGAAATAAGCAGCTTATTAAAGCAATGACGAATTTAGCGAGTCATAGTACGTCAAACCCTACTTCAATCGCTCAATACGGCGCAATTGCGGCATATGCAGGCTCACAAGAACCTGTGGAAACAATGCGTCAAGCCTTTGAAGAGAGATTAAACATCATTTATGATAAATTAATTCAAATCCCTGGCTTTACTTGTATTAAACCGCAAGGGGCATTTTACTTATTCCCTAACGTAAAAGAAGCTGTAGCTTTATCAGGATATGCAACAGTTGATGATTGGGCAAAAGCTCTATTAGAAGAGGAAAAAGTGGCTCTTGTACCAGGTACAGGATTTGGTGCTCCAAATAATGTTCGTTTATCATATGCGACATCTCTTGAACAAGTAGAGAAAGCATTAGAGCGCATCCATACATTTATGAAAAGTAAAGTGCAAGCTTAATTTTATATTTCATTCATGTAATATAAAAAACCTCCCTATTAATGGGGAGGTTTTTTTGACGGATTGTGGCAAAAAGAAATAGCTAAAGGTGTGTTATACTAGAGAGCGAGGTGTTTGGTGATGAAAAAGAAAATGATGTTACAGTGGTTTGAGCAGGGAAGCATTGCAATTCCAAAATTACTTATGATGCATTATAAAAAATTAGGTTTAAATGAGACGGAATTTATGGTTGTACTTCATGTACACACATTTTTAGAATCAGGTAATTCGTTTCCGACTCCTTCAGAGATTTCTGAACGGATGACGATAACGGAAATGAAATGTATGGAAGTAATTCAGACGTTGATTCAAAAAGGTTTTTTATCACTAGAAGGTGGACAAAGATCAGAAGCGATGATGTGCGAAAGTTATTCTTTACAACCGTTATGGGAAAAAATATTACATTTCTTAATGGATGAATCAATAGAGGAAGAGCAAAAAGAAAAAAAACAGCTACAAGTAAATTTATATACAGTATTTGAAAAAGAATTTGGAAGACCACTTTCGCCGTTCGAATGTGAAACGTTAGGGATGTGGGAGGACCAAGATCAACATCATCCAAATTTAATTCAAGCGGCTCTTAGAGAAGCTGTAATGAGTGGAAAACTAAATTTCCGATATATTGATCGTATTTTATTTGAGTGGAAAAAGAATGGAATTAAAACGGTAGATCAGGCTCAAAATCAAGGTCAAAAATTTAGAGCGAATCAACAAAGGGCACAACAAATGACAAAACAAGAGACGAAATTTACTGGAAAAGTGCCTTTTTATAATTGGTTGGAGCAGTAATATAGGAGGAAAAATATGCTTAACAAAACGCAAATCCGTTATTGTTTAGACACAATGGCGGATATGTATCCAGAAGCACATTGTGAATTGGTTCATGATAATCCATTTGAACTTGTAATCGCGGTGGCATTATCTGCACAATGTACGGATGTACTTGTAAATAAAGTGACAAGAAATTTATTTCAAAAATATAAAACACCAGAAGATTATTTAAGTGTTTCTCTAGAAGAATTACAACAAGATATACGCTCTATCGGATTGTATAGAAATAAAGCAAAAAACATTCAAAAATTATGCCGAATGTTATTAGATGACTATAATGGAGAAGTACCGAACGATCGAGATGAACTTACGAAATTACCAGGTGTAGGAAGGAAAACAGCGAATGTTGTAGTTTCCGTAGCGTTTGGAATTCCGGCAATTGCTGTTGATACACATGTGGAGCGAGTGAGTAAACGATTAGCTATGTGTAGATGGAAAGACTCTGTGTTAGAAGTAGAAAAAACATTAATGAAGAAAGTACCAATGGATGAGTGGGGAGTTACACATCATCGTATGATTTTCTTTGGACGTTATCATTGTAAAGCACAACGACCGCAATGTGAGGAATGCAGACTGTTAGAAGTATGTCGTGAAGGAAAGAAGCGAATGAAGGTGAAATAAAGGATGGAACGAGTTATAGAAATACCGAAAGAATTTCACTGTTTACCATTTTTTAAAGAAAGTGTAAATTTAATTAAGTATCATACAGACAATTCTTTTGAAGAGATAATACAAAATACTTACTTTATATTTGATATTGAAAGACAGTATGAGCCATGGAAGGAAATTGAAAACAGCATTCCAGTGATGTTGAATGTATGGAAAAATAAGCATGAAGACATTGCTATACTGTTTCGAAATAGAAATAAGCAAGAGGCTGAGGGGCCAATGATTCTTTTTGCAGCTCACTTGTTATCGGTTGTCTATTGGCTAAATGAACAACCTGTTCATAGTTTGAATGAAATGCAAATAAATACGAATAAATTAAAAGTGCAACCTGTTAATTTTATGGAAAGATATTCATTCATTATAAAGAAACCGAGTAATTATCATTCTTATATTCAATTAGCGCAGTTGTATATCGAAATAGAAAAGCTGTATGTAAAGAAAATGATAACAAAAAAGAAGTCCGCTTCTCGTTAAGAGAAACGGACTTCTTTTTTTGTATATTAGGACTCTGTTGTAACAACAGCACCGTCTGCGTGAGGTGTATCTCCTCCGGGATTTTGGTGTTGCTGTTCTTGTTGTTTCTTAGCCTCTTCTTCAGCTTTTTTCTTGGCCTCTTCTTCAGCTTTCTTCTTAGCTTCTTCTTCAGCTTTTTTCTTAGCTTCTTCTTCAGCTTTCCTTCTAGCTTCCTCATCAGCTTTCTTTTGAGCTTCTTCTTGCTGTTTACGTTGTTGTTCTTGCTGTTGTTCTTGTTGTTTCTTAGCCTCTTCTTCAGCCTTTTTCTTAGCTTCGTCTTGTTTTACTTTATCTTCATTAGCCTTTTTCTGGGCTTCCTCATCAGCTTTTTTCTTAGCTTCTTCATCGGCCTTTTTCTTAGCCTCTTCTTCAGCTTTTTTTGCATCTGGAGTTCCGCCAGGCGCAGTGAAGGATGCACCAACTGCTGGGCTTGTGCCAGTACCTTTTTTCGCTACTACAGAGAAGCTGTAAGTAACACCTGGTTTAATACCACCAAGAGTAGCTGTCGTACCACTTATTGATAGGCTACCACTTGAACCGTCAGTTGCTTTATAGCTGGCTGCATATGCATCAACTTCTGCTGGTCCAGACCAGTTTAGTGTAACTGTGCTAGCGCCATCAAAAGTGACATTCAGACCACTAGGGGCATCTACTTTAATTTGTTTAATTGCATCTTTTTTCGCACCTTTTACGTATAATTCTCCGTTTATTTCTTGTACAGAAGAAGGACGTTCAAAGCGTGATTTATCTGTAGCGAATTTGCTCATCATTACTTGGAACATTTGCTGTGCAATTTTAGTATAACGATCACTAATGTAGTTTTCTGGACCATTCTTTACGTAACCAGTCCATACAGCCATCGTATATTGTGGTGTATATCCAGCGAACCAGCTATCCCTGTTTGCATCAGCTGGAATGCCGTATTTCTTTAAATCTTTTGCATCAAAGTTTTGCGTTCCAGTTTTACCCGCTACGTCAACACCTGAAACATATGCTGTTGGTCCTGTACCACCAGAACCAGGTTTTACTACGTCACGAAGAACGTCAGTTACCATGTAAGCTGTATAGTCTTGCATAGCGCGTTGTTCTTTCGGTTTAAAGCTTTTCTTTTTCCCGTCCGGGAAGGTTACTTCTTTTACGAAGTGTGGTTTATTATAGTTACCACTATTACCGAAGGTTGCATATGCACCTGCTACTGCTAATGGAGAACTATCGTTACTACCAATTGCAGTAGATTCATGTACTCCATTTTCAAATGTCATGCCTAAACCTTCAGCAAACTCTTTTGATTTATTAAGTCCAACTGTTTGAGCTGTCTTTAAAGCCGGGATGTTTAATGACTTCTTCAATGCTTCACGAAGTGAAACGTCACCTTTAAAACTCCCTGTAGCATTTTTAATCTTTGTGCCATCCGAATAAGTATATTCAGAGTCATTTAATTGATGGTAAGTAGACCATTGGAGATTCTCAATCGCTGGACCGTAGTCGAAAATTGGTTTCATTGTTGAACCAACTTGGCGTTTTAAATCAGTTGCCATATTATGACCTTTGAAAGTGGACTTATTTTCTTTACGTCCAGCACCAATTGCTCGAACTTCTCCAGATTGTGTATCCATAAATACGAATGATCCTTGGAATTGATCGTTTGGATACTTAATAAGATTACCATCCATAATTTTTTCAGCGTAATCTTGAGCATCTTGATCAAGTGTTGTATGAATCGTTAAACCATCTGAACCGATATTTACATCAGGATATTCTTTTTCAACTTCTTTTACAACCGCATCTAAAAATGCTTGATACTTCATCTCAGTTACTTCTGAAGACGGTTGAAGGCCCTCAGTTACTGGGATCTTAACGGCGTTATTCATTTCTTCTTTTGTTATATAACCATGTCGATTCATTAATGATAATACGACATTACGACGATTTGTTGCTCGTTCAACATTTTCCTTTTTTGTTGGATCATAAATGTTTGGACCTTGGGGTAAACCAGCGAGCATAGCAGCTTCATGTAATTGCAAGTCTTTTAAATCTTTACCATAATATTTTTGCGCTGCTGTCGCAATACCGTATGAACGGTTACCTAAATTAATCTTATTTAAGTACATTTCTAAAATCTCATGTTTAGAGTATTGTTGCTCTAATTTGTAAGATAAGTACCATTCTTGTACTTTTCTTTTAGCAGTTTTGTCCATCGTTAGAAAGTAGTTTTTAACGACTTGCTGTGTAATCGTACTACCACCTTGGGAACCGAAACCACCAGTGACATTTTCCATAACTGCTTTTGTAGTTCGTTTAAAATCAATTCCATTATGATCATAGAAACGCGAATCCTCAGTTGCAAGGAATGCATTTTCAACTACTTTTGGAATTTGATCATAAGTAACGTGTGTTCGTTTTTCAGCACCGTATTCATAGAAGAAATTCCCGTTTTTATCAAGAAACTTTGTTGATAAAGGATTAACAAGTTTGGCTTTGTCTAATTTTGGAGCATCCTTTACCATAACAAAGAAAGCGGAAACGCCGGCTACAAGACCAACGATACCAAGAAGTAGACAACCTATAAGAAATTTCTTGAAAAAGGAGCCTTTTTTCTTTGGTTTTTCTTCTTTATGTATTTTTTTCTCTTGATTTTTCACATGATTTCGTTCTGTACGAGAACGATAATTATCTGACATTATACTTTCTCCTACCTTTCATTCTCTCCCCCAAAAGTCGAAAAAAGAGCCTTAGTGATGACTCTATCACGAAAAATAAACCATGTCTAGTACACGGATATAGTCAATCCGAGGGTGATAACCGCATGATAATAAGGATCCATGCTCTTCTATTTCTTCTTTCGTAATTGACTTGCGTCCACCAGTATTTTGACGATTCCAAAATGCAATAATATGTTTTGCATCTAGTAAATAAAATTCATCAAAAAGTGTAAATTTAATAATAACAAATGCAATTCCATTATGAGCAACCACTTGCTTCATATGTTCAATTTGATGAAGGTGGAAGTTTTGAAGTGGGAAACTAGTTTTATTTTTTGTTTCCTTTGCTTCAAAATCGATGTATTTCCCTTTGTATACACCGTTGTAATCTGTTGTAGAAGGTTGTTTAAAATACGCTTCTTTTACCACTGCAGCACTTCGAGCGGGGTAATCTACTTTTACAATTTGAAGAGGTGTAGGCTTTTTATGTACACATGCAATATTATGGGTTAAGTAATATTGATTTGTTTCATTCAATTCCTCTTCAAGGGACATACCTCTATTACTATAAGTATGTGTTTTTATAGGTGTTTTTTGAGGTTGTGAAGCTTGATTATACCTTTTTCCATTTGGGTAACGAATGGTCATAGTGTGTCCACCCCCAACTTGCTAAGAATTACTTACAAAGGTGATTATATCAAAAAATGAAAAAAGATGTGACCTTTTTGATGAAAGGTATGATGACTTATTTATGTTTACATGGAATGATTATATGAAAATGAAACAAAATCGAGAAAAAAATTTTTGTACAGAGGAAGAAAAAGCAATCATTCACAATATTAAAAAGAAAACAGAAATAGCTAATGTGGACAATATTTCTCGGACACAATCTTATCAAGAATATTATTTAAGAAATAGTGAAATCAGGTGGGCCTTTTTAGCGAGTATGGTTTCGAGAAATGCGGGCTGGAATATGACTGATTTAGAAGGGAGATATTATGCTACTGTTTTACCTAGAACGGTAAAAAAACATTTATTTATTCTGTACGAACAGGCTAATTGGATTATTTTTTTAGATGCATTTCCTCAGCTATTATTGTATGAGGAAAGTAAGAAGAGACGTGCACCTCTCTTTCATTTGTTACAATATTTCAACGTATCAATTTTTATGGAAAAAGAATGGTTACTTTTCTGGGAAAGAAGAGATATGAATAGGCTTATGACAGCGCTTATTATAAATGAACAAAATAAAATTCAAAAACCAGTCATTGAGAACACATATTTTAAAAAACATGTATTCCATACTGCACTTTTTAAAGTACAAGAAAGACTTCATATTAGTGCAGTTATCTTCCCAACAATTGAAGGGAGAATGTATGGATTTTCGGTTTATCAATTTGAAACGTTACAACAGCGTATAGAACTAGGAAAAAAATTAGCATGGTTATTGTTTCATCCAATTTATAATGGTTCGTTTTATAAGTTTGCATTGCAAACTACACATACTGGGTCTAGAGAAGATTATGAAGTTTACGCAAAGGAAACTCGAAAGTCTTATACGCCAACACTTAGAGATATTTATCCTGTTATTTTACATGAAGAAATAAAAATGAGAGATTGGTTTTGTGCAAATATGAAAATGAATGTGCTATTTGTACCTGAAGAACCTAAAGGGGAAGTTAATATAACAGAATGGTATAGAAGAAAGAGAGAACAAATCTATAGGCTATCTATCGCAAATCGTTTTGCTAAAAGGATGGATGAGTTCATGATATAATAAAAAAGAAGTCCCGTCTTCCATTTTGAAGACGGGACTTCTTAATTTGAAACAATCCTGCTATGTGTGCTACAACTTTAATCTCAAAACGTAATGCTAGTAGGAGATTAAGGGTGACTTGGAATTTAACTGTTCGTAATAAAGTCTCGCTTTATGTAGCAGGGAAGTTTGGACCATCTAGCTTTGGATTGCCAGTCTCGGGTTTATTTTGTTGTTTGTTTTGGTTTTTCTTTTTTTCATTTTTGTTCTTTGCCATTGTAATACACCTCCTTTTTGTATTGTTACCATTTCTATAAATGACATACGAAATGATTTCTTTGACGAATAACAACTAGTTTTGTCATGTGGGCAGGAGTGGTGAATCATTCGGCGAAATTACATGACAAAGGAAAAGCAAAGAAGGAGGCGTTTTGTATATGGCGATGGTTCAGAAGGAAGATGTAATGAAAAAAATGGATCAAATGTTAAGTTC
Source organism: Bacillus cereus group sp. BfR-BA-01311 (assembly GCF_022664295.1). Classification (NCBI taxonomy): domain Bacteria; kingdom Bacillati; phylum Bacillota; class Bacilli; order Caryophanales; family Bacillaceae; genus Bacillus; species Bacillus cereus group sp. BfR-BA-01311. The sequence continues at coordinate 157,927 of NZ_JAKUHC010000006.1, forward strand.
TCTCGATTTGCTGGAAATGAATATAGGGATTAGAATGAATCATGCATTAAAGGATGCGAGTGAAAAAATATGCAATAAGATAGAAATAACAGAAATGCATATTGAACATATGGAAAATAAATTAGTGCATCACGAAGAGAAAGGGAATTGGGTAAAGACATTTCAAAACGTCGTAGTGAGTGCATAATAAGGTGGGAAAGAAATGAAGAATGAAGCATTAATACAGTCTTCAGAAAAACTCATGCAGTATAATAATGAAGCGAATGTAAAAAAGAGAGAACTAACCGAATACGACTTTTATAAGGATATGAAACCGTTTGTAGATAGGGTAGATGAGGAATTAAAGAAGTGGAAAGAATTAGCTTATAAGTGGATTAAAGAAGAAAAGCCAAAATATATACATGTACAGCAAATTGATCAAGTATATGATAATTTACAAACGAATGTGTTGCAATGCTTTGTAAATAAAGGTAAAGGTAAACGATTCTTTGAAACACACCAAGCCATTTCGTATACTTTGCAAAATATAGTTGAGCAATGTAAATAACAAGAGGGAGAGCCCTCTTGTTATTTTTATGCTTCTGTCATTGTTGTAGGTTTTGTTGCGCCGTTTATTTCTAATTCTTTTATTAATGTTCGATAATCTGAAATGCATATTTTTCCTTCGAGATACCAATGTCTCGCAAAGTCTAATAATTCATTTGCATTCTCTGTGCAATACCCCTTTTTTTGAGAAAACGCTTGTTTTAAATCCCCTAATACCATGTTGATTCCTCCCCCATGAGAATCTTCTTCTTCATTATCATAGCATGGAAGGGTTTTCTTTTTTAATTTTTTAAAAATTTAAACTTCCGACAAAAATAGACAGATACTCCATCACACATATTATTTTATAGGTACATATTATATATGTAGAAACTTATGTGAAGGAGGAGAGAATGCATGTTTCAACAACCTAACTTATATCAGCAAACGAATCCATATGCACAGCAAAATATGTACCAATATAATACGGATACATATTTACGGTATAATATGTATCCTTTCGAGCCTTATTATGGAAATCAAAATTATTATCAACCGTTTGAAGTGTCCTTTATGAATCAAGCTCAACAACCACAACAGCAGCAACCTTATGTGAATCAAGCTCAACAACCACAACAGCAGCAGCAACCTTATGTGAATCAAGCTCAACAATCACAAGCTCAGCAACCATACATGAATCAACCACAGCAGCAGCCTTATATGAATTCGCAATATTATATGCCACCACCATCGCCGTATGCTAATCAACAAGCGATGTTTTATCCACCAAAACAACCGTACCCGACGCAGGGTAAGCAAAAGCAACAACAGCCAAGTCAGTTTTCTAGTTTTGTTTCTCAATTTAAAACATCAGATGGTAACTATGATGTAAATAAAATGATGAATACAGCTGGACAAATGATGAATGCGATGAATCAAGTGACAGGTATTGTAAAGCAAGTTGGAGGCTTTTTTGGTAAGTGATGTTGAAGGATTGTCTATAAAAACAATGTAAATGAAATAAAGGACTAGACAAATTTCCTTGTAATAAATGGGTATATATAACAAACGGCTTTCTCTTTTTTCTCATACTGTAAAGTGTAATCAGATTTTTTTAACGAGAGAGGAGAGAAAAAACTATGCATCATTGTCATCCTTGCTTTGGAGGGCATAAGCCTACAGGACCTATTTGTACGACTGCTCCTGTCATTCATCCGACGAAACAATGCGTAACACACTCTTTTTCAACAACGGTGGTGCCACACATTTTCCCAACACATACAACACATGTACATCATCAACAAATTAAAAACCAAAACTTCTTCCCGCAAACAAATTCAAATGTAAATGTTGTGGACCCAATTGACCCAGGATTCGGTGGCGGATGTGGACCGTGTGGCCATGGTCATCATCATCATCACCACGGTCATCAAATATCTCCATTTGGGCCAGGACCGAATGTATCACCGTTTGGACCAGGACCAAATGTATCACCAGTAGGTCCAAATATCGGACCAAACGTTGGTGGAATATTTAAAAAGTAAATGATATGTTAGAACTAGCGAAATGCTAGTTCTTTTTTTGTAATTGGAGTGTTGATATGAAAGTTATTGCAGTAACAGGATATAAGCCATTTGAACTTGGAATATTTAAAAATGATCATCCAGGAGTGGAGTGTATAAAGAAAGCATTACACCGTAAATTACTCACTTTTGTAGAAGATGGTTTAGAATGGGTTATAATAAGCGGCCAATTAGGTGTAGAATTATGGGCTGCTGAAGTTGTTTTTGAAATGCAAGTAGAATATCCTGATTTAAAATTAGCGGTATTCACTCCGTTTTTAGAACAAGAAGAAAATTGGAAAGAAGATAATCGTGAATATTACGAATTTATTCTTTCTCAAGCAGACCATGTTGATAGTATCACGAAACGGAAGTATGAAAGCCCAGAGCAATTTAAATTAAAAAATCAATTTTTTATTGAAAAAAGTGATGCGCTTTTAGCGGTATACGATGAAGAAAAACCAGGAAGTCCCAAATATATTGTAGAATCAGCAAAGAAAAAAGGGGAAATAGAAAATTATCACAGTTATTTCATTCTTTTTTCTGATTTACAAGATATAATAGAAGAGGAACAGTGGAATAATGCAGAGTAATATGTAATATAGTACTCGTATATATGATTGACAAAAAGCATTGTTTCTGAAAAAATTTAGTTAATGAAAGTTTTGGTAAAAATTTGAGGTGAAGAAAATGATTTCGGATAAAATTAAATTAACAGCGAAAGATATTTTAGAAAAAGAATTTAAAACAGGTATGAGAGGTTATCAGCAAGAAGAAGTAGACAAGTTTCTTGATATGATCATTAAAGACTATGAAGCTTTCCACAAAGAGTTTGAGCAATTAAAGCAACAAAATGCTCGTTTAAAGCGTGAATTAGAGGAACAAAAACTAGCAGTAACGCAAGTTCCACAACAACCTGTACAAACACCAGTTGCACAACCGGTTTATAACAACACGAATACGGATATTTTAAAACGCTTATCTAACTTAGAAAAAGCTGTATTTGGAAGTAAGTTATACGAATGATGTAAGGTGGGAAAAGGTTTAAGCATTTTACATAGAAAAAAACGTTGCAAAATCTTTTTGTTTCCACTATACTAATGGATGTCATAACGTTTGGGTAATCGCTGCAACGCCAACGTTGTAGAGGAAAGTCCATGCTCGCACGGCCTGAGATGGCTGTAGTGTTCGTGCCTAGCCAATTCATAAGCTAGGGTATTCTGGCTGTAAGGCTGGTTTAACGGCAGGGAAAAAACCTAAGTCCTTTCGGATATGGTTTGACTACCTTTAAAGTGCCACAGTGACGAAGTCCTTGAAGAAATGATAGGAGTGGAACGAGGTAAACCCCACGAGCGAGAAACCCAAATAATGGTAGGGGAATCTTTTCCAAGGAAATGAACGACGGGAAAGGACAGGTTTTATAACCTGTAGATAGATGATTGCCACCGGAGTACGAGGCGTGGGCCGTTTGTAGTACAAAGGAACAGAACATGGCTTACAGAACGTTATGAACCAACTATGAAATAACTCAGCTCTCCTTTGTTAGAGGAGGGCTTTTTATTTGTATGAAGTTATAAAGTATGAGTTAAAATGGTTAATGAGAAAATTTTTCGTAAAATGTAATAATTAATAGGACCAATTGCTATTAATTATTGTTTGAATATACATAAGAGGTGAATGCAAATGGGAAAAGTTACTTTAATTGCAACAGCGGCAATGGGTATTGAAGCGTTAGTTGCCCGAGAAGTTCGCGATCTTGGTTATGAATGTCAAGTAGAAAACAGCAAAGTAACATTTGAAGCAGATGAAAAGGCGATTTGTCGTACGAACTTATGGTTACGTACTGCGGACCGTGTAAAAATTAAAGTTGGCGAATTTAAAGCAACGACATTTGATGAGCTATTTGAAAAAACGAAAGCATTAAACTGGGGAGATTATATTCCAGAGAATGGTGAATTCCCTGTTATCGGTAAATCTTTAAAATCTGAATTATTCAGTGTTTCGGATTGCCAACGTATCGTTAAAAAAGCTGTCGTTGAAAAATTAAAAACAACATATAAACGTACAACTTGGTTTGAAGAAGATGGTCCGTTATTCCGTATCGAGATTGCAATGCTCAAGGATATTGCAACATTAACAATTGATGCGAGCGGTGTTGGGCTTCATAAACGTGGATACCGTATGGATCAAGGGGAAGCTCCGTTAAAAGAAACATTAGCTGCGTCTTTAATTAAATTAACAAACTGGAAGCCAGATCGTCCATTTGTTGATCCATTCTGTGGATCAGGTACAATTCCGATTGAAGCAGCATTAATTGGACAAAACATTGCACCAGGATTTAACCGTGGTTTCGCATCTGACGAGTGGGGCTGGGTAGGGAAACAAAACTGGCGTGAAGCTCGTCAAGAAGCTGAAGATTTAGCGAACTATGATCAACGATTACAAATCATTGGATCAGATATTGATCATCGTATGATTCGAGTTGCTCAAGATAACGCAGAAGAAGTAGGCTTAGGCGATTTAATTACATTTAAACAAATGCAAGTAAAAGATTTTACAACAAAAGAGGATTATGGCTACGTTGTAACGAATCCTCCATACGGAGAACGTTTAAGTGAAAAAGCACTCGTTGAACAACTGTATAAAGAAATGGGACAAGTATTCCGCCCATTAGATACATGGTCAGCGTATGTATTAACAAGCTACGAAGCATTTGAGAAGTGTTACGGAAAAGATGCGTCGAAGAAGCGTAAGCTGTTTAACGGATTTATCCGTACAGATTACTACCAATACTTCGGAAAACGTCCACCACGTAATTCATAGTATAAAACTCCTCTAGCGCGCATATACTGGCTATTATGTAATGCGTAAAGGAGGAAGTCATATGGATAATTTTCAATTATCAATGATTCAAAAAGCTATTCACCGTACGTATGATGAGCTCGGAAAAGAAGTGGATAGTCAAGGTGCGATTGTAGATGAAATACAAAAAGCACAAGAAGAATATTTGTCAGCTCTTTCACATGAAACAGCGATTGATAAACGGTATTTAAAGTCATTAATATAGAAGAAAATTTTCCTTTTTCGAAAGGAAAATTTTTTTTCGTGAATTTCTATGTATTGCAACAGGGGAAAGTGGCTGCACACATATGCGTAGCAGTTGCTATTATCTTTTTATAGAAAAACTTTTTGGTTGGAGGCTAAGGATGTTTACTGAGAAGAGATTACCATTTGAAGTAGGAAAACAAGATAATTTTTATGATAAGTTGAATGAGTGGATTGGAGATGTGTTTTACGACATCCTTCCGGAAAAAGGATTTGAAGAGCGTGATGAACAAATTTTTATGGCGTTTCAGTTAGAACGCGCTTTCCAAGAAAAGAAAGTTATGTTCGCAGAAGCTGGTGTAGGAACAGGGAAAACAATTGTATATCTTCTATATGCAATTTGTTACGCGCGTTATACTGGGAAACCAGCTATTATTGCTTGTGCAGATGAAACGTTAATTGAGCAGCTTGTGAAAGAAGAAGGGGACATCGCTAAGTTATCTGAAGCATTAGGGCTATCTGTTGATGTAAGGCTTGCAAAATCAATGGATAATTATTTATGCTTACGTAAACTTGAAGATGTTATGAGTGGACGAGCTCCAGAAGTAATTGAAGACGTATATTACGAGTTACCACAGTTTGTATTCGATCATGGTACGATGCAAAACTTTACTCACTATGGTGACAGAAAAGAATTTCCACTTTTAAATGACGAAGAATGGTCAAAAGTAAATTGGGATTACTTCCAAGATTGCTTTACTTGTGATTCTCGTCATCGTTGTGGACAAACTCTTTCTCGTGAACATTATCGTAAAGCAGCAGATTTAATTATTTGTTCTCAAGATTTCTACATGGATCATATTTGGACGTACGATGCTCGTAAGCGTGAAGGGCAAATTCCATTGTTACCAGAAAGTAGCTGCGTTGTATTCGATGAAGGACATCTTGTAGAATATGCAGCTCAAAAAGCTTTAACATACCGTTTAAAGCAAACGATGATGGAGCAACTATTAACGAGATTGCTACAAAACGATATTCGTGAGGAGTTTGCACATTTAGTAGAAGAAACAATTTGGCAAACTGAACGATTCTTTGATGTGTTACAAGAGAATAAAAAGGAAATTGCCGGTTCTGATCGTCTAGAAATTACTGTGACAGAAAAAGTAACAGCTGAAGCGAAACGACTTTATGCAAAAATCGGTGAAGTTGGAGATGCATTAGTATTCGAAAGTGAAATGCATACAGTAAACACGTATGATTTAAATATTGTTGATGAGCATTTAGATGTATTAGAACATTCACTTCGTCTGTTCATGCACGAGAAAAATGTAATTACTTGGGGGGAAGAAGGTGATGGTGCCTTCACGTTAGTTATTATGCCGCGTGCAGTTGAAGAAGTGTTACAAGAGAAAGTATTCTCGAAGAAAATACCGTATATTTTCTCTTCTGCGACATTATCGAACAACGATTCATTCGCTTTCACAGCTAATAGCCTAGGGGTAAAAGATTACTTGTCATTCTCAGTTGCTTCACCGTTTGATTACGAAGAGCAAATGACAGTAAACTTACTATCATATACGAAAGAAAATGAATGGGAAAGAAAGTGTCAATATACACTTGAAAATATACAAAAAACAAATGGACGTACGCTTGTATTATTCCGTACAACGCAAGAGCTTGCAGCGTTCAAAGAGTATGTAAGTAAAGAGCAAATGTCGGTTCCGTTCTTATATGAAGGAGATCAGGAAATTAGCCAGCTCGTTTCTCGTTTCCAAAATGAAGAAGAGACTGTACTTTGTGCGGTTCATTTATGGGAAGGTTTAGATATTCCTGGTTCATCATTATCGCACGTTATTATTTGGTCTTTACCATTCCCTCCAAACGATCCTGTGTTTGAAGCGAAACGTAAGCACGTAAATGATCCATTCTGGGATGTAGATGTACCATATATGATTTTACGACTTCGTCAAGGAATTGGGCGTTTAATTCGTACAAGTGAAGATAAAGGTGCTATATCAATTTTCTTATCTGATTCAGAAGATGAGAAAGTAGTTGCAGCTGTGAAAAATGTACTGCCAGTAGAAGGTAAAGAATTATAAGGAGAAAGCTTGGCGCTTGCCAAGCTTTTTTTCTATTATAAAAGGAATTTATGTTTCTGTGTCGAATTAAATTTGAGGTAGAAAAAGGAGGCTTTTATACGATGACAGTTGCTACATATGAGGTAGAAAAACAATTTTTAACATACGTGAAGAAGATACAGAATTACGGAGAAGCATTAAGTTTAATGTTTTGGGATTTAAGAACAGGTGCACCAAAAAAAGGTGTAGATCAGCGTTCAGAAGTAATTGGTATGCTTTCGTCAGAAGTGTTTGCTATGTCGACTTCAGATGAGATGGGAAACTATTTAACAGAACTTGAAGCTTTAATAAGTGAAGATAAACTTTCTGAAACAACGAAGAAAATGGTTGAAGAGTGTCGGAAAGAATATGATAGAAATAAAAAAATTCCACAAGCTGAATATGAGGCTTATGTGAAATTAGAAGCGAAAGCAGAGAGTGTGTGGGAAGAAGCTCGTGAAAAATCTGATTTCGAAATGTTCCGCCCATACTTAGAAAAAATTGTTGAATTTAAAAAGAAATTTATTACATATTGGGGTTATGAAACATATAAATATAATACATTATTAGACATGTATGAGCCAGGTATTACAGTAGAAGTTTTAGATCACGTATTTGGTCAACTTCGTGAGCGCATCGTGCCGCTTGTAAAAGAAATCTCTGAGTCTAAAAAAGGATTAAAAACAAGTGCTTTATCGGAACAGTTTTCAAAAGAAAAACAAAAGAACTTTACATTAGAACTATTAAAGCAATTGAATTATGACTTTGAAGCAGGTCGTCTTGATGAAACAGTGCATCCTTTCGAAATTACATTAAATAGAGGGGATGTTCGTATTACGACACGCTATGATGAAAAAGATTTTCGTATGGCTGTTTTTGGAACGATTCATGAATGTGGTCATGCAGTATATGAACAAAATATTGCAGAACAATTTGAAGGTACACCACTTTGCAGTGGTACATCTATGGGTATTCACGAATCACAATCATTATTCTTTGAGAACTTTATCGGCCGTAATAAATCATTCTGGAAGAAAAATTATGATTTATTAAAAGAGTATAGCAATGGTCAATTTGATGATATGTCAGTCGATGAATTTTATGATGCAATTAACGAATCGAAGCCGTCATTCATTCGTATAGAAGCAGATGAGCTTACATACCCGCTTCATGTTATGGTGCGTTATGAATTAGAGAAAGAATTATTTGATGGTACATTACAAGTGAAGGACTTACCAGCAGCTTGGAATGATAAGATGGAAGCATATTTAGGAATTCGTCCGGAAAATGATGCACAAGGTGTATTGCAAGATGTTCACTGGGCTGGTGGCTCATTTGGATACTTCCCATCTTATGCGCTTGGTTACATGTATGCAGCGCAATTTAAGCAAAGAATGTTAAAAGACATTCCGAACTTTGATGCATTATTAGAAGAAGGAAACGTAACACCGATTCGTGAATGGTTAACAGAACATATTCACCAATATGGTAAAACGAAAAAGCCGCTTGAAATTTTAGAAGATGTAACAGGTGAAGGCTTAAATGCAAACTACTTAGCCGATTATTTAGAAGCGAAATATAAAGAGATTTATGAGTTGTAAAAAAAGAGCTGCTTAATTGCAGCTCTTTTTTAAAGGGGGATGGGAGAATGGACTATACATATACAGTAATGACGCAAGAAGAAGCAGAAGAAATTGCATAAAACTGGCATTATGAAGGGAAATATTCCTTTTACGATATAGAGGCAGATGAAGAAGATTTAGCTGAATTTTTACATGATGAAAGTAGAGGGAATCATACATTTTCTGTGAAGGAAAATGGCACTCTCATTGGTTATTTTACTGTTTGTAAAATAAATGACGGAACGGTTGATATTGGTCTTGGAATGAGACCTAATATAACTGGGAACGGATTTGGTTTACAGTTCTTAAACGCTATACTAGCTTTTAGTAAAGAAAAATATGGATGCAAGTATATAACACTATCAGTAGCTATATTTAATGAGAGAGCGATTAAAGTGTATAAAAGGGCAGGATTTGAAGTAGTTGGAACGTTTATACAGAAAACAAATGGTAGTTGTTTTGAGTTTTTGAAAATGAATTATATATGTAAAAATGATTAAAAAACAGAAGAATCTCCTTCTGTTTTTTTATGCAGAAATAAATCATACTTTTTGTAATTGGAAGTTTTGAAATTTTGGAAGAGGATGTGTATGATTGAAGTTTAATAGTAAATAGCAAGTTTAGTAAGGAGAGACAGCATGAGTATAATTAAAACGAAAAATGAAATAGAGTTAATACATGAATCTGGAAAATTACTTGCTTCATGTCATAGAGAAATTGCGAAGATGATGAAACCAGGTATTACTACAAAAGAAATTAATACGTTTGTTGAAGCATATTTAGAACAGCATGGTGCAACGTCTGAGCAGAAAGGGTACAACGGATATCCATATGCGATATGTGCATCTGTAAACGATGAAATGTGTCATGCGTTTCCGGCCGATGTTCCTTTAACTGAGGGTGATATTGTAACAATTGACACGGTAGTAAACTTAAATGGGGGTCTTTCAGATTCTGCTTGGACGTATAGAGTTGGAAAAGTTTCTGATGAAGCAGAAAAGTTGTTGTTAGTAGCTGAGAATGCTTTGTATAAAGGAATTGACCAGGCGATAATCGATAACCATGTAGGAGATATTGGCTATGCAATTGAAAGTTATGTAACAAATGAAGGTTTTTCTGTTGCAAGAGACTTTACGGGACATGGAATCGGTAAAGAGATTCATGAAGAACCAGCAATTTTTCATTTTGGGAAACAAGGACAAGGACCTCAGTTACAAGAAGGAATGGTAATTACAATTGAACCGATTGTAAATATAGGTATGCGATATTCTAAAGTAGATTTAAATGGGTGGACTGCACGAACGATGGACGGGAAATTATCAGCTCAATATGAGCATACAATTGCGATTACAAAAGATGGGCCAATCATTTTAACGAAGTTGTAATTGGAAATGAAAGAGTTTGCAAAACTCGAACAAAAATAGTGGTTTTTAAAAATTTGTACGTGTTTTTTCGATAAATGCTTTTCAAAGCATAAAAAGTACGTTATAATCCTTCTATAAAATAAATAGTTAGCTACACTCATATAATCGCGGGGATATGGCCTGCAAGTTTCTACCGAAGTACCGTAAATACTTTGACTATGAGTGAGGACGAATATAATTGCTTGTTTAGCATTCTTTTTTTGCGAAACTCCAAAAGCGCGTCTCTCACTTGTAACGAGTGGTGGCGGCTTTTGGAGTTTTTTTATTGCATAAGAGGGGGAACAAACATGAAAGTATTACAAGAAAAGATTTTGAACGAAGGAAAGGTTTTATCTGGTGACGTATTAAAGGTAGATGCTTTTTTAAATCATCAAATTGATCCAGTACTTATGCAAGAAATCGGAAAAGAATTTGCTAAACGTTTTAAAGAAGAGAACATTACAAAAATCGTGACGATTGAATCTTCAGGCATTGCACCAGCAGTTATGGCTGCATTAGAGCTTGGTGTAAAAGTAATTTTTGCACGAAAACGTAAATCGTTAACGTTACAAGATAATATGTACGTTGCAAACGTATATTCATTTACAAAACAAGAAACAAATGAAATTTCATTATCTCGAAATCATATCGATGAAAATGATCGTGTATTAATCATCGATGACTTTTTAGCAAACGGTCAGGCTGCTTTAGGTTTAATGAGTTTAGTAGAGCAAGCTGGAGCGAGTATTGCAGGAATTGGAATTGTTATTGAAAAAGCATTTCAAGATGGAGGAAAGAAGCTTCGTGAACAAGGCGTTCGTGTTGAATCACTAGCAGAAATTGCATCACTTGATAACGGCACAGTTACATTTGTACAGCAAGAAACTGCGGAGGTGAAATAAACGATGAAGCAGCATCCATTTAAAATTGCATCGCTTGGTATGCAGCATATGCTTGCAATGTATGCTGGAGCAATTATCGTTCCGCTTATTGTGGGCGGTGGACTTGGTTTAAATCAAAAAGAGTTAACATATTTAGTCTCAATTGATTTATTAATGTGCGGCGTTGCGACAATTTTACAAGCATTATCAAATCGCTTTTTCGGTATAGGACTTCCCGTTGTACTTGGTTGTACATTTACAGCCGTTGGACCGATGATTGCGATTGGAAAACAATACGGTGTGTCCTCAATTTATGGAGCAATTATTGCTGCTGGGTTATTCGTTGTTATTTTTGCGAAATTATTTGGAAAACTTGTAAAACTGTTTCCACCTGTTGTAACAGGATCTGTTGTTACTGTAATTGGAGTTACACTTGTTCCAGCAGCAATTAATGATATGGCTGGAGGAGTAGGAAGTAAGGATTTCGGTAGTCTTGAAAATTTAGCATTAGCATTTGGTGTGTTATTATTTATCATCATTATGTATCGTTTCTTTGATGGATTTATTCGTTCAATCTCTATTTTACTAGGTCTATTGTTCGGTACTATCGTTGCAGCGTTTATGGGGAAAGTAAGTTTGCAAGCGGTTGGAGAGGCGGATTGGTTCCACGGTATTCAACCATTTTACTTTGGTACACCAACATTTGAATTAACACCAATTATTACGATGATTCTCGTTGCTTGTGTAGGGATTGTAGAAGCAACGGGTGTATACTTTGCATTATCTGATATTTGCAATAAAAAAATCGGTGAAAAAGAATTAACAAAAGGCTATCGCGCAGAAGGATTAGCGATGGTGTTAGGTGGCATTTTCAACGCGTTCCCATATACAACATACTCTCAAAACGTAGGACTTGTTCAATTAACTGGAGTAAGAAATCGCGTTATTATTTATACTTGCGGTGGTATGTTAATCGTACTTGGTTTCATTCCTAAAATCGCAGCTATTACAACAATTATTCCGAAATCAGTACTGGGCGGTGCGATGTTAGCGATGTTCGGTATGGTTATGGCATATGGTATTAAAATGTTAAGTAGCGTTGACTTCGGAAGACAAGAAAACTTATTAATCGTTGCATGTTCTGTCGGAATTGGGCTTGGCGTAACAGTCGTTCCTACATTATTTTCACAACTTCCAGAAAGCATTCGTATTTTAACAGATAACGGAATTGTACTTGGAAGTGCGTCAGCAGTACTTTTAAATATCGTATTTAATATGGTGCCGCAGCGCAAAGTGAAAGTAGAAGAAGAGCCAGTATCTATGCAAAATGCAGTAAGAGAAGCGTAAAAAAGCAAGGTCTCGTTATGAGACCTTGCTTTTCTTTTTAAGTGGCATCATTTTCCCGTAAGTACCAAGACGCCAAATGTACTCAAGTGGCCCGTATTGGTAATGTGAAAGCCACCAGCGGCTAATAAAGATTTGTAACGTGTAGAAACTAATGCAGAATATTGGTCCAACCCATAATGGAGCAGGATAATAATTTTTAAGAAATAGACCAAATACAAGTAATGTAACAATTGTATGCGAGATGTAATTTGTTAATGCCATTCGTCCAACGTATTGGAATGGACGTAATAACGTTTGCCATTTTTCTTTTTGTAATAAACGCATTAGTGTGAAAATGTAGAATATGAATAACGTTTTTCCGCTAAACATTGTAAAGACCTGCATATAAATTGGTTCATAAAATGGTTTTGATAAGAAGTAACGAACCATGAAGAACCACATTGGTAATGTAAAAAGGAACATAATAATTTGCCATTTTTTAAGCTTTGGATCTAACTCTTTCGCGCGGCGGAAAATATCCTTTTTGCCGGCGTATAAACCAAGTAAAAACAGCCCAACTGTTTCTGGGAGCATAAGTAAATTTAATCCAATTCCATCAGCGTAAAATGCATGGAAACGATTTTGTATTTGTGACAGCCAGTCTTCTAATGGCATGATAGGTAAGGAAAAACCTAGCTCTTCCTTTGGTACCAATGCAACCGTAATACCAGCCATTAGCATAATGAATTGAAAAATACTCAATAAAACGATAGCCCATATTAAAATAGTACGAGGTTCTCTCTTATAAAATAAAAATAAGAAAAATCCAGCAATCGCATAAGTATGTAAAATGTCTCCGTCCCATAAAAGAACGTAATGTAAGAAACCGAATAATAATAAAATAAGTAAGCGGCGAACAAATAAAATTTTTGGATGATCTGTTTTCGCTTCAGCACGACTCATAAAAATATAAAAACCTAATCCGAATAAAAACGAAAAAATTGTATAAAATTTCGTTTGAATAAACATATCGTAAAATAGGCGAATGTAGCTGTCTATTCCTTCGTAAATTCCTGAAAGATCACGTGAGTCAACCCCGGCGATAACAGGCCAATTCACAAGAAAAATACCTAGTACAGCTATTCCTCTAATAATATCAATGGAGTGTATCCTCTCGCCTTGTGTGAGATTTTGTGTCATTTTTTTCCTCCTTGTTAAGTAATTCCCTTTTATTATACGAAATGTAAGGTGGAGGGGATAGGGGATATTTCCATTTTTTTAAACTGTTAAGTTATGTAGGATGAGATATAATAAGAGTGCACAACAAGTTTTAACCTTTTTCAAAACAGGCAGTAAAGCTCCTTCTTATAAGGAGCTTTCTTTATGAAAAGTGTTGATAATGATTCTCTTTAATGATAAACTGTATTCAAAAGTGATAATCATTATCAAAAAAAGGTTGGTGCGTAAGTATGGTATATGCATTAGTAGCAGGTACAGTCGCTGTATATGCAGTTATTGCGAAGTATGTTTTAAATGGAGTAGGAACAGCAAAATGAGTGATATGACATAAAATCCCTTTCATTTGTAAAAAGAATGAAAGGGATTTTTTATTTTTAATGAGAATATGCTGAAAATTTAGTATGATAGTAAAGTGAAACTGTAATCAATGGGTAGGTGTAACTCTCACTGGTTATGAGCTCGCAAATAGCGGGGAAAAGTATATACATCTTGGATAAAGGGGAACAAGGGGATGACAAACATAGTACAGACAAACGGTATGAAAAAACTTGTTTGTTTTTATGAAGAGTTGCAAAAACACGGCGATGCAGAGAATAGTTTAAAGTTGTTTGAGGTAATTCAAAAATATAAACAAGAACAGCTTATGATAGCGTTCTGCGGTCACTTCTCTGCAGGGAAATCAACGATGATGAATCATCTATATAAAGCGCAGTTGTTACCGACAAGTCCAATTCCGACAAGCGCTAACGTTGTCAAAATTGAAAAAGGAATGGATCGTGTTGTTGTAACGGTTAAATCTGGAGAGCAGTACGAATATGACGGTGCATATTCAGCAGAAGAATTAAAACAAATTTGTAAAGACGGCGATGAAGTAATTGGTGTTCATATTTATCGAAACGACGCGCCGATTCCTGAAGGGGTTATGTTAGTTGATACACCAGGGATCGATTCAACAGATGATGCCCATCAATTAGCGACAGAGTCGACACTTCATCTGGCAGATGTCATTTTTTATATGATGGATTATAATCACGTCCAATCGGAAGTGAATTTACAATTTGTTAAAGAATTGAAACAACGTAATAAAACGGTTTATCTCGTTGTAAATCAAATAGATAAACATAAAGAAAATGAATTATCGTTTGAGAATTATAAAGATAGTGTAAAACAATCATTCTCTAACTGGGATATTGAAGTAGATGGTGTTTATTATACGTCATTACGAATGATGAACCATCCACATAATGAAATTAGAAGCTTAGAAGCGTTAATTACTTCTATTATGAAAGAAAAAGAGCAGTATGTAAGGACTGGAATGGAGCGAGAAACAGAATATTTAATGGGGGAACATTTCTCGTTTATTGTTTCTGAAAATGAAAAAGCTCTCTTGAAATATGAGGAAGAGTTAGCATCACCACTTTCTATTTCAGAGGTAGTTGAAAAGAAGGAAGAGTTAACGGAAGCGAAAAATCGTGAGGCAAGTAAAGAATCTTATGTGAGAAATGAATTTATAAAAGGTTTACAAGCTATATTAGATAACGCATATTTAATGCCGTTTGAAATGAGAGAATTGGCAAATGCATATTTAGAAACGAAATTAACAAAATTTAAGGTCGGTTTGCTATTTTCGAAAGGAAAGACGGAGCAAGAAAAACAAAGACGTGTAGAGGCGTTTTATTCTGCCCTTCAAAAGACTGTTGAAACGCAGCTTGATTTTCATGTGAAGGAATTTATTGTAGCCTTCTTAAAAGAAGAAGGATTGTTCACGGAGGAAATTGGGAAAGACATATATGGGTTAGAAATTGCTTTCGGACCAGAAATGTTGGCTGAAGTAATTAAACAAGGCGCAGGTTTCACAGGTGATTACTTACTTCTTTATACAGCGGATGTAGCGAATGAACTGAAGAAACGTTATTTTATAAAAGCGCAGCAAATTTTTGATAAAAGTGCGGTCGTTTTAAAGCAAAAGGTGAGAGAAGCAGTTGCTCGTATTGAAGAAGAGATTGAAACATATACGATGCTGCAAACGGCGAAAGAAACACAATTACAATACAGTAACAATTTGGAGGCATATGAAGACTATTTACGAAATGTTTGGCACGATCATGTTGCTACGCCTGAAGGGCTGCAAATAGATGAGATATTGCAAAGGGAAAAGCAAATTGTTAGTGAGAAATTTACACTACAAGAGCAGGAAATCGTAAGCGATAACGTAGCGGTTCATGAAGAAGAGCTGAAAGGAACGGCGGCTTTAAATATTCAGCGGATATTAGAGAAAGTGAAAAAAGCTGAAACGATATTAGAGCCATTGCCAGCGCTGAAACATGTACAGCAAGAGGTAATAGAGAAAAGAAGACGTGTGGAAACAAAACAATTTACAGTAGCGTTATTCGGGGCATTTAGTGCTGGAAAATCATCATTTGCCAATGCCTTACTCGGTGAGAAAGTACTTCCTGTATCACCAAACCCGACGACGGCAACGATTAATCAAATTTTGCCGGTTACAGAGGAAAAACCACACGGAACAGTAATTGTTCAGTTTAAATCAAAGCAAGCGTTATTAGAAGATATGAAAGCTGTTTATAAGCTGTTTCATTATGAGATTGCTACGTTAGATGAAGCGTTAGCACAAATTGATAAAGTTATGAAATATCCTTCACCAACTGGGAAGCAAAAAACAACATTTAGCTTTTTACGAGCGGTACAAAAAGGATATGATGCAGTTTCTACTTATTTAGGAGAACAAGTACAAGTTACATTAGAAGAGTTCTCTGATTATGTAGCGAATGAAGAGAAATCATGCTTCGTTGAGTATATGGAACTTTATTATGATTGTGCTTTAACAAGGCAGGGAGTAGCGCTTGTAGACACACCTGGAGCGGATTCTATTAATGCTCGCCATACGGATGTTGCATTCCAGTATATTAAAAACGCAGATGCTATTTTATTTGTAACATATTATAATCATGTATTCTCTCGTGCTGACCGTGAATTTTTAATTCAGCTTGGTCGTGTAAAGGATACTTTTGCCCTTGATAAAATGTTCTTCTTAATTAATGCGGCGGATTTAGCAGAGTCTGAAGAAGAACTTGAAATGGTAAAAGGTTATATCGCAGATCAGCTACTGCAATACGGTATTAGAAATCCGCGTTTATTTGCAATTTCAAGTTTATGTGCGCTTGAAGAGAAACAAGGAAAGAATGTTGAAAAAGAGAAGTATGGTATTTTACAAAACTCTGGGATTACGAAGTTTGAGGAATCATTTACGTCCTTTATGATGAGAGATTTAATGCTTGTTTCTGTGCATGCTCTATATGGTGCGTTGCAAGGGGCAAATCAGCTTTTAGTAAACATGATAAAAGGTGCAAAGCAGGGGAATGAAGAGAAAGAGAAGCAAACGAAAAAATATGAAGCAGAGCGTGATCAACTACTTCATATCATTTCATCATATAGTGTACTTGCTGAAGAACAGGCGATGCAAAATGAAGTGAAAGAGTTGCTTTATTACGTGCAACAGCGTCTATTCCTACGCTATAACGATGTGTTTACTGAATTTATTAATCCGGCGTCACTTCGAACGGATGGAAATGTGAAAACACAATTGCAACAGTGTGTTATGGAATTAGTAGCATTTATTCAGCATGATTTATTGCAAGAAATGCGTGCGACATCATTACGCCTTGAAAAATGGATAGACGAAGCGATGAAGCGTGCAAAGGACGAAATTGTAGTGAACTGTAAAGTAGAAAATGAATCAATTTCTATGAATGGAACAGTGGAGTATGGATATAAAGATATTACACATAAAGAACCGTTCCCTTCAGTTGAAATAAAAGATTTCAAAAAAGCACTGGCACATTTTAAAAATGAGAAAAGCTTTTTTGAAAAGAATGACAAAGCTTTTATGCAAGAAGACGCTAAATCTGTATTAGAACCGTTCGTATCAAACTATGTAGCTGATGAAAAAGATTTATTTGTTCATCATTATAAGCAAGAGTGGGATATGAAGTGGAACTTATTCCAAAAAGTGATGCAGCAAGATGTGATGAACTATTATGAAAGTATATTGTTTGCATTGGCTGAAACGATCGATGTATCTCTATATGAACAAAGTAAAGAACAATTGCAAAAGCAGTTAGTAGAGATTGAAAAAGAAATTTATGTTATATAGTCGTTATGAGAAAAAGATTCGTTCAATTTTCTTTTGCAGTACAGTATCTAAAGATTTTACAAATCCAGCAAATTCATCGGTAGAAATCATATGAGTAAGAACGAGTCGTCTGCCATCTGGTGTTTCACCGCATAAGACGAATGAAGAAAATTCATATGTTTTGTTTTCAACTACTAATTTTGGATAGGAATACGTGTCGCTTTTCTTCTTCTTTCCATCAATAGAGATGACGTTGCATTTTTTCTCATTGTTGTCCATGGTGAATCCCTCCTTTCTATTACTTATGGTAGACAAGGAGGGTTTAGAACAATAGAGAAGGGGGAATTTTTTATGTCTGTTGTAATAGAACGTATTCCAAAAGAGGCTATACCGAAGTCTTTATTGCTACTTGCTGATCCAAGTGAACTGCAAATAGCTACATATGTACAAAGAGGATTAACATACGTAGCTAAGCAGGGGGGGAGCGTTATCGGTGTATATGTTCTTTTGGAAACAAGGCCAAAGACGATGGAAATCATGAATATTGCGGTTGCAGAGCATTTACAAGGAAAAGGGATTGGGAAGAAGCTATTAAGGCATGCTGTAGAAACCGCTAAAGGATATGGTATGTCAAAACTTGAAGTTGGTACAGGCAATTCTAGTGTTTCACAACTTGCTTTATATCAAAAATGTGGATTTCGTATTTTTTCTATTGATTTTGATTACTTTTCGAAGCATTATGAAGAAGAGATTATTGAAAATGGGATTGTATGTCGTGATATGATCCGGCTTGCAATGGAATTGAATAAAAACGTATAACTATTTAGGGGGAAGAGAAGATGGAAGTACATAAAGCAATTACAGCACATTCTCGTAAACAAAATGAAAGTGTAAAAGCATGTTTACAATTAGATGCACAGCGTGAAGCAGCTATTGAAGCTGCCGTATCTCTTGCGTCAAACGGGAAAGAATTTTCGGTTGATGTCATTAATGTTGTAACGAAGCAAATTAATGATCTTGCAAAAAATGGTATTACCTTGCAGCGTAAATATGTTACAGAAGAAATGGTTATGGAGTATGTAAGTCGTTTGAAAGAGAAAGAAGGTCGTTAAAGATGATAGTTACAGTCGAATGGTTACGTGAGCATATAGAAGATGAGAATGTCCGTATAATCGATTGTCGTTTTGATTTAGCGAATCCTAATTGGGGTAGAGAAAAGTATGAAGAAGGACATATTCCTCATGCGTTATATTTTGATTTGAATTTAGATTTATCAAGTCCTATAGCAGAACATGGTGGCCGCCATCCTTTACCAAATATTGAGGAGTTTGCAGACAAGCTTTCGGAGGCTGGTATTGATGAGCATACGACAGTAATTGCGTATGACAGTCAAGCCGGTGCAAATGCTGCTCGTTTATGGTGGTTATGTAACTATGTAGGACATGAGAAAGTATATATATTAGATGGTGGTTTCCCGGCTTGGAAAGAGAATGGACTACCGACAACAGCGGAAATTCCTGTTGTTATACGAAAAACATTCAAAACAAACATACAAGATCATATGCTTGTAACGATGGAAACGGTCAGAGAGAATATCCGTGCAGGTGCGGATGTTACATTAATTGATTCTAGAGAGCCAAAGCGTTATGCTGGTGTCGAGGAACTTGTCGATCATAAAGCAGGTCATATTCCGACAGCGGTAAACCATTTTTGGAAGGATGGAATGTTGCAATCAGGACAATTTAAGAATGGAGCTGGGCAACAAGAACGCTTCCAAAATCTTTCGAAAGATAAGGAAACCATTGTATATTGTGGTTCTGGTGTTACAGCGTGCCCAAATATCGTTGCATTAAAATTAGCTGGATTCCAAAATGTTAAATTGTATGCAGGTAGCTGGAGTGATTGGATTTCTTATCCAGAAAATCAAATTGCAAAAGAAGAAGATTAATCACTTGCATGCAAAAATAATTTGTATTAAAATAAGGTCACAAGCAAGAGATTGCTCGAAAAACTTTGTATTTTACACATTGGAAACAATGTGATAATATAACGACAAGTAAATAATACATCCTGCGGTGTACGTAACTTATTTATGTCTAAAACCGATGTTAGTTATACGGAAGCTCAATATTTAGCGACCATCATCAAGCCTTCCTTGTGGAGGAAGATGTACGGTAACTGTGAGGGCATCCACCTGCGAGTAGCGGGTTTTTGGACATTTACGAGGAGCGGCACGTGCGGGGGTCTTATTTCAACTAACCTTATATAAAATTCCTACGGTGTACGTAGCTTATGCATGTCTTAAACCAATAAGTTTAATATGGAAGTTCAATATTTAAATGTAGCTAACATGCCATCTTTTTAAGAAGGAAGTTACAAACATTTGTGAGAGCATCCACCTGTGAGAGCAGGTTTATGGACATCTAGAGAGAACGGCATATGTGGGGCTATATAAAAACCTTACGTTTTATACGTAAGGTTTTTTTGTTGCATAGATATATCAATATTATCTTGATTCACCTGTGAAGTTTCCGTAATAAATGTAGCACTTTCTGTCTTCATCAATCTCTCTTGAATCTAAGGAGAATTCCATAGACATGCCGTCTCGCTGAATATATATAATATCTGAATGAAGAGATGGTAAAATTTCTTCATAGTTCCATACATCTTGACTATCTACTATGCTTGAACTCGTTTCACTTAGTTCTCTAATTTCAAAACCGATGTAGGAGTATGTAGGGTCTGAAGGGTCATTTGCGAAAACTTCTTTTTGAATATAAATAACTGCTGTTCCGTCTGGATCAACCGAAGTTGCAGTAACAACATAAGTATTTTTCTCTTTAATAAAATATTCACAAGTCATGCGTGCGATAATTTCAGAATTAGAAATATTGGCGTAGTTCCATAAAGCAGGATACCCTTTCGTTTCATCATTAAGTCGATATTCTAAGCGCATTTAATCCCTCTTCTTCCTTTTTCTTCTACTTTATCATGCTATCCTATATAATAGGAATAGAATTTAAAAAGGGGAGTGCGAAGGTGACAAAAACGAAATGGCTAGTAGGTGGTGTCGTAACGTCTTTAATGACTGGCACTTTATTTGGTTGCGCACAAGATCTTCCCCCAAAACCGAATGATAATAGTTGTTCTGATTGGGATTGGGATGATGAACTTGGGGTATGGCAGTGTGATGATAGTAGTTCAGGTTATCGTGGGCATTATTTCTATGGTGGGCGATACTATCAAAATAAATCCACTTTTAAAAATTCATCGGCGTTTAAATCGTATCAATCGTCTGCTGAATTTAAAGGTGGAATTGGAAGCGGTTCAAAGGGAGGATTTGGGGGCTAAAATATGTCGCAATACATAAGGGATCGAAAAGAGTTTTATTTAAAATATCCGGATTTTTGGTCGGATTTATATGAATGTGAGTATAGTTTGTTTCATGTTTTTTCTATAACAAATCAGACTTTGGATCAATTACACTTAGCGACTGAACGAATGGGGAAAATATTTTTTAAGACTGCTAGACTGCTGCGTAATTTAAGTGACGAACAGCTTCTAGATCTTGGCTTTCCATCCGCGAGTTTATCTTTCATTAGAATGAAAGGGCTCTATCCTGAATCTGTAATTTCGCGATTTGATTTTGCTGTAACAGAGGATAACAAAATCAAAATGCTTGAGTTTAATAGTGATACACCAACTTTTATTGTGGAATGTTTTCAAATGAATGGGAAAGTATGTGGAAATCTAGGCTATGATGATCCAAACTCGGATCAAGAACGATTGCTATCTTCTGGTGTAACGAAAGCAGTAATGGAAGCGACAAAGGGATTAGATAATCCAAATGTTGTTTTTACAGCACATCATGAACATATCGAGGATTGGAATACCACTATGTATTTAAGTCAGCTATGCCATGTTGAAAATAAAGTAGTGCCAATGTCAGAACTTAGAATTACAAAGGATGCTCTAGTCGATAAAGATGGGGCGAAGATTGATGTTTTATATCGCCAAACATATCCGATAGAAGATTTAATTGAGGATCAAGATCCTGAAACAGGAGATTTGGTAGGTGTGGAACTGTTACAACTTGTAAAAGCCGGAAAGCTTTTTATAATAAATCCTTTGTCAGCATTTTTACTTCAGCCAAAATCAATTCAGTGTCTTATTTGGGGATTAGCAGAAGAAGAGGCCTTTTATACAAATGAGGAACAACAGTGGATTAAAGAATATATGTTACCTACATATTTAGAACCAGATTTATTTTTAGGAAAAGGTTCTTTCGTTCAAAAACCTTCATTTGGGAGAGAAGGAGATACAATTACGATTCGCGATAAAGACGAAAATATTATGCTTCAAAATGCACACCAAACGTATAAAGCGTCACTGCCGATATTTCAAAAGTATATCGAACTGCCAGTCGTATCCTTGGAAACAGAAAAAGGGATCGAGAAACTGTCATATGTGTTTGGTTCGTTTTTAATTGCTGGAAAAGCGAGTAGTATCGGTATTCGTGCGGGAGAAAAGATTACAGGAAATGAATCGTACTATTTACCGGTAGGTATAAAAAGGAGGGGGAAAAATGATTAATTTTTTATTATATTTAGTAGTAACACTCGGCCTTTTATGTATAGGTCTGTTCTTGATGGAAGTGACAACGAAAGTAAAGGAATTTAAGTTAATGGCTCAAGGAAATAAGGCGGTAAGCTATGTGCTTGGAGGACGATTACTTGGGTTAGCTGTTGTTTTATATTCGACAGCAGCTAATTCAATTTCACTTCTTGATATGATTTCGTGGGGAGCAGTTGGGATTTTGGCTCAAATTATCGTCTTTTATTTAGCTGAGTGGCTTACACCACGCTTTAATATAAACAAAAGTCTCGAAGAAGATAATCAAGCAGTCGGTCTTTTTCTTATGTTTTTATCGCTTTCAATTGGGATTGTAATTGCTGGTTGTATAACTTATTAAAAACTTTACGTTTAAACGTAAAGTTTTTTATTTTATTCCGTAAAAGCCCGATTGGTGAGGGCTAATAATCAGTGGGGGATGAACAAAACCCCCACTGATTAAAGTTACACTTTATATACGTTAGTTTGCCATACCTTTTGAAAAAATTGTAGGCTACGGTTGACATCTATTTTAAATAAGAGTAACATTTTCAATGTAATGAAAATAAGTCTCTGTTAGGTGAGGCTCCTGTATAGAGAAATGCTACTGCCCAAAAATGTCGAGAGACGCCAATGGGTCAACAGGAATGATCGAATTAAGGTTTTTCTTAACGTAGCTGGTAATGTACCTATGCTATACAGTGCTAAAACTCGGTGAGGGAGAGGTCCGTAGATTTCTAATTATATTAGAAATCGTTTATTTGTGTATGTAATGGCCGCTACTCTCTTAAGGGTAGGGGTCTTTTTTGTTACCAAGCTATGAGTAATTTCATAGTATAAACTATAAAATTAAACGAGGAGGTGAGGAGCATGTCAAATTCTGACTCGGTTCCGTTACCCATATACTTCAAATCAAAAATATATGATGTAGGCAGGAAACGATTTGTTCCTCCCTCTATATTTATCACAATATAGCGTTTATAAAGCGCGAGACACTTTCACAGTAAAGTGGATAAATTGAGAAACAAAGCGTTTCTTCCTATGTTGTAAAGGAGGAGACGATAATATGTTATATGCAAACAAAACTGTGGGTAACACGTCATATAAACTAAGTAAAAAATCAATAAAAGAACAAACAATGCTCCAAAAAAATAAAGATTTATTAATTGAAATTGCAACAAGAGATGTCAAATCTGTATTTGCATATTTTAAAACAACAAGAGACGGACTATCAATGAAAGAGGCACAAAAACGTATTCAAGTATATGGCCGAAATGAACTAACTTCAAAAAGAGCACTTCTTACAGAAGTCATGATGAAGCTTGGTGGCATGATTCCAGGTTTTTCAAAACAACGTGTGTGTGATGAATTACAACGTGAAACGATTACTGTATCTAGAGTAGAATGTTCTAGTAGTACAGGGATAAATAGTGAACTGAAAATGATGGAGATACCAGTGCAAGAACTTGTACCTGGAGATATGATTTTTCTTTCGGCTGGAGATGCTGTGCCAGCTGATGTACGTATTATTTATGCAGATGATTTATTAGTGAATGAGTCTGTGTTAACGGGAAACGAAGCGAATATAGAGAAGTTTGAGAGCTGCTATCACCTTGAACGTAAACGATTTATTCCATTAAAACGGATGAAAGATTATAATCCACTTGAGCTTGAAAATGTATGTTTTAAAGGTTCGCATATCGTTAGTGGAAATGCAAAAGCTATCGTTGTTTCTACTGGAAAAAATACGTATTCAGGCATATTGCATACTTGTTGTAGTAGAACGTCTTAATGTGTTAATGGTGCTAAATATACAAAAACAATGTATAATAGACAAAGTTGAGCAAAAACGTAGAATGGTAATCTATTTATATAACCTTA
Source organism: Bacillus cereus group sp. BfR-BA-01311 (assembly GCF_022664295.1). Taxonomy (NCBI): domain Bacteria; kingdom Bacillati; phylum Bacillota; class Bacilli; order Caryophanales; family Bacillaceae; genus Bacillus; species Bacillus cereus group sp. BfR-BA-01311. Next base: position 182,289 of record NZ_JAKUHC010000006.1, read on the forward strand.
CGTGATAACGTGAGGTTATTATTTTTTTAATAGGAGAGGAATTATGAAAAAAGTATTATTAGTTGATGGTATGGCACTATTATTTCGTGCTTTTTACGCAACAAGTGTCTACGGACAATTTATGAAACGACAAGATGGAACCCCTACGAACGGGATTCATGGTTATATGAAACACTTGTTAACAGCTACGCAAGCGATCGAACCAACACATATCGTTACATGCTGGGATATGGGAAGTACGACATTTAGAACAGAATCGTTCTCGAATTATAAAGCAAATCGTGCAGCGCCACCAGAAGAATTAATTCCTCAATTTGATTTAGTGCAAGAAATGACTGCGAAATTATCCATTCCAGTTATCGGTATGAAAGGCTACGAAGCGGACGATTGTATCGGTACGCTTGCAAAACAATACTGCAATGAAGCTGAAGTTTATATTTTAACTGGTGATACAGATTTACTTCAACTTGTTGATAAGAACGTTACAGTTATGCTTCTGCGTAAAGGAATTGGAAATTACGAATATTACACACCGGAGAAAATCATGGAAGAAAAAGGTGTAGAGCCGTGGCAAATCGTCCATGCAAAAGCTTTCATGGGAGATACAAGTGATAATTATCCAGGTGTAAAAGGTATCGGTGAAAAAACAGCGTATAAGCTTATTCAAGAGCACGGAACAGTATCCGCTGTACTAGAAAATGTAGAATCATTAACAAAAGCGCAGCGTACGAAGATTGAAAGTGATTTAGAGAACTTAAATATTTCGTTGCAATTAGCACAAATTCACTGTGAAGTTCCAATTTCATGTTTACTAGAAGAGGGATTACACACAATGGATGAAGAAAAACTTAGATTTGTTTGTGAAGAAATGAATTGGGGAAGACCTGAAATATTAATAAATATGCTATAAATAGTTTGGAAAGAGGGATGTTGCATAAGTCGAACTTTGACTTGGTGACACCTTCTTTTTGTTTTTGTAAACAGTATGATAGTAAATAAAATTATGTCGAACTCAATTTTAAATATATAAATGTTTCGACAAGATATAATGATAAAAGTTGATGAAAATAGTAATTTTTATAATGAAGTGAATTAATTTCAACATAGTTTTAGAGAGTCTTTTTTTCGTGTTCACAAAGTTGTCAGAAAATAAACGGAATTTTCATATGAAGTTCAAATAGAATTCACAACAATCAATTATTATAAGGACACACAGATAATTCTTTATCTTTTATATAAACCATCCCCCAAGGAGGACAATGAAAATGAGAAAAAAAGTGAGAAAATCTTTTAAACAATTATTAATTGAAAATAAACAATCACTATTAAATAATAAAGAAAATATGAAAGAAATTGAAGAGAGAATTGAGAAACGACATGTAGCATATAGTGGTGCTAGTAATTAAATAAAATAAAAAAGATAGCCTATGCAGGCTATCTTTTTTATTTTATATTGAAAAAACGCTATTCATCTCTTTAATTTATGTAAATTTGCAAGATATTTTTATAGTGTTTTTCTATCAATATTACTCATTTTTCGAGGTTGAAATTGGTATATACCAATTTTTGAGATTCGCTATTCATAATATTACAAAAAATGTTACAATACACTCAAATTTATACTATAAAATCATTTTAATATGAAAAATTGGAATGAAAAGAAAGGAGAGGAATATGAATAAAGATGTCGCTTTGAAATGATTATTATCATTTCATTAGGAGTTGATGTAAAAAGATGAAGAGATACGAGGAATTGGATTCTATAAGAGGGATTTCTTCATTAATAGTAATGATCGGTCATCATTTAATGATTTTTTCAGCATTTCAAAATTACAGTTATGAAGATAATAAACCATTTGTTGTGTATCTATTAAAAGAAACGCCTGCTCGTCTAATTTTTAGTAGTGGTAATGAATCTGTTATTATCTTTTTTGTTTTGAGCGGATTTGTTTTGTATGAATCTATTCAAAAAAACTATAGTAGCTATGGGTCATACCTTTTAAAACGTATATGCAGAATATATATTCCTTATATTGTGGCAATAATTATAGCTATTGTATGCCAGATTACAATTAGTGAATATGGTATTTCTTATTTAAGTGAATGGTTTAATCGCTCATGGACGATTGAAAGTTCTTCAAGCTTAATCGCACAACATATTTTATTGGTTGGGAAATATAATACAGATGCATATAACGGTGTGATTTGGTCACTTGTCCATGAAATGCGAATATCAATAATTTTTCCGTTAATTTTGATGATTTGCTTACGAAAAACGTTAAGGTGTTCATTACTATTATTGTTTAGTTTTAGTATATGTTCTGTCGTAATATTATTTTTGTTTCGCTCGGGCTTAACATTAACAAGCTATGCATTAACATTGCATTACACAGTACTGTTTTTACTAGGAGCACTAGTTGCGAAGTATAAAAATAATTTAATAGTTTTTTATAGTAATTGTACTAAAAACACAAAAATTGCATGGTTTTTATTTGCGATTTTACTTTTTATGTATGAAGGGCTTATAGGAGAAATTAAAGTGCTCAATAATTTTATATTTCGAGACTACGTAGTGGCGATAAGTGCAAGTCTATTTGTCATATTAAGTTTGTCAATATCAACTTTGTCGTCCTTGCTACATAATAAATATTTGTTATATTTGGGGAAGATTTCTTACAGTCTTTATTTATACCATATTATATCGTTGTTTTCCCTTATATACATGCTCCATGAAATATTACCGTTGTCTATTATTTTAATTTTTTCACTTGTTTTTTCGTTTATACTTGCAATGCTTTCGTATGTATATGTAGAAAAATTTGCATTCGGAGTCGGAAAGTATGTAACAAAACAAGTGGATAGAAGAGAGAAAGGGTTATCTGTAAAGAGTGAATTGCAGGATGTTATTCAGAAAAGGGCGGTGAAATAATTGAAGCAAGAAATGAGTATAAAAGATTTTCAACAATTACTGAAAAGAAGATTCGTAACGATTATTTTAACGATGTGTTGTTTAACCGCTTCTTTAGTTCTTATCTCTATGTATGTTTTAAAGCCGTCATATCAATATTCAACGCAAATTCTTGTTGGGAATTTAGATGAGTTTAATAAGGAAAATTCAACAAATAAAACACAAGAAAATAAGCAACTAGTAACATCGTATGTTGATATTTTAAAAAGCCCATTAATTATTTCAACAGTCAAAAAAACTTTGAAATTAGAGCAATCAAGTTATGAATTAGCACAAAAAATCTCGGTTGTGAATACGGACAACTCACAAATTGTAACTGTTACAGTAAAAGATTCCAATCCGAAAATCGTGAAAGACATTGTAAAGACATTGGCAGAGCAATCACAACAAAGTTTTCAACAGTACACAAATGTACAAGGTGTGAAAGTGTTGACGGATCCTGAGTTACAGGAACAGGCTGAAAAATTGTTTCCGAAATTTCAACTGATCATTCCTATTTCTTTAATTGTTAGTTTTTTTGTTGGGATAGGTTTAGCTGTATTTCGAGATTATTTTGATGAACGTATATACACGGAACAAGATTTAGAGAAAATAACAACAGTCTCTGTTATTGGTCACATAAATGTGAAACCGAATAGAAAACAGAAATCTACAGAGATTGATAAACAATCATCTATATATCGAGGTGAACATGTCGATGTTTAGGACAAAGAAACAGCTGCCATTCGATTTGCATGATGATCTGATGAAAGAGCAGTTTTATACGGTGTATCACGAGCTGAAAAAATCTGGAAAACAACTATTCACAGTTAGTTCAACGAAGGACAGAGGGGTTGTTGCCTCACTTATAGTAAATATGAGTCTAGTGTTTGCAGAAATGAAGAAAAAGGTGTTACTTATTGATGTGAATTTTTCTGACCCTAAATTACATGTATTATTACAAAGTGATCACATGATAACCGTAAACGATATAATAAGCTCTTTCCCCTGCAATTATGAATCTTTTTCTAGTAATTTGTCTAAATACTTATATTGTATTCCTGCAAAAAAAACAGTACACACAGGGACGCCCTTAGTTGCTATGGATGAATTTGATAATGCGATTGCTAAGTGGAAAGAAGATTTTGATTACATTTTCTTTTATTCTTCTGAAGTATTTGATCTTCCTGCTACGCACATTATTGCAGAGAAATGCGATGGAGTGGTCTTAGCAGTTAAAAAGCGAAAAGATTCACTACGTACAGTGCAAAAAGTAATAGCGGATATAAATAGGAAAGAATGTGAATTAATAGGTATAATTTTATATTCTTGAATGTGGGGGTAACGATCCATGATTCGTGAAACCAATCAAGCCAAGTTGTATACGATTCCGGCTCAAGAAAAGCCTAGCATATTGAATCGAAGTGTAAAACGCTTGTTTGATATTATATTTTCACTCATATTGTTACTATTAACGATACCAATTATGTTGTTCTTTTGTATTATGATTACTTTAGAAACATCAGGGGCTCCAATTTACTTTCAAGAACGTTTAGGTATAAACGGGAAGAAGTTTAATGTATTTAAATTAAGATCAATGGTAAAGGATGCTGAAATAAATGGCCCACAATGGGCAAAAGAACATGATTCAAGAATTACAAAAGTTGGATTGTTTATAAGAAAAACGAGAATTGATGAATTACCACAACTTTTAAATATTTTAAGAGGAGATATGTCTTTTGTAGGTCCTAGACCAGAGAGAGAGTTTTTTTATAATGAATTTGATGCGTATATTCCAGAATTTAAGGAACGTTTAATAGTAAAACCAGGATTAACAGGATGGGCACAAATAAATGGAGGGTATAATCTTGATCCAAAGGAAAAGTTGAGGCTTGACATGGAGTATATTGAAATGAAAACATTTCGGATGGACATCCGTATTTTATGTAAAACCGTTTTAATTGTATTGAACGGTAATGGTGCAAGATAAATATGTAAACAAACAACATATGTAAGTAGGTTACTTGCAAAGGAGAACTTGTATGGATAGATCTATTCTAAACAATATTATCCATCTATTTTATAGTACAATTTTAGCTAACCTTCTTCAGGCCGTCAGTTTAATTGTTTTAGCAAACTTTTTTAACGCACAACATTATGGGATGTTTAGTGTTGCCATAGCAGTGACGTTTGTTATGTTATTCTTTACAGACTTAGGACTTAGTAATACGTTTCTTCGAGAAGGGGCAAAGGATGGAGCAGATTTAGAGCAGATTTTATCATCGTATATAAAAATAAGGATGATTCTACTTATTTTTATTTCTATCATCGGTTATATTGCTATTCATTATATGTATGCGGATAAAAATTTAATTTATATGATGATAAACGTAATGTTTTTCATGTTAATAGGATTAACTTGGCAAAACATAGGGATTGCCTATTTTCAACTGACGGAACGTATGAAGTATATAGCGCTCATAAAAGTTGTATCAGCATCAGTTGTCATTATAATTACATGTTTTTGTATTTTTGGAGAGTTACCGGTGTATGTAACGGCTCGTTTATATGCTTTTGGGTATATGATCGGTGGTTTATTTAGTATATATATCATGAGAAGAAAGACGAAAATGAATATGAAAGTCGTAATTCATAAAGCGTTATTTTGGCAATTAACTCCCTTTATTATTAGCGGTTTTTTAATAATGAGTACGCCACAATTAGCACCTATCTTGCTTAACTATACATTGCCATTAAGTATGGTAGGTGTTTTTGCAGTGGCGTACCGGATGCCGGCAGCTTTATATCAAGTACCAGGGGTAATTGCAGGTGCATTTTTTCCAGTGCTCTTTAAGCATTATAACCAGAATAATATAGAAGAGCATACGAAATTAAATTTACTTCAAATTAAATCAATGGCGATTGTAGGAATATGTATGACGATCGGTTTATATCATTTAGCACCATACTTTATTTCTATATTTTTTCATGAAGAATGGAGCAATGCAGTAGAGCCACTCCAAATATTATCATTTCTTATTGTGCTACAAAGTTTAAATATTGCCATTGCTGACGGTTTAACGACGAGTGGATGTCAAAATAAGAGAACTGTTGTGCAGTGTGTAGCATTGGTGATAGGTGGGGTTATGCTTTATAGCTTTAGTAGTCTTGGTGAAGTGATAGGAGCAGCATACGCTATGGTTTTATTTGAAATAGTCGCTTTAGTGGGATATATAGCAGTGAGTGTAGTGAAGAAAAAAATTGTATTCCAAATTGTAATACCGTATACAATTTATTTTGGTGTAACCTTTATTGGAGTGCAATATATATTGCATACATATCATTTAATTGCGCTTGTTCTTAATATACTAATTGTACTAGCTGTCATATTCCTATATGATTATGAGCTAAAAAAACTTCTTCTTTCTTTTATAAGAAAAATACGCAAAAAGGATTATATTACGAAACAGGGGATATAGCCTATGGAAAATAATATGAAAGTATCGATGGGATGGATTATTCTTCTAATATTATTTGTTATGCTAAGTAAATACAATTTATATATTGGATTTTCATTGAAGATATATATGATTTTTTTAGTCATATATTTTTGTTTAACAATTAAAGACTTTCATATTCAAAAATTATATTTTCATGAAGTTATATTTTTACTGTTTTATTTCATTTATTGTTTAAGTGGAATTCTTTCTATGTATTTAAATGCTAGTATTCGTATGATTTTTGGCGTGCTACTCGTTTTAGGATGCTATTTTATAATGAGAAATTTATTGGGGAATACTGAAATAGTGGTACTTGAATCATCTATTGCTTATGTAGGAGTAGTATTTAATGTTGTAAGTCTAATACTCTATATAATCGGTTTACAATACTTTAGTTTATACGGTGGAGAAGAGAGAGAAATTTTTGCTGGTTTATTAGTGGATAGAGGATATCCACGGTTAATTGGATTGCTAGATGATCCTAACATCTTTATTTTCTATAATACAATATTTTTTATGTACTATATGACGAATTTACAAAATATCACTAACATTCTAGGGTTAATTTTATGTGTTACGACGAGTTTATTAACTTTTTCAAGGGGGGGTATACTAGCGCTTGTGCTTGTCGTTTTTGTATATATATGTATGTCTAGTTTCGCTAAAAAAATAAAAATAATTATAAGTTTAGTATTGTTTAGTGTAGTTATTTTTAGTTTATCGAATAGTGTAATGGGGGGGCAATTAGATGACATATTAAATAAACGAATTTCTGATTTTTCCCATGATAATGGAAGTGGTAGATTTACATTATGGGAAGCTGCTTTTAAATATTATTTATCCAATCCATATATCGGAATTGGTGCTTTTAACTTTTCGAATTATTATGAGTATCAATTTAATGAAAAATTATATGTACACAATACATTTTTAGAAATCTTGTCTGAATCGGGTACAATTGGTTTTCTTCTATATAGCGCGTTTTTATTCATATTAATGTTCAAGCTAGCGCAGCATACTTTGTTTCGTGAAAAACCATATCTTCTATTGACTATGATTGCATTTATATTTCAGATGATGTCATTGTCACTCATTATTAACGAAGCATTCTTTTTATTTTTAGCAGTTGTTGTGAAGTATATTTCAATATATGAAGGAAGGGGAAAGATAGATGGTAAAATGGCTATCAGCACATAACGAGCCGCCTTATGTTTCTGTAATAACACCTTCTTATAATAGTATACGATTTATAGGTGAGACAATTTTATCTGTACAGAATCAATCGTATGAAAACTGGGAAATGCTTATCGTTGATGACGGTTCAACCGACCAATCTGCCACAAAAATTAAAGATATAATAGAAGGAGACTCACGTATTAGGTTATTATCATTAAAACAAAATGTTGGTGCTGCTAAAGCTCGAAATTTAGCGATCCAAGAGGCGAGAGGAAGGTACATTGCCTTTTTAGATAGCGATGATATATGGTTGCCGCATAAATTGAAGACACAATTGTTATTTATGGAAGAAATGAATATTGCTTTTTCATATGCGTCGTATAGTTTAATTGATGAAAACGGTAATGAATTAAATCGTGAAGTGAGTGCACCAAAATCTGTTGACTATCATTATTTAGTAGGAAATACAATTATCGGTTGTTTAACAGTGATGATTGATCGTGAAAAAATTCCATATGTCGAAATGCCTAGTATACAGCCGGAAGATACAGCGTTATGGCTGAACTTATTACATGAAGGGTATGAAGCAAAAGGGATACAGCAAGTGTTAGCAAAATATAGAATTGTTACAAATTCTGTTTCTAGAAATAAAATTAGAGCAGCTTTCCGGTATTGGAAATTGTTAAGGGAACAAGAACGACTGAATTCGGTGCAAATTTTTTACTATTTTAGTAAGTATGCTTATCATGCTTATAAAAAAATAAAATCAATGTAGTTGGGAAGACGCAATTATGAATATACTGTTGATGACAGATAAATTGATAACTGGCGGAGCCGAAAATTATTTCTGTAAATTAGAAAATAATTTGCATTATGAGGATTTTAAGATTTATACAGCTGCAGGTGATGGAGAACTATATGAATCCCTTACTAGAAAAGAAAATTTTATCTTACTTAGTCGATGGAATCATTTGAGAAATATTTATTATTTACGAAACGAAATTTGTAAACGAAAGATAGAACTTATTCATGCAAATAGTTTGCGAATGGTATTATATGCTTTTCTAATTCAAAAGTTTATTAAAAAAAAGATGAAAATTGTTTATACGAAACATAATGTAACGATATTAGAAAAGAAAATGCCAACGCTTTTTCGTTATTTCATGAATAAATATGTGAACAATATTATTACAGTAAGTGAGTTTGAGAAGAATAATTTAATTTCAATTCATGTAGCAGAAGAAAAAATAAATACAATTTATAACGGTGTCGATATTGAAAAGTTTTTATTCCAGCAGAAAAAGAAAGAATCTACATATAAAATAGGGATATTAGCTAGATTATCCAAAGAGAAAAACCATCAACTATTTGTCAAAATTGCAAATGTGTTGAAAAAGAGAAATGATTTTATGTTTTATATTGCTGGTGATGGACCAGAGAAAGAATCGATTATGAAAGAAATAGAAAAATATGGATTACAGCAAAGGGTGAAGATGCTAGGGAATATTTCAGAGCCGCATGAGTTTATAGGGAATATGGATGCTTTACTTTTATTATCTTTTCGTGAAGTGTTTCCAATGGTAGTAATTGAAGCGATGGCTACAGGGACACCAATTGTTTCAATAGATGTTGGTGGAATACATGAAGCGGTAATAGATGGAGAATCAGGTGTTTTAATATCTGAATATTGCGAATCCGAATTTGCAAGTGCACTTGAAGAACTACAAGGGGATGAACAAAGGGTAAATGATATTAGATTGAAAGCACGAGAGAAAGCAGTGAGGTATTTCTCGTTAGCTAAAATGATAGAAGAAACGAAAAATATATATGAGTTAAACAAATGACCGGGTAGGTCGTTTGTTTTTTTAATTATAGAAACTTTTAAGAGAGAACTCACATATTATATGAAAAAAGGTAATATGAGGAGTGAATTTATTTTGTCAGAATATATTTCTTCCCAAGAAGATTGTGCGCCAGAAAGTAGCGTTCACATTGATTGTTTTGGCGCAGTTCCAAACTCGGGAAATGATAGCTCATTAGCAATTCAGCAAGCTATTGATTATTGTGTAGCGAATCGAATTTCGACGGTTAGAATTACAGGGGTAAATACGTACAAAATTGTAAAGCCGATTGTTATTAAATCAAACGTAAGATTAGAGTTAGAACCTACCGTAACGCTGCAAATTGATGGGGATTTTAATGCATTTGAGCTACAAAGTAACGCTTCGATAGTTGGTGGTACTATTCAAGTTATAAATCCATTGTTTCAATCGGCTGTCATTTATGTTTCTGGTTCACAACAAATCGAAGTACCTAATCAATCTGTTATATCAAATATAAATATAATAAATACAACTCCATCGTATAAAGGAAAAGCTATACATTTTTATTGTCAAAAGGCATGGGATTATATTAGTTTCTTTCAAGTCAAATTTATTCAAATTAAAAACTTTCAAACTGCAATATATTTGAAAACAGAGTATATAGATGATATCAATACACCTTGCTGGATTAACGCCAATGTATTTCAATCAATATTTATTGATGGATGTGTGTATGGGATTGAAGTAGATGGAAATAGTGATTTGCCAAATGAAAGTTCAGGAAATACGTTTCATGATATTCAAGTGCAATGTAGACAACAAACGAAAAAAGCAATTCGTTGCTCAGGTGCGTATAATACATTTGATTGTATGATTTGGGATACGTACCGGATGAGTAGTGAACAGATTGTCATTGAATTTTCTTCTAATTCGCATCGTAACTACCTTTTTTCAAATTTACTTTCTACAACTATTGTAGATAAAGGACAATACAATGTTTGTAAGTCTACCTATGAAGAATCGCTTCGAATTCAGTTACCGATTACGTTAAATAAACCACATTTAATAGGGAATCAAGATGATATTTTAGTAAATGCTCAGCAGAAGTATACGATTAAGCAAGTAAGTGGGAAAGTGCCTTACGGGGGGAATCTCGCAAATTGCTTTAATTTAATAGATGAACAAAGTGTAAACTATATTGACGTTCCAGATAGTAATCCAGTTGTAATTGAACTGGATTTTACGAAAAAACCAATACAAATGTTAAATTGTTTTGGAATGTATTTTGGGTGGGGAGAGAGCCCAAAGAAAATTAAAATTGAATATGCATTAAGCGCAACTGGAAGTTGGGTTATCGCGTTGGATGTTCCATTAAATGTTGGCGATACAATTATATCGAATATGAAGGCGAGTCAGTTATATAAAGTTAGAATTACATTAAGTGGTTATTCTCAAGATCATAAGCGTTTTCGAATTAATCGTATTTTTGCAAGGTCTTCTATGGAAAACGGGAACGCTTGGTTAGCGACAACTGGTGGAAGAATGTTTGGAGATATTGAAATAGAGGCAAGTAAAGGTATAATCATGAAGACTGCTAGTGGAGTGAAATGGAAAGTTACTATTAATGAAGCTGGCCAACTTATTACGACTAAGATAACTTGAGATGTTGTTTAATTGTATATCCTTGGACGAGTTACAACGTAGTGGGATATAGATAATGAAAAAGAGATTGTAATTTGGTTTCAACCAAACTACAATCTCTTTTTTGTTTCAATTACTTCCACCAAATCCAAGTCCAAAGGTAATTTCGTACATTTCGAGGAGTAATGCGAATGAAGCGTTCACCGTCAAAGAAGCAATTTAAATTTGGAAGTGTTTCATCTGGATTTTCTGGAACAAAAGTGACGATGTTTTCGTTACTTGTAACGGTTACTGTAATTGGTGGGTCGGTAGGCGAGACTTGAAGTTGTAACGAAATATTGGCCGTATTTTTAAATTCATTATTAACAGGTGGACTTATTACTTGTACTGTGAATAATACGATAATTGTTTCGTTTGGTTCCAAATTAGTGGCAACTAGGAAACCGATATTCGGATTCGCTAGTGGAGAGCGTTCACCGTTAATAAAGACAGTGCCGTTTATAAATTGTAAGCCTGCTGGAATAGTATCTTGTAAAGAAATATTTGAGAGTGAAATTTTGGAAGTATTTGTAATGCGTACCGTGTAATCAAAATATTGATTTAAATAAGCTGAGCTGACGGAAGCATTTTTCGTGACTGTTGCAGTTATAAATTGAATTGGTATACGAACAATATTTGAATTAACAATGAAAGTAATAATTGGATCCTGTGGTGTCAATTGAAAGGCAGCGGTAACTGTTGCAGAATTTATAATTGTACTGTTTGAAGGAATAGAAGTTACGAGAACCTGAAATGTTATAGTTGCTACTGAATCTGCAGGTAAAGAGCCGATATTAATACCAGTGTCTGGACGAACATTTGTAACGGGAGTACCGTTAATTGTTACGCTGTTTTCTATAAATGTTGTACCAGCTGGAATGCTGTCTATAACAGAAGTACTGATTGTCGGAATTGGGGAGTGATTAAATACCGCTAATGTGAATGTAATGATATCTCCTATAACGACAATAGATTTGTCAGCTGTTTTTTCAATGTCAACCATCGGATCAACGACTGTCGTTGTAACGGTATTTGTTTGCTTTGTAACTGTATTTATTTGCTTTGTAATCGTAATAGGTGGTTGGATTGGACCGACAATAGGCGTATAGGAAATAGTAGCATCGTTATTGATTGTAGATTGAAGAGTAGAAGAAGAAATTGTCACTTGGAATGTAATAATAACAGATTCATTTGGAGCAAGATTTCCTAACGTAATACCATTTTCCGGATTCGCATTAGGTTGATTGATTCCGTTAATCGTAACACTACCAATAACAAATGTCGTATCTGCTGGTGCTGTGTCTACTAAAAGAAGGTCTTCGATAATGATATTACCATTATTAGTAATCGTGATGGTATACGTTAAAGTTTGACCGGGTAAGGCACTTGTGAAATCAACAGCTTTTATCGCAATGACATTATCATTTTGGACAGTAGTTGTGACGGTGTTTGTTGTAGTCGTATTTGTAACAGGTACGTTATTTGGGTTGACTATATAGTTAAAAGTAGTAATTGCGTTGTTGTTTAGTTCATTTGGTGTTGGAATAGAAGTCACAGTTACTTGGAATGAAACGATAGCATCTTCACCAATAGTTATAGTACCAATTGGTATGCCGCTTACTGGATTCACTCCTGGAAGGGTTTCTCCGTTTACAATGACGCTATTTTCTATAAACGTAGTACCTTGAGGAATAATATCTTGAATGATTACATCATTTACTGCAACATTACCGGTTTGATTTAGTGTAATCGTATACGTTAACGTATCACCAACCGTTGCAAATGCAAGGTCAACAGCTTTATTACTATTCAAATTTGCGTGATTAATTTCTGTTGCGGCAGCTGATGAAATAATAGTTTCGGTAATAGGTGGTCGATCTGGTAACGTGTATTCATATTCAATTGTACTCGTGTTAGAGATTGGATTTGTTTGTGGAATCGAAGTAACCCTTACTTGGAATAGAATAGTTGCTGTCGTATTAGGTGGAATGGTATCAATTTGTATACCGTTAAGAGGATTGTCATTTGGCCGAGCGTTGCCGTTCACGATAACACTATTCTCTATAAAGCTCGTATTTGCTGGGATAATATCTGTAACAATAATGTTTTCGACTTGTATATTTCCGTTATTTATGATGGAAATTGTATAAGGGATGATAGTTTGTAAGTCAGCATATTGGATAGGTGTTGTTTTTGTCGCAATTACATTAGCGGAAATAACTTCAGTGAAGGTAATATTGCTAGTCGATATTTGTTCTTCCACGTTTATTGTATAACGAGAAGTTGATTGATTTTGAACATGACCGCTAGCAGGAAGAGCTACGACGGTAACAGAAAATGTGACTGGGATAGAAATGTTAGGAGCGATCGTTCCCACAAGTATACCTACACTTGGGTTGGCGTTAAGCTGAGGAATGTTATTTACTAAAACGCTACCGTCAATAATGGTTGTTCCAGCAGGTATATTGTCTGTAAATACAACAGCAGTGGCATCCGTATTCCCTGTATTCGTTAAAGTTGTTGTATAAGTTAAAATGTCACCAATCGTTACAGAGGTTAAATCAACAGTTTTAAGTGAAACGATATCAGCATCATTAATTTGAACGAAAGTAGTATTGGAAGTAGTAGATTTTTGAATTGGTGCAAAGTCAGGATTGAAAATAAAGTCGTAGACAATGTTTGCAGTATTAGGTGTTGGATTTACAGTAGGTAAATTCGTAACGGAAACTTGGAATGTTATTGTAGTCATTTGACCTGCTGCGACATTAGGAATGGAAAAGCCGATATTCGGATCTGCTGCAGGAAGTACAGTATTATTAACTATTACACTTCCTGGAATAAATACTGTTCCATCTGCTATAGTATCTGTAAAAAAGATGGAGTTAGTTGTAGCCGATCCATTATTTTGAATGAATACTGTATATTCAATGGTTTCATCAATAGTAGCTAATACAGTATTAGCAGATTTTGTAGCAATAAGAATAGCATCAATAAATTGTATGTTTGTAGCATTGGAAGAGGTCGTTTCTGAAATTGGTGGTGTGCTTGGGTCTGGTCGATACTCATAGTGAATGACGGCGATATTATTAATGTTATTTTGTGGCGGTATAGAAACTACGCTTACTTGGAACGTAACAATAATCGTATTATTTGGAAGAATTATATCAAGATTGATACCGGTAATTGGATTTTCGTTAGGTCTTGGTACGCCATCTACAAGAATGCTATTTGGAACGAATGTGGTGCCAGAAGCAATTGCGTCAAGTAGGAGAGTATTTGTAATAGGTATTGTACCGGCGTTTGTAACTGCGACTGTATATGTGATGATTTGACCGATACGTGTAATGGATCTGTTAGCGGATTTAATTGCGCTAACATTTGCCGTTCGCACTTCAGTATTTACTGCATTTGATAACGATCTACGCTGAATAATTGGAGAACTAGGGTCAATTTGGTATTCGTACGAAGTGTCTGAAATATTAATGACTGTATTGCCCTCTGGTATATTTGTAAGTTGTACTTGGAATGAAATAGTGACTGTTTCATTTGGTTGTATCGTGCCGAGAGTTACTCCGTTTTCAGGATTCACGCCAGGCTGAATTACATTATTTATTGCTAAGCTATCTTCAATGAATATAGTACCTTCTGGAATGTTATCAATGAACACGATATTATTAGCCGGAACGGTTCCTATATTTTGAAGTGTATTTGTGTAGGTAATCATTTGCCCGATTGATACGAAATTTACATCCGCACTTTTAACAGAAATAATATTTGCATTTTGAAGTGATGTTGTAACAATGTTAGAATTTGCAGAGCGATTTACTGGTGGGGCTGTAGGAATACTTACATATTGATAAGTTGCTGAAGATTGATTTACAATTTCAGTTTCATTCGGTGGATTATTTGTTTGCACTTGAAATAGTATCGTTTTGGAACTGTTTGCTGGAATTGTTCCAATCGGTATTCCGTTTTCAGGATTTACACCTGGCTGAAGGACACCATTAATTGTGACACTATCGGGAACGAATGTAGTCCCAGCAGGGATAGAATCTGTGAAATTAATATTTATTGCGTCAACATTACCGATATTTTTCACTTCAGAAATATAAAGTATAGTTCCACCGATATCTACAGTTGTTGGATTGGATGTTTTTGTAATTGCCAATTGTGCTTGCACGAAATTTGTAATAACGATATTACTAGTAGATGTTTCAGTAATAGGCGGTTGCCCTGAGTCTGGTTGGATTGTATATGTTGTATTGGATTGATTTGTAATCGATTCTTGGGAGAATGAATCGTTAATAAGAATTTGGAACGAAATAAGGTGAGTAGCGTTTGCTGCTAAAGTAGGTAAAGTAACACCTACATTTGGATTGGCATCAAGTATAGTTGTTCCGTTAAGTGTAAAACTATTTTCTACGAATGTAGTATCTTGGGGGATCGTATCTGAAAATATGAGATTAGTAGCTGGAATATTTCCTGTATTTTCTAGTGTTATTGTGTAAGTCAAAATATCACCTGTTGTTGCTTGCTGTGCATTGACTGCTTTTAAAGAAAGGATAGTCGCATCCGAAATTTGTGTGAAAGCAGGATTAGACGTAATTGTTCGAGAGATGATAGGAGCAGTTGGATCGGCGATAAAAGTATAGTCAATACGGGCTGTATTAGAAATTGGGTTTACGCTTGGAATAGATTGGACGATAACCTGGAATGTTACAGTGACGATTTCTGACGGTGTGATGGAGTTTAATGGTATTCCTACGTTAGGATTAGCATCTGGAACGGAAACGCTATTAATAGTTACGCTATTCGGAATAAAGGCAGTTCCTTCGGGGACCAAATCTGTTAAAGTAACTGTATTTGCAGTAGTATTTCCGTTATTTTGAACGACTACTGTGTAAGTGATTGTACCGTCAGTAGATTGTACGAGAGAATCTGTACTTTTAATTACGGATAATGATGCATCAACAACAGCTGTATTAACCGTATTAGACGAGGATGTTGCTGTAACAGGAGGTTGACTTGGATCGACAATATACGTGTAACTTGTAAGTGCTTGATTTATAATTGCTCCTTGTGATGGAATAGAACTTGCAAGAAATTGGAACGTAATAGTAGCGGAATCACCTGGTGCGATAATACCAACGGGAATACCGAGAGTTGGACTTGCATCTGGAAGTGAAATCCCGTTGAGCGTAACACTATTTGGAACAAATAATGCTCCTTCAGGAACTCCGTTAATGAGTAATACAGAGTTTGCAGGGAAGTTTCCAGTATTCGTTAATGTTGCTGTATACGTAATTACATCCCTGATAGACACAATTGAACGATTTGCTTGTAAAACAGTTGTAACAGTCGCGTTATTAATTTGTGTTGAAGCGCTATTAGAATTTATCGTGCCTGTAACAGGAGGAGAGGCCGGATCAACGATGAATGTGTATTGAATAGATGCTACGTTTGTAATCGGATTTGAAGGTGGAGTTGATGTAACTATGACTTGGAAAGTAACGGTTAAGGAACTATCCGAGCTAATTGTTCCGATATTCACTCCGTTATTTGGATTTGCACCTGGAATGGTACTTCCATTTACAGCAAAACTATTTTCAACAAAGGTTGTTCCTGCTGGAACTGGGTCTGAGAAATTTACATTCGTAGCGTTTGTATTGCCGCTATTTTGAATCAAAACTGTATAAGTGATCGTATCTCCAATATTTGCAAAGGCTGTATTAGCAGTTTTTACAGCTGAAAGTATTGCTGTATTAATAGAAGTAACGAAGACATTCGTTTCCACATTGCCAGGTTGAGCCAGTAATGCATTGCCTACGTTATATTGGAAGTTAACAAATCCTAAGTTTTGGAGTTCAGGTGTGAACGTTGTTGGATTACTTACGATTTGTACTTGGAATATGATTGTAACAGTTTGATTTGGATTGATTGTATTTATGCCAACACCGTTAATAATCGAAGCGGATGGTAATGGAGTGCCATCAACAATAACGGATCCTGCAACAAATTGTGTCCACGATGGTAAAGGGTCTGAGAATATAGCGTTGTTAGCAGGAATATTGCCTGTGTTCGTAATAGTCGTTGTATACGTAATCGTATCACCAATCGTTGCAAAAGTTTTATCTCCTATTTTAATAGTATTTAAAATAGCACTTTCAATTTTTGTTGTAACGTTGTTAGAAATAATATTTTTTGAAACTGGGGGATTAGCTGGATTAACGATATGTTGAAAGCTAACGCTAGCTTGATTAGTAATTGGATTTATAGGCGGAATTTCATTGGCGATAATGTTAAATGCTACGATGACAGCTTCGTTTGGCGCGATATCACCGATTGGAACGCCTGTAATGATATCTGCATTTGGGATGCTAGTTCCGTTCAGTGTAAAGCTATTCGGTTCAAAGGAAGTTCCGTCTGGAATAAGGTCGGTAAAAATAACATTCGTTGCACTTACATTTCCGCTATTTGTAATTGTAACGGTGTAGGTAATATCCTGCCCGATATCTACCGTAGATACATTTGAATTTTTTTGTGCAGTAAGGATAGCGCTATTAATTTGTGTTGTCGTTGTATTAGATTGATTGGAAGTTGTAATAAGTGGCTGGCTAGGATCAACGACATAATGATATGTGGTAGAAGCAGAGTTAGAAATGGGATTAAGTGTTGGAAGTGTAATAACAGTTGCTTGGAATGTAACGATTGCCGTATTACCACCATTAATGGAACCAATATTTACACCAGTTGATAAATCGGCGTTTGGAATGGTTTGCCCATTAGCTGTGAAACTATTTGGAACGAAACTTAAATTGCTATCAAGAATATCGATAATAGTTACATCAGTTGCGGTCACATTTCCGGTATTAGGAAGGTTAAGTGTAAATGTTATTGTATTACCAACATCCGCAAAAGTAAGATCTGCTGTTTTGGTGCTAATAATAGTTGCGTTGTTTATTTGAAGGAGTGTAGTGTTGGAAGTAGCTGCACTTGAAACGGGAGGATTAACAGGATCAACAGTAAATTCATACGTCGTTGATGCTGTATTTGGTGCTGGGTTACTAAGGGGAATATTGTTTACTGTAACTTGAAAGACGATACTATATATTTCATTTGGTGGAAGTGTTGCAAGTAATACACCTGTATTTGGATTCGCGTCAGGTTGTAGAACACCATCAACAGTTAATGTGTTAGGAACAAATGTGAGTCCGCTCGGTAATGCATCTGTGAATACAATATTAGTTGCATCGGTATTGCCTACATTGGTAATAGAAGTAGTATAAAAAGCAGTTTGCCCGATATCTGCAAAGGATACACTTTCATTTTTCGTCATAGACAATATTGCTTCGTTAATTTGGGTTGAAACAGGATTACTAATTGAAGTTTCTGCATCAGGCGGTGAGACTAATTGATACGATGTTGATGAGAAATTTACAATTGGGTTTTGGGTTGGTAATGATGTTACAGTAACTTGGAACGAAACTGTTACTGTAGTCCCGGCTGTTATTGTCCCAATATTCACACCATTTGATGGGTCCGCCCCACTTTGAGGAACTCCATTAATAGAAAATGTGTTTGCAATAAATGTAGTTCCACTTGGCACGGTATCTGTGAATATAACATTTTGTGCGGATGAGTTTCCATTGTTTGTTAAAGCGACAGTATAAGTGAGTGTGTCTCCGATACGACTAAAAGACTTATCGACTTGTTTTAATGAAAGAATGGTAGCTGTATTAATCGTAGTGAACACTGTGTTTGAAGTAACGGTCCTTGAAACAATCGGTGCATTTGGGTCAGCGATAAATGTGTAAGAAGCAGTAGCGGAATTGGCAATAGGATTTTGGGCTGGTGTAGAAGTAACGGTAACTTGAAATGCTATAGATATTGAGCTGTTAGGAGCAATTGATCCAATCGTTATACCGGTATTAGGATTGAGTCCAATTTGTGTGATGTCATCTATTGTAACGCTATCAGTAATAAACGTTGTTCCATCTGGTATAAGGTCAATGAAAGCAATATCTGTAGCGTTTGTATTACCACTATTCGTTAAAATGGTCGTATAGGTAATGGTATCACCTAGCGTTACAAGTGTTTGATCGACGGATTTCACCATCGTAATGATAGCATCTAATACAGGGGTTGTAACGATATTCGTTGAAGTAGAAGTTGTAACAGGAGTTCCGTTTGGATCGACAGTATAAGAATATAAAATGGTATCATTCCCCATAATTGAACTTGAAGGGGGAACAGAAAGAACATTTACTTGGAAAGTAACGGTTACTGTTTCACCAGGAGCGATATTTGGTATGTTTACTCCAAGTGCTGGTTGCACACTAGGCTGCTGAATTCCATTTATTGTGACTGAATTTGGTATAAATGTAGTACTAGCTGGAATGGTGCTCGTAAAAGTTACATTTGTAGCTGGTGTATTTCCTGTATTCGTAATAGTCGTTGTATACGTAATGGTATCACCGATAGAAATAATAGATTTATCAACAGTTTTTGTTGTAGTTAATATTACACTATTAATGGTCGTTGAAACTGTATTTGATATCGTTGTTTGTAACGCAGAAGGTTGACTAGGATCAACTACATGTTCAAATTGTGTGGAACTAAAATTAGAAATTGGATTTATACTTGGAATGTTTGTAACAAGTACGTTGAGAGTAATAACGGCCGTTCCATTTGGGTTTATATTTCCAATCTGAATCCCGTTAGCTGGATTTCCGATTTGCTGTGTACCAGAATCGTTTGTAAGAGTGCCAGATATGAATGTCGTCCCATCAGGTAAAGTATCCGTGAAAATTATATTTTGTGAAGTGACATTTCCAGGGTTACTTAATGTAATTGTATAAGAAATTGTATCACCAATCGTTGCGAAAGTTTTATCTACAGATTTGATTGCCACAATTTCCCCAGAATTTATTTGTGTCGAAACAGAATTAGATGTCGTATTTCGTGAAACAAGTGGTAAATTAGGTCCTGTCATAAATTTATAATCAATAGAAGCGCCGTTTACAACCGGTGAGTTTGGTCCGCCTGGCCCAATTGTGAAAATTGGATTTGGAATGCTAACTACTTGCACACGGAAGGTAACATTTATAAAATCTCCTGCAATAATATCTCCAATTGGTATCCCGTTAGCTGGATTTACTCCAGGTAATAAAACTCCGCCTACTCGAACGCTATCTTCTATAAATACTGTGTTATTTGGAATCGGATCTGTAAAAATGATATTCGTAGCAGTTGTGTTTCCTACATTTTCTAATAAAACTGTATACGTTAAAAATGAATTTCCAGGTGCTATGTCAGAAAATAGCCGATCCACACTTTTCGTTGCTTGAATAATCGCTTCGTTAATTTGAACTAAAGTTGGATTACTTGTAGCTGTTTCTGTCACCGGCGGCTGGGTAGGATCAACAATGATCGAGTATGTCGTGCTAGACTGGTTCAAAGTTGGATTTGTAACTGGTATTGAGCCAACGATAGCTTGAAAGCTAATTGTTGTCGTTCCTCCAACTGGAATTGAGTCTAAAGAAATCCCGCTATCTGGTCTAAATCCAAGTTGTGGGATGGTATTAATTTGTACGCTATCAGGAACGAATGAAAGTTCAGGTGGTAATATATCGATAAAAACAGGTGTGTTTGCGGCAGTATTTCCGCTATTGGTGAGGGTAGTTGTATACGTAATTGTATCTCCAACAGCAGCAAAAGCACTGCTTGCAGTTTTTGTTGCGATAACAGAAGCAGTATTTACTTGTGTAAAGGTTTTATTAGATTGAACTGTTCGTGAAACTGGCGGTTCATTTATATCTACAATAAAGCTATATTGAAGCGATGATTTATTCGGGATTGGATTAGGGTTTGGAAGTGTTGTAATGTTTACTTGAAAACTGAGTGTAGCAGATGCATTTGAATTCAAGTTATCAATATTGATACCGTTTTGTGGATTTGCATTCGGAACGGTTACACCATTTATCTTAAAGCTATTTGGGATAAAGGTAGTACCGTTTGGAATTGTATCAGTAAAAATAATGTTGTTCGCAGTAGTATTTCCGTTGTTTGTAACAGCTGAAGTGAATGTAATTGTATCACCGATTGTAGCAAAAGTTGTACTGGCGCTTTTATTTATTACTAAAGTAGCGTCAATAATTGGTGTAACTGTTGTATTTGTTACAGTGCTACCAACAGCAGGAGATTGGTTTGGATTTACGGTATATTCATAATTTACAAGAGCATTATTTGTTAATGTGCCACTAGGTGGTATCGCTAAAATTAGTGCTTGAAAAGTAATGAATACAGTATCTCCTGGCGAAATATCTGCCAAGTGAACACCAAGTGATGGATCTAATCCTGGTTGTGGAACATTATTGATCGTTACGGAGTTTTGGATAAATGAAGCTCCTGCGCCAAGCCCATCTGTTAAAACAGTTGCACTAGCAGGGATATTACCTGTATTTGTTACTGCAATCGTATAAGTAACAATATCACCAATTGCAGCTGTCGGTGTATTCACAGACTTAGTAGCGACAATAGTAGCGTTATTAATTTGAGTTGTTATTACGTTACTTAACGTATTGGCGGATGCTGGAGGTAAGTTAGGATCTACGACATACTGGTACGTTGTATTACTTTGGTTCGGGATTGGATTTGGATTCGGGATAGAATTTACTTGTACTTGGAATGAGATGATTGTATTTGCATTCGGATTTATTGGGTCGATTGCAATTCCGCTTGCTGGATTGACATTAGGCAGTGTATTCCCATTTACAGTAACACTATTAGGAATAAACGATGTTCCGTTTGGAATTACATCTGTAAATATTACATTTGATGCAAGTGTGTTCCCGTTATTCGTTAAAGTAGTCGTGTACGTAATAATATCATTTACGTTAGCAAACTGTTTATCTGCCGATTTAGTAGCAGCAATTGAGGCGTTATTAATAGTTGTCTGTACAGTGTTAGAAGCAACCATCTGCATCACAGCAGGTTTGGATGGATCATACGTATATTGGAATGTTGTGTCTGATTGATTTGTAATTGGGTTTACAGCAGGGATAGTTGGTACAAAAACTTGGAATGCAACGGTGCGTGATGAATTCGCTCCTATCGTACCAATCGAAATGCCGTTAGCAGGATTTGCATTGGCTACAGGGACATTATTAATCGTTACAGTATTAGGAATGAAGAGGGTACCCGCTGGAATGATATCTGTAAACGTTACATTAGCAGCAGGGGTATTCCCGTTATTTGTTAAAATGGTTGCATATAGTATGACATCACCGACATCAGCGAAGTTTGTACTCGTTAGTTTTGTAGCAACGATATTAGCAGTATTAATTTGTGTAGTTACTATATTGCTAGCAGCGTTTCTAACGAGAGCAGGTAAATTTGGATCAGCGATAAAGCTATATTGCAGTGAAGCGCTGTTTTGAATTGGGTTTGGTGAAGGTAGCCCATTTGCACTTATTTGAAAAACAATCGTTGTAAAACCACCTGAAGGAATGGAGCCTACTTGAAGACCGGTACTAGGGTCTGCACCTAGTTGTAAAGCACCACCTATAAAAATACTATTTGGTACGATAGTGGTGCCATTTGGGATTATATCAGTAACAATAACATTATTTGCTGTAGTATTGCCAAGATTAGCTAAAGAAATTGTATATGTGATTGGTTGCCGGACATCGGCGATAGTCAAATCTACTTCTTTGACAATCACTACATTTGCTAAATTAATTTGTGTACTTACGGTATTACTTACAGATGTTTCTATAGTTGGTGGATCGTCCGGATTTAAAGTAAAGCTATATTGTGTACTAGATGAATTTATTGTTGGATTTTGAGCTGGTAAAGAGGTGATAGTTACTTGGTAAGAAACAGTAATTTCACCGTTAGCAGGAATGGAAGGCAATGGAACACCAATGTTCGGATCTGCGTTATTTTGGAGTACACCATTAATAAGGAAAGTGTTTGGGATAAAGGTAGTGCCATCTGGATTTGTATCTACGAAAGTTGGGTTATCAGCAGTAACGCTTCCTGCATTTGTTAAAAGAATGGTATAAGTTAATACATCCCCAACAGTAGCGAACGCTCGATCCACTGTTTTTGCTGAAATGACATTTGCGTCATTTACTTGAGTAAATGTAGTGGTTGAAGTTGTGTTCTTACTTATAGGGGGAGCGTTTGGATCAACGATAAAGTTATAAGAAATAGAAGCGCTATTTGAAATAGGATTTGGGTTTGGAATGCTAGTTATTACTACTTGGAATGAAGCTGTAATCGTAGTATTAGCATTAATGCTACCAATATTAATGCTAGCTGGTGTTGCGCCCGGCTGAGTAACGCCGTTAACTATAACACTGTTCGATACAAAGGAAGTACCGTTTGCTATTGAATCGAATAGTAATACATTGTTCGCCGTAACATTTCCATTGTTTGTAAGAGCGAAGGTATAAGTTAATACATCGCCAACTTCTGCGAACGTTTTATCTACAGATTTAGTAGCTTGAAGGTTTGCTAGTCTAATTGTTGATGTAACAGAATTAGAATTTGCTGTTTTTGAAGTTGGTGGCAAATTTGGATTTACAGTATATAGATAAGAGGCGAAAGCATTATTAATGATAGGATTTTGGGTCGTAATATTGATGACTGTTACTTGGAAAGAAAGGGTAACAGTAGCCCCACCAGGAATTGTGCCGATAGGTAAAGCAACGAGAGAATCTACATTTTGTAAAACTCCGTTTAGTGTTACAGAACCAGGAGTCAATATCGTTCCGTTTGGAAGTGGATCTGTTAGTTGCACGTTAGTAGCAGCTGTATTTCCACTGTTTGTAATAAGAATTGTATAACTGATTGTTTCGCCAATTGTAGCAAATTGTTTATTTGTTGATTTTGTTAATGTTACATTCGCATTGTTAATTTGAGTGGAAACGAGATTAGAAGAAATGTTTTTGGTAACGGGTGATTGACTAGGATTGACGGTATATTGATAAGAAGCGCTTGAACTATTAGATACGACATTTGACGCGGGTATTGTATTTACAACTACTTGAAATGCAACATTTTTTGTTGTACCAGTTGGAATAGATCCTATATTCACACCAGTAGCGGGATTTGCTCCAACTTGTGTCGTGCCATCTATTGTTAAACTGTTGAGAACAAAAGTTGTACCAGTAGGAATGACATCTGTAAAAATAACGTTATTTGCATTCGTATTACCTATACCTGTAAAGGAAACGGTGTACGTTAGTGTATCACCAATATCTGCAAAATTTTTATCTACTGCTTTCGTCATTGTTACAGTAGCATTATTCACTTGAGTGGAGACGATATTCGTCGTATCAGTCCCGCTTACTGCAGGTTGATTAGGTACAGGAATGTATTGATATGTTGTTGTTCCACTATTTAATATTGGGTTTGTTTGAGGGATAGAAGGAACGAGCACTTGGAATGAAATAGTAGTAGTGGAATTTGCGGCAATTGAACCAATTGGTATACCATTAGCGGGATTTGCGCCAGTTTGAGTAACTCCGTTCACAGTTACACTTCCTGGAATGAAAGTAGTCCCGCTAGGAATCGGATCCGTATATATCACATTCGTTGCAACGATATTTCCTATATTAGCTAAGGCAATACTGTATGTTAACGTTTCACCAATATCTGTAAAAAGTTTGTTAACTGATTTTGTGCCATTAATATCTGCAAGGTTAACTTGTGTTCCAGCAGAGTTGCTTGTTGCAAGACCGTTAAAGGTTGTTCCTCCGGCAATTGGTGTATATTGAAATGTAATATTAGCAGTGTTAGAGATAGGATTTTGACTTGGAAGAGAAACGACGGTAGCTTGGAAAGTTACTGTACGAGAAGCACCATTATTAATGGTTCCGAGAGATATACCAGCGGCCGGATTTGCGTTCGTTTGTGGGACATTATCTATTGTTACAGTGCCAGGTATAAAGGAAGTACCGTTAGGGAGAATGTCTGTAAAAATAACGTTATTGGCAGGAAGAAGTCCGGTGTTAGGGATAGTAACTGTATAAGTGAGAACGTCTCCAATTGCCGCAACACTTTTATTTACGCTTTTCGTTGCTTGAATATTAGGTGAATTTATGTTGATTTGTAAACCGACTGTATTCAACATATAAGCGTCTCCGTTAGTCGTTAAACGGATTGCGGCGGACACTTGAGAATTTGTTAAATAAGGAGAAATATCAATGGAAGTAATGTCCCAGCCCTGTCTTCCAGCGGAGATGTTTGTGCCTGTAGAAGCACTTTGATTTCGCGTTCCAAATGTTCCAGTTGTATCTAAATTTCCAGCAGCATTGTTAACTTGAGAACCGAAGAAATTATTTACAGCATTATTTGGCCCAGATAAAGCATTTAATGAACTGAAATTTGGTCCAAATAATGCTTGATCCCCTGTTATATCTGCATCTCCTTCAATAGAACTTAAAAATAATCGTCCACTTACAGGTCCTCCTGAAGGTGTTAAAAATCCAGAAACAGCTACATCTGCACTACCAGTATCAGCAGAAACACGGTTACCAGCTACATAAATGGTTAAGTTTCTTGCTGGCAATGTCCCGTTTTGATAAGCGACGATAAGCGTCCATCCAGCCGAATTAATTGTTCCATTAGAAGCATCTATAGGATCTACAAGTCCAGGAACCGCTCCTGTAGTATAGGAACCAGCACCTCCAGATTGAATAAGAGTTGTTACGTCTGCTGAACGAGTGTAAAAGCCAAATGTAATAGAGTTTGAAACGAATGTTTGATTTGAAGCTGTAACAGCTGAAGGAGTAATCGAGTATGTTGAAACAGGTGTTGTAAAAGAAACTGGATTTCCTAATACACTCGTAATGTTTTGATCACGAGATAAATAGTTTCCACCCCAAACGAGTTCTGCGTAAAGAATCGTACTACCAGCAGGGATATTTAAAATAGCGGTAGAACTATTTTGTGTATAGTTTAACGTTGTACCAGCAGGAAAAGTGGGAACTTGTAAAGCGGTATTCGTAGTTGCGAATGCACCAATTGCCCCGATTGTACCAGCACGGTTTTGATTACTGATTTTACTTAACCCTAAAGTATTACCTGTAATAGCCAGTGCGCCATTAGTGGTGGTAGAAAATCGATTCGTAATGGGCATGTTGTCACCTCATTTACAATATAGTCTTGGTCAAAATAACATATGTGTGTGATAAATAAAGGGAAACATGTACAAGTTGATTTAGTAATAATGATTTAAATGTCTAGATAAGGGGATGGAGTATGATTGAATTGGAAATTAGAGTGGAGCGTCTTAGGGAAGAACAAATAGGCGACATTGTAGCATTATCATCTTATATTGGCTGGGATTATAACAGAGAAGAAGTTGAAACAATTTTTAACTCAGGTATTGTATACGGCGTATGGAATGAGAGAAAGGAACTTATTGCTAGCGCAGCAATAATATTATATGGGGAGGCGTTGGCATCTATCGGAATGGTAATTGTACATCCAGATTATAAGGGAAGAGGAATTGGAAAGAGGATTACAAATTCATGCATGAATAGCGTATCAGTTCAAACTCCATTTATGCTTATTGCTACGGATGAAGGGAAGCCCTTATATGAAAAATTAGGATTTAGGGCTGTTAGTTATGTTTCTAAATACATATGTAACTCGTACAATACGAAGGATCATTGTATAGAAAATGAAGGTTATATGATGAATTATGAAGAGTGTGATTTAGAAAAAATAATAAAAATAGATAGAGATGCATTTGGGACAAGTCGAAACGATTTTTTAAAACAAAGAATTATGCAAAGTGAGCAGTGTGTCGTTGTAAAGGATACGAAAGAAAATGTAGTAGGATACGGTATAAGTATACAAACGCCAGAAAATAAAATAATAGGACCAGTCGTTGCTAAAAATAATGCGATGGCAATGAGAATAGTACATAATTTAGCAAGAGGGCATAATGGGAGATTAAGAATGGATGTACCAGAAGGAAAGAACGATTTCATGAAAGAATTAGAGATTGCTGGTTTTAAAAAGGTGAATACACCACCAATTATGATGAAAAATAGCGGTCAATTATTAAAAAGGAATAATGAGTTATATAGCATTGCAGCACAAATTTTTGGGTGAAAAAGAATCCTTCTGAATGAAGGATTCTTTTTCGCTAATCACGATATTGATCATGAGTCGGCTGAAAGAGGTCTTCCTCGATATCTCTCACCATAGAAAAATGATCAACGTTATAATGACCGTGTAAAGTTTTATTGTGATGACCAATAATTTGTTCTGCAGACAATACGTTAGAATCAGTTGTTGAATGACCGTTTTTAATTAATGTAACGTCAAATCCTTGTACAGTTGCTGCTCTAACTGCAGTGTCAATGCAATGTTCTGTTTTACATCCGCCTATAACAATATGATTAATGTTTTCTTCTTTTAAAAGTTCAAGTAAAGAAGTGCCGTAGAATGAATTGGTTGCTGCTTTATTAATAAAGATTGCAGACTGGGGTACTTGAATTTGATTATGTACTTCAAATCCTTCGCCACTACCAGAAGCAACATCGATATCTCTTACGAAAACAATAAGAGCATTTGAATCTATTGCTTTCTGCAGGGCTATATTTAGTGTAGATAATAGCTCGGTTTTACGAAAAACTTCATTTTCTTGCTCATTTCCATCAATTAATTCTTGCTGAGCGTCAATAATTAATAGTGCTTGTTTCATCGTGTCTCCCCTTTAATATGAAATAAGTTCCACTGTACATATTCCTTCAGATTGTTAGAAAATCCTCCATTGTAAGAGAAGTAGAAGATTGATTTACAAAGTTGTCAAAGAAATTTCATTCTCATAGCGTGTAAAAACATGTATGATAGGAGATGGAGAATTTTTGAGTAGGTGGGAATAACATGCAAACAGTAGAAGATTATCTTTCATTCTTACATACGAAAGGATTTAAATTATCAGAGGAAGCACAAGGGTTTATTATGTTTGGACAAGGATATACTGGTGCGTCTGATGGGATTGTGAACGCAGCAATAGAAGCGACAATTAAACATCAATTGCAGTTTGATGGTAGTTATTTCGTTGCGTTATTAGAACGATTGAAAGAGGAAGAAATTACAGATAAAAAAAGCGCTAAGGCTTTTATGCGGAAGTTACAAGCGTAACTTCACGCAGCCTGCGCTTCTTTTTTTGTTTTGGAAGGTAATTCAACAAAAATCATGCCTAGAAAAATACATAGACATCCGATAATAGCAGAAATAGAAAGTTGTTCATTTGCAACGAGAACGCCTGTTAATGCAGCAAAAACGGGCTCCATTGCGAAAATAATTGCTACTCTCGTTGGAGAAGTGTGTTTTTGTGCCGATGTTTGAATGAAAAAAGCAATAGATGTTGCAAACAGGGCAGTTAGAAAGAGTGCGAATAAAAAGGATTGATTCGTCCATAGTGATACTGAAAATAACTTTTTCCAATCTTCAAACAAGAAAGCGCAAATAGAAGAAAATATACCAACAGCTAATACTTGAGATGTGCTTAATAATAAAGGTGATATTTTTTTAGAAAAGAAGCCGTTAATAAGAATATGGGCAGCGAAAGCGACTGCACAACCAAGAACAAGTATATCTCCTATATTTAATTGGAAAGAATCAGCAGCTGTTAATAAGTACAAACCTGTTGTAGCTACAGCAATACCAAGTATGATGAAAATGGTGGCTTTTTGTTTTAAAAAGATAAATGATAAGATTGGGACCATAACAATGCTTAGCCCAGTTAAGAAACCTGCTTTTGAAGAAGTTGTATAGAGTAAGCCAAATGTTTGTAATAAATAGCCGACAAATAAGAAGAACCCAACCATTAATCCAGCTAAACTACTATGTTTTAATTCTTGTTTTGAAGTTTTCTGTGAGAAAATAATTTGAACGAATAATAAAATAATTCCAGCGAATAAAAAGCGAATACCATTAAACGTAAATGGACCAACGAAAGACATAGCGTTTTGAACGACAACAAACGTAGCTCCCCAAATAAAAGAGACAAATAATAAAGCAAGAGGAGCAATCCACTCTTTTTTCACACTCATACCCCCGTTAATTTTGTAAGATAGCTTTTCTAGCTAATTCATCAGCTACTTTATTTTGACTACTTGGAATCCACTTAATAAAAAAGAGATCGAAGTTTTTTATGTACTGCAGTGCTTCATCTAAAAGAGGTGCAAATATTTTATTTTTTGCGTATTCCTTTTCAACAGCCCGCTCAACAAGCTGCGAATCTGTACGAAAAGAGACAGTGCTATAATTATGCTCGATGCAATATTTTAATGCTAGAAGTAAAGCGCGGTATTCTGCTTCATGATTGGACATTGTTCCAAGTGGTACTGATAGTTGTATAGGTGGCTGAACGCCTTTAATAAACACTCCTGCACCAGAAGGACCAGGATTTCCTTTTGATGCACCATCAATATATACTTCAATCAAAATGAGAAACCTCCAAATTATAAGATGATCCCCTACTTAAATATTTTTTTGAAGTAGGGGATAGAGTAGTTATCCGATTGTGATGCTGTAACGACATGTAAATGTTTCATTCGCTTGTAAAGATTGAATTCCCTTTTTGTCCTTGAAATCTTTTGCTGGATTTACTTCATCAGCGATTCCATACCAAGGTTCAATACATAAGAAAGGTGCGTTATCCCCTGGTGTCCATACGCCAACAAATGGGAATCCATCAAATTCCACTTTTACAAATTTATTATGTTTATGAGAACGAATCGAAATTTCATTCGTATTCATATGTTCAAAAATAAGTGCATCATTTTTGAATAAATCATATGTAAGTGGCAATTCAGTCGTATTTTCAGCGATTAATTGCTTTTTGTTTGAAAGATAAGGTCCTTCTAATACGCTTGTTTCTAAGCGTTCCGAACCATTAAACGATAAGTAATAATCTGTAAATGATTCACCGTCCAATAAAGGGAAGTTGAATCCAGGATGTGCTCCGATTGAGAAGAACATTTCTTTAGAAGTAGGATTGTTTACTTCATATGTTACATGAACACTTTGTCCATCTAGCTCATAAGAAACGAGTAATTCGAATTCGTATGGGTATTTTTTTAATGTTTCTTCATTACTAGTAACGATATAAGTGATCTTTGTTTCGCTTTGTTCTTTCACGGAGAAAGTAAGATCACGAGCGAAACCGTGTTGTGTTAATGAATATGGTTTACCGTCTACGTAGTATGTATTATCTACTAATCGACCGACAATTGGGAACAAAATTGGTGCACGGCGTCCCCAATAAGTAGAATCACCTTGCCATAAATATTCTATGTTGTCTTCTTTTAAGCGAACGCTCTGTAATTCTGCACCTTTGTCAGAAATGGAAACGATCACTTTTTTATTTTGAATTGTTGCTGTCATGAAGTGAAACCTCCTAAATCTTTCATATGCTTTATTATACGTTGTCTAAAAGAAAAAAGGTAGTTCACGATAGGAATCTATTGACGAAAGAGGGGCTACCACGTAAAATATAATCTTGTTGCTTAAAAAACGAATAACGTGGTTCGAAACCATCCCACGTAAAAAAACTAAGGAGATTTTGTCATGAATATTAGAACATTAGTCGGTAATGGTATTTTAGCGGCATTATATATTGCTGTTTCTATGCTTATTCAGCCATTTGGCTTTACGAATGTACAGTTTCGTATTTCAGAGATGTTTAATCATCTCGTTGTATTTAACAAGAAAGCAATTTACGGAATTGTATTAGGTGTATTTTTAACGAATCTCTTTTTCTCACCTATGATCGCTTATGATTTAGTATTTGGAGTAGGTCAATCTATTCTTGCATTAGTTGCAACGATTATTTCTATGCGGTTTATTAAAGGTGTTTGGGCTCGTATGATTTTTAATACAGTTATCTTTACGATTACAATGTTTATGATTGCAATTGAACTTCATCTTGCATTGGGTTTACCATTTATGTTGTCTTGGTTAACTTGTGCAATTGGTGAATTTGTTGTCATGGCGATCGGTATGCCTGTAATGTACTGGATTAATAAGCGAGTACAATTTGAAAGATTTATGTAATAGATGAAAGAGCTATTCCTATAGGGATAGCTCTTTTTGTATGTAATCATATTGAATATAATACTGTGACTCTTGATAAAATATAATAAAATAAAGTGAGGCTTCAATTAGCCGGATAAATAAGAAGTCTTACATAAGGGGAATGTAGTATGAAATATAAAATTCATTGGTTGTATAAAACGAAGCGCGGATTGCAGACGGAATTAACGACAGGGTATATGAACATAGAAGAAGTACTTCAATTTGCAGAGGATTTTGAGAAAACAGGAAGAGTAAAAGAATTTTCATTTTATGATGAAATGGACGCAGAATGGTCATTAAAAGAGATGAAAAAGTTAAGTAAGCAAGTAGAGGAAGAGCCCCAAGAAATACTCGTTTATTTTGATGGTGGGTATGATGTGCAAACGAAAGAAGCTGGCATTGGTATATGTGTGTATTATAAAAAAGCAAATACAAACTACCGCATTCGCCGCAATGCATATATAGAAGGTATATATGATAATAATGAAGCGGAATATGCATCATTATTATACGGTATGAATATACTCGAGGAACTAGGGATTAAGTATGAAGCAGTTACACTTCGCGGAGACTCACAAGTGGTACTGCAGCAATTAGCCGGAGAATGGCCTTGTTATGATGAACATTTAAATCATTATTTAGATCAAATTGAACAAAAGGCGAAGCAAATGAAATTAAAACTTATATGTGAGCCGATATCTAGAAAACAAAATAAAGAAGCACATCAATTAGCTACGCAAGCATTGGAAGGAACAGTTATTGATAGTCATAAAGAAATAACTGAATAGAGAGGTGCAAAGGTGGATAAAAAGCAACTCATTACAGAGGTAAATGACTTATTAGAAACGTATTGTGAAGGCTGTTTTTTGCGAGAACATAATCGAAAGACAAATAGTAAATATTATGCCCATTCATTTTGTATAAGGCAATGTACAGTTGGAGAAACATTGAAAAAGTATGGGGACCAGTTGTCATGAAAAACATCCAGAGAAAATTCTCTGGATGTTTTTTAGTGTCTTGCTTCGTTTAGTTGATGCTCACATTTATTTAATTTCTTTTCCTCATTCATTAAAAATGGTTCATCTAAATCAGTTGCAACAGATTTCATAATTTCAAGCTGAGAGCGAGCTGCTTCTACAGCAGTAGTAGCATGCTCTAATGTATCTGGATCCATTGAAATTGTTGCTGATCCTACCATTTTTTGTGCTGTTTCTACACGGAATTTCACTTCTTCAAAATCATTTACTTCTGATCCCATTAATAATTCCTCCTTTGTATAGTGCGCATTTCACATAGTTTTTGCTCTGTAAAACGGAAATATACAAAGGAATAACAAAGGAGGTTACCAAGTAAGGTAACCTCCTGTTATATGTTGGATTAAAGTTTTACTACGTTAGCAGCTTGAGGTCCGCGGTTACCTTCAGTAATGTCGAAAGATACTTCTTGACCTTCTTCTAAAGCTTTGTAGCCGTCTCCTTGAATAGCAGAGAAATGTACGAATACATCGTCAGCGCCTTCCATTTCGATAAATCCAAAACCTTTTTCGTTGTTAAACCATTTTACTTTTCCTTGCATGTTACAATTCCTCCTAAAAGCGTTTACTATTTTCATTTAGTGAAATTCATTTTAAAAAAATAATATAAACTAAAAATGCTATATTCTTGAATATTCTGCTAAATGATTAATTTAAATATACACGAATTGGGAGAATTTAGTCAAGTAAGCGATTTTATTTTTTTGTATTTTTAAATAATTTTTCAGTCAAATTTTTAAGTAGGTATAGGACAGGCCGAGTATGTAATATTCTTAATTGAATGCTATACATAATGAGGTGAAAGAATGAATAAGTCTTACTTATTAGATAATGAAGGAATGAGAACGAGAACCGACATACCGGATTGGGTTGCAAAAGAATTTGAGATTTTTTCAAGTGTCGTGTTAGAACCAACTTTTCCATGCTATTTCGGTTTAACAGCTTTGAAAAAGAATGAACTTCGTTATTCATTTCTTTCTCATAATGATTGGAGTCATTTGCCGCATACAATGTTATCTTTTTTAGAGTTAATGAAAGAGAGACCGATTGTAAGAAGAGGCTTTTTCCTTTTTGTAGAACCGGAATGTGAAGAACAATCACTCGAATATTACCGTGATTCCTTTTGGAAAGTGTTACAGTATTTACATGAAAACGATAATCAAGCATGGCCAAAGCAAATTCCTGAAGATCCAGACCATTATTTATGGGAATTTTCATTTGGTGGTGAGCCAATATTCGCATTTGGAAATGCGCCAGCTTATAAAAAACGAAAAACTAGACATTTAGGGAATTCACTCGTTATTGGGTTTCAGCCACGCACTATTTTTGATGGATTAGAGGGAGATCGTCCTAAAGGAGCATATTCAAGACAAATGGTCCGTGAGCGAGTTGAAAAGTGGGATCAATTGCCGAAACATCCTAACATTAGTCATTATGGTGACCCAGAGCATCGCGAATGGAAACAATATTTCATAGGAGACGATGTAGAGCTAATAAAAGGGAAATGTCCTTTTCTTCATAAGATAGAAAAGTAAGAGCCATCACCTAGATGGCTCTTTTGTATATTTTGGATAAAAAAGGGTATTTTATTATGAAAGCTAGTCTATTTTTTTAATTACATCATTAACTAGTAGTAAAGAGAGTAGAAAGGATAGAGCGATGTTTGGAGCAATTATACAGCAAATCGTATTAGGTATATCATTGGCTGCGCCAGTAGGTCCAATTAATATTGAAATGTTAAAACGAGGAATTGAACGTGGGTTTTGGCACGCTTGGGTTGTTGGAATTGGCGGAATGACTGCAGATGTTTTATTTATGCTTCTCATTTATTTCGGTTTATCTTCTGTGTTTATGTATACATATGTACAAGCCTTCATGTATTGCACGGGTTTTTTCTTGTTATTTTATTTAGGATTTCAAAGTGTAAAACAAGGAATTTTCCACTCGAATATGGAATATAAAAAAGAAGAGGTAGGTGGCCTTAAGCAATCGTTTATGGCAGGATTTTTAATTGCGATATCCAATCCATTAAATCTTGTTTTTTGGTTTGGTATATACGGAAGTACACTTAGCTCATTACTTACGAAGGTAACGAAACAAGAAGCTTTTTTATACAGTCTTTGCATTATTGCTGGTATTATTTTATGGAATTTAAATATTGCTTTTTCTGTACATTTTGGAAGAACTTTATTAAAACCAAAAGCGCTTAGCTACATAACAGCCGGAGCAGGTATTATTTTAGTATGTTATTCTATACATTTTGCATACAAAGCTTTACAGTTGTTCACATAAGATTGAAGGGGAGATTTTTATGTATCGAACCACTATTGAAGGAAAAGAAATTATAATTACGTTAGCGCCAAAAATCCGAAAAGAAATTACTGATAGAAATCCACTATATGAAACGGTATTTCATAATGCAGCAAGATTGTTACAAACAAAGCAACCGACGTTTGCAGTAAATCATGAAATATTTGGGCTCATTATTGGAGAAGTGCAAAGAGGAGAAGTAACAGTGTTTGCAGTGGAACATATTATTCCGAAGCAAAATATATTTGGACCAAACAATTTTTTCTCGACAATAGAACAGCAGGCAAATTTGTAAAGTGAATAGAATAAGAATAGAAAAGAAATAGTCGTAACGATATGTTGCGGCTGTTTTTTTTGAAAAGGGGGAAACAAGATGAAGAAAGTGGGGAAAGAGTTCTTTTTACAACATGATATCGTTATTATGTATAGTATTTTATTTGTTTTTATCATTATTTTAAAAATGCAATTTTTCACATGGATCGGTTTGTTATCATGTTTGTTTGGGATTATTTTTTATACGCTAAACGAATATATGACACACCGGTTTTTATTTCACTTAAAACCACCTAAAAACATATTTTTATTAAAGATGTTAAGAAGATTACATTATGACCATCACGTATATCCAGATGATTTAAAACTTTTATTTTTGCCTGTATGGTTTAGTATACCGAGCTTTACTATATATTTACTTATATCATATGCTATAACAAAAAGTGTTACTATTACACTTTCATTCGGAATTGGAATGATTAGTATGCTTCTCGTTTATGAATGGAAACATTATATTGCACATAAGCCAATTCGTCCCGTCACTAAGTTTGGAAGATGGCTAAAAAAACAGCACATATTACACCATTATAAAAATGAAAAGTTTTGGTTTGGTGTTTCAAATCCAGTATTCGATTTCATATTTGGAACGCTTAAAGATGGAAAAGACGTTGAGTTAAGCGAAACGGCTCGTAATTTAGAAAAGGAGAAAAAGACAAAAGTAGTGCGTTAAGCACTGCTTTTGTTTTAATGAGGAAAAAATAAGTAAGGTGTCACTTTATTTTGAAAAATTATATTAAAAACTTAGGGGAAAATGCCGAAAAATGTCTATCAAAAAATCTTTGCAGAAATGTATGGATTGTCTAAAATG
This sequence comes from Bacillus cereus group sp. BfR-BA-01311, assembly GCF_022664295.1. Taxonomy (NCBI): domain Bacteria; kingdom Bacillati; phylum Bacillota; class Bacilli; order Caryophanales; family Bacillaceae; genus Bacillus; species Bacillus cereus group sp. BfR-BA-01311. Next base: position 218,008 of record NZ_JAKUHC010000006.1, read on the forward strand.
AAAATAAGTTTCTGAATATTTATAAAATTTAGTCTTTAGGTATACAAGGGGGAAGTGTATTTCAAGTAAGAGAGGGGACCGGTTAATGAAACGAGACGATACGTCAGCACGTAAGTTGCAAAATGAGGTGAATTATACAGAGGTCGTTCAGTCGGAAGAATTTCAATTGTTATTAAATACGAAAAAGAAGTTTATCATTCCAATGAGTATTTTCTTTTTTAGTTTTTTTATCGCATTACCTATTCTAACATCGTATTCAAAGGTGCTTAATACACCTGCATTTGGAGACGTTACATGGGCGTGGGTATTTGCTTTTTCCCAATTTATCATGACATGGGCACTATGTATGATTTATAGCAAAAAAGCAGAATCATTTGATGAAATCTCCCGAAAAATTCTACAAGATATGCAAAAAGGGAGGGGCTGAACTTGAATACTACTGCATTTGCACTATTTTTAATTATTGTTCTTGGTACGCTCGTCATAACCTATTTTGCATCGAAAAAAACGAAAAATGCGAGTGAATTTTATACGGCTGGAGGGGGATTAACTGGTTGGCAAAATGGTCTGGCCATTGCTGGAGATTACATGTCTGCTGCTTCATTTCTCGGTATAGCTGGAGCAATCGCATTAACTGGGTTTGATGGATTCTTTTATAGTATCGGTTTTTTAGTTGCTTATCTAGTTGTACTATATCTTGTTGCAGAACCGCTTAGAAATTTAGGAAAGTACACTTTGGCGGATATGATTGCAGCACGCTTTGATGCGAAAAAAGTTCGCGGAGTTGCAGCTCTTAATACGATGACGATTTCTATCTTTTATATGATTGCACAATTAGTTGGCGCGGGTGCACTTATTAAATTATTATTAGGGATTGAATATACGACATCTGTATTAATCGTTGGAACACTTATGACGGTGTATGTTATTTTTGGAGGTATGACAGCAACGAGCTGGGTACAAATCGTAAAGGCTGTATTACTTATGGCTGGTACGTTTATTATTTCTGTTATCGTTTTCGCAAAATTCAACTTCAGCGTGACTGAAATGTTCGCTCAAATGAAAACAGCTACACCTTTAAAAGATTCATTTTTAAATCCAGGTGTAAAGTATAAGGATGGTCTTGATACACTTTCTTTAAATTTAGGACTAGTACTTGGTACAGCTGGATTACCACATATACTTGTCCGCTTTTTTACAGTACGTGATGCAAAAACTGCACGTCAATCTGTCGTATATGCGACGTGGTTAATTGGTGCATTTTATATTATGACGATTTTCTTAGGATTTGGTGCGGCAGCGTTTGTAGGAAATGAAGCGATTATTAAAGCGAACCCAGCTGGTAATATGGCGGCACCTTTATTAGCCAAAGCGTTAGGTGGAGACTTCTTATTTGCTTTCGTATCAGCAATTGCTTTTGCAACGATTTTGGCTGTAGTGGCAGGTCTTGTATTAACAGCAGCATCAGCATTCGCTCATGATTTTTATAATGAAATCATTCGTAAAGGAAAATCAACGGAAAAAGAGCAAGTATCCATGGCTCGTTATGCATCTATTGGAGTAGCGATACTATCTATCATACTTGCATTATTTGCCCAAACATTAAACGTAGCATTTTTAGTATCATTAGCATTTGCAGTTGCAGCGAGTGCAAATCTACCAGTAATTTTATTTACAATATATTGGAAGCGTTTTAATACAACGGGTGCTATTTCGGGTATGATTGTAGGTCTCGTATCAGCAATTGTTCTCGTAGCGTTGAGTCCGAATGTTTGGAACCCTGTAGCTGGAAAAGCTATTTTTGTTGGGGAAGCGTTATTCCCATATACGACACCAGGAATTATTTCAATTCCACTCGGATTTCTTGCAGCATATTTAGGAACGGTTTTATCTAGTAAGAAAGAAGATGAAGCGAAATTTGATGAAATTCTAGTGAAATCTAATACTGGTCATGGCATTAGCGATGCGTCTTCACATTAAATAAAAGAGGAGCTTTTCGATAGATAAGAAAAGCTCTTTTTTCTTTTGTCATTTTCTTGTAAATATTACTGATTTGTAAGTAGGATTTGTCTTAATTTTGTGGAATGAAAATAGCAGGGAGAAATTTAAGTCATCATGGCACCAGCGCAGCTTTTGTGAAAAATAAGTTGTTATGGAAGGTGGAAGTAATGATGAAAACGAAGCAAACTGATGAATTATTAGCAAAAGATGAGCAATATGTTTGGCACGGAATGCGTCCCTTTAGTCCAAATAGTACAATGGTAGGGGCAAAAGCTGAAGGGTGCTGGGTTGAAGATATACAAGGAAAAAGATATTTAGATGGTATGAGTGGCCTTTGGTGTGTCAATAGTGGATATGGAAGAAAAGAGCTCGCAGAAGCGGCTTATAAGCAATTACAAACATTATCATACTTTCCAATGTCACAATCCCATGAGCCAGCTATAAAGCTTGCTGAAAAGTTAAATGAGTGGCTTGGGGGAGAGTATGTTATTTTCTTCTCAAATAGTGGTTCAGAAGCGAACGAAACAGCTTTTAAAATAGCAAGGCAATACTATGCTCAAAAAGGTGAACCACATCGTTATAAATTTATGTCACGTTACCGTGGGTATCACGGGAATACAATGGCGACAATGGCAGCGACGGGACAAGCGCAGCGTAGATATCAGTATGAGCCGTTTGCTTCAGGTTTTTTACACGTAACACCACCGGATTGTTACCGTATGCCTGAAATTGAAGGGCAGCATATTTATGATGTAGAATGTGTGAAAGAAGTCGATCGTGTTATGACGTGGGAATTAAGTGAAACAATTGCTGCTTTTATTATGGAACCAATTATTACAGGCGGGGGCATATTAATGCCACCACAAGACTATATGAAAGCTGTTCATGAGACGTGTCAAAAACACGGTGCCTTGCTTATTAGTGATGAAGTAATTTGCGGTTTCGGTCGTACAGGAAAAGCATTTGGGTTTATGAATTATGATGTGAAGCCAGATATTATTACAATGGCAAAGGGCATTACGAGCGCATATTTACCATTATCTGCAACAGCTGTGAAAAAAGAAATATATGAGGCTTTTAAAGGTAAAGGAGAATATGAATTCTTCCGCCATATTAATACATTTGGTGGAAATCCAGCAGCTTGTGCATTAGCACTTAAAAACTTAGAGATTATGGAAAATGAAAAATTAATCGAGCGATCTGCGCAAATGGGTTCCCTTTTATTAGAGCAACTAAAAGATGAAATTGGGGAACATCCGCTTGTTGGGAATATTAGAGGAAAAGGTCTATTAGTTGGAATTGAATTAGTAAATGATAAAGAGACGAAAGAGCCAATTGATAACGACAAAATTGCAAGTGTTGTAAATGCTTGTAAAGAAAAGGGCTTAATTATAGGACGAAACGGTATGACAACAGCAGGATATAATAACGTTTTAACATTAGCGCCGCCTCTTGTTATTTCGAGTGAAGAAATCGCTTTTGTTGTTGGAACGTTGAAGACAGCGATGGAACGCATTTAATGGATGAAGCGAGCTGTAGATTACAGCTCGCTTTTGTTTAGTAGGAGGGGACTTTTAATGGATAAATATGATCCGAACAAACATTATCACATCGGATACTATGAAGACGGATATGATTTAGAAGTGACGGCGTACAAAAGAATAAATGAACCAGTTTGGGATGCTTATCTTCCGCACTATGAGGCAGACGATTTTTATAAGAAAGTGGAGGAAATGAAACTGGGTGAATATATAGATGATTATGGTATTAAGGTGTATTCATTTAGTAATGATATCAATGATGAAGAAGCACGAACTATTTTTGAAAAATGGTTAAAAAAGAACGAGATTGTTTAAAGATAAAACAAAAAGGAGATTGCTATCTTATAAAATAGCAATCTCCTTTTATTATAGTAAACTTATTTACTTGCTTTCATTGCTTTATCTTTTGCACCAAAAGTGTATTTTAACATTGGTGGTGTAATCATTGTAGTTAAAATAACGACAATAACAATTGCTGTAAAGTAATCTTGTGCCAATAGACCTGAAGAAAGTCCTGTTCCTGCGATGATAAGTGCAACTTCACCACGAGAAACCATTCCAGCACCGATAATTGCAGAAGACTTAGCGTCAAATCCAGTCATTCGTGCACCGAATCCACAGCCGATTAATTTCGTTAATACAGCGATAACAGTTAATGCTAAGATGAACCAAATTTGATTACCGATACCGTCAAATGTAATATTCATACCGATACTAACGAAGAATACTGGAACGAACATAGCGTAAGCAATTGGTTCTACTTTCTTTTCTACTTCATGTTTGTAGTTTGTTTGAGAAATTGCAATACCAGCAGCGAAAGCACCGATAATACCAGCAATTCCTAATAATTCGCCGAAATATGCGAATGAGAAACAGATGATAAGAGCCGCGCTCACGATAGACTCAGATACGCGTAGTGGTGATAACCAGCGCATAATCGCAGGAACACCTTTCCATCCGATTAAAATAATAGAAGCGAAGAATACAACTTTCTTCAAGATAACCATTGTTAAGTTAACATCATCTGTGCCTAAGAAGCTCATTGCAAATGCTAATAAAATAACAACAAGAATGTCATCAAATACAGCGGCTCCAAGCATCGTCGTACTTTCACGTGTTTTCATTTTACCTAAATCACGAAGTGTTTGTACGGAAATACTAACACTTGTCGCACATAGAAGTAATCCTAAGAATACAGCGTTTCCTTGTTCCATTCCCATCACAAGACCGGAAACGTAACCACCTACGAATGGAAGAATGATACCTCCGAGTGCAACTGCTAAAGAAGAATTACGATTTGCGTTTAATTCTTCTAAGTCTGTTTCAAGTCCAGCCATAAACATTAAAAGAATAACCCCGACATTACTTAATTGAGTTAGAAGCTCTGAATTTTCAATCCAACCTAATACAGCTGGACCGATAACGATACCGACAATTAATTTACCTAGTACAGAAGGTTGACCTAATCTAACACTAAGATCACCAGCAAGCTTTGTACTTAATAAAATAAGTGCAATTTGAAAGAAAAATTCGAATTCCATCTGATCCTCTCCTCGTCATTTTTAATTTTATCATACGATTTCTCGGAATTTGCCTAATGAAAATATGTAAAACCCATTAAACAAAAGGGTCTGATTACAAGTTCTTTTGAACTCGTAATTTGAACCTGTAATTAATATATAATAGATTTTATAAAAAATCAATGAAAAAATGGGAGCTTTTTGAGGAAGAAGCTGTCTTATTGGGATATAGGTGTAAGAGTAGTGTGTGAATTTTATATGTATAAAATAGTATGAAGTCCTTTTCTATTACAAATAATAAAGTCTACATACTATTTTACGAACTATAACTGTGAAAGGGAGGATTTATAATTTGAAGGCATTAAAAAATAACTTGTCTATTGTTGCTTTAGGTGGAGTAAATGAAATAGGAAAAAATATGTATGCTATCCAATATGAAAATGATATTGTCGTCATTGATTGTGGATCTAAATTTCCAGATGAAAGTTTATTAGGGATTGATTTAATAATTCCAGACGTCACATATTTGCAAGAAAATAAAGAAAAAATTCGCGGTTTAATAGTAACACACGGGCATGAGGACCATATTGGTGGAATACCATATTTTTTAAAACAACTAAATGTACCAATCTATGCAACAAAGTTAACGTTAGGTTTAATTGAAATTAAATTAAAGGAACACAATCTTCAAAATGATACGGAATTAATCGTTATTCATTCAGAATCAGAAATTGATTGTGGTTCTATTAAGGCAACTTTTTTTAAAACGAACCACAGTATTCCGGATTGTCTCGGTATTGTTTTTCATACACCAGAAGGTACTGTAGTACATACAGGTGATTTTAAATTTGATTTAACACCAGTAAATAATCAACATCCTGACATTCATAAAATGGCTAAAATAGGAAGTGAAGGTGTACTAGCTTTATTATCTGAAAGCACAAATGCAGAACGCCCAGGTTTTACTCCATCAGAAAGGTCAGTAGGAGAACGGATAGAGGAAATATTTATGAAAGCAAATAGAAAAGTAATTATTTCTACGTTTGCTTCTAATGTGAATCGTGTTCAGCAAATAGTTGAAGCATGTATAAAAACAAATCGAAAACTAGCTTTGCTAGGGAGAAGTATGGTAAATGTAGTAGAGGTTGCTCTAGAGAAAGGTTATTTATATATTCCAGAAGGTATGTTGATTGAAGCAAATGAGGTAAATCGTTTAGATCCAAAGCAGGTTGCAATACTTTGTACAGGAAGTCAAGGAGAACCAATGGCAGCTTTAGCGCGTTTAGCTAGTGGAAACTATAGACAAGTGGATATTTTACCAGAAGATACGGTTATTATAGCCGCGACCCCTATCCCAGGAAATGAACGTAACGTTTCTCGAATTATCGATAATTTATTTGCATTAGGAGCAAAGGTGATTTACGGATCAGGTAGTTCTACTGGAGTGCATGTATCAGGTCATGCATATCAAGAAGAGTTGAAGTTAATGCTTACATTAATGAAGCCAAAATATTTTATTCCAATTCATGGAGAGTTTAGAATGCTACATCACCATAGTTTGTTAGCAGAATCAATTGGTATTGAAAAGGAAAATATCTTTATTGTACGTAATGGAGATGTTGTAGATATAAGTAATGAAGTGGCAATTCAATCTAGAAGAATACAGGCAGGAAATATATATGTAGATGGATTAGGAATTGGAGATGTTGGAAATGCATTATTACGTGATCGTAAACAACTTTCAGAAGATGGAATGCTCGTTATAGTTATTACTTTTAATAAAGTGGATGGAGAAATAATTTCAGGTCCAGATATTATTTCTCGTGGATTTGTCTATGTCCGTGATTCAGAAGAATTTCTAAGAGAATTAAATAAATTAGCTGTTATTACGATTAATAATTTAAAGAAAGAGAATGTGAATAGCTGGGGTATTTTGAAAAGGGAGGTAAGAGAAGCATTAGGGAAGTATATATATACAAATACAAAACGAAAACCGATGATTCTTCCTATAATAATAGAGGTTTAATAGTAAAAAAGAATTCTCGTATGGGAATTCTTTTTTGTTTTGAAGAGAAAATGAACATATAATGAAATAAATAGAAATGGAAGGAAATAAAAGATGTTATTAAATAAACGTTTTACAATTGGAGAAATGGCGAAAATGCATAATATCGCAGAATCTACATTAAGGTATTATGATGAAAAAGGAATTTTTCATCCGTCCATTGTGGATCCTCAAACGAATTATCGTTATTATACAATCGATCAATTTTCACTGTTAGATACGATTAAATTTTTACGCCAGTTAAATATTCCGTTAAAGGAAATTAAGAAATATATTGATGAAAGAAATCCAGCATACGCACTCAATTTACTGGAAAAACAACAAGAGATGATGCTGAAGAAACAAAGAGAAATTGAGTATGCTTTGGCGAAAATGGAGCATAGAATTCATTTAATTAAGAAAGCAACAAAAGCAAAAGCTGAACAAATGGTAATTAAAGAGATTCCGCAGCGAAAAATTACAGCAATTGCGGTTGCTCCAAATACGACGGATGATATGTTTGAGTACTACATCCATTCGTTACAAAAAAATATGAGGCAAATGGATGATAGTTTATTTTCTGGAGATATTGGTGTAACTGTTGCGAAAAAAGGATTAATGCAAAATGAGTTTCAAGCATATAGCAGTGTATTTATTCTTTTGGATTATATGCCGTATGAAGTGCATACTTCAGATGAAATTAAAGAAGGTTTATATGCTTGCTCTTATCATCATGGACCGTATGAAGAAACAGATGCAACGTACAAGGAGTTACTTACATACATTGATAAAGCAGGTTACGAAGTACATGGAGATTCGATTGAGATTGGATTGATTGATTGGTCTGTAACAGAAAATCCAGAGGAGCAAGTAACAGAAATTCAAATTCCTGTAGTGAAAAAATAAGATGAAAACCTTTGAATTGATTACAAATTTACATTCATTAGTATAAGTCAGTTACCTGTTTTTTAATTCTCTCTTGACCTTCAAGTTACTTGAAGGTTTAAACTAAGAAAAGAGAGTTGAAAAAAAGGAGCATATTAGAGTATGGAAGCAACAGAAAAATTAAGAGAAAAACCGATAAAAAGCTTATTTATTTCTTATTTAATACCAGCCGTTCTTGGAATGGTATTAATGTCAGTGAATATTGTAATTGATGCGGTCATGATTAGTAGAGGAGTTGGGGCGAACGGTTTAGCAGGAGTGAACGTGGCTATTCCAGCATTTTCGATTTTCTTCTCTATTTCATTATGGATCGGAATGGGCGGGGCAACGTTATACTCCATTGCATTAGGTGAAAATAAACGAGAGAGAGCAAGGTCTATTTTTACTCAATCCATGACGGTAGCAGTTGTTATCGTAGGTGTTTTAGCAGCTATTTGCTTATGGAGAATAGAAGATTTAGCATACTTATTTGGTGCAAATGAAGTAATTCTACCATATGCGTTAGACTATTTACACGTATTATTAACATTTGGAATGATATACGTTTTAGAAAATATTTTAAGTACGTTCATACGAAATGATGGAAATCCTAATTTAGCAATGGCTGGTCTTGTTGTAACAGCTGTATTAAATATAGTGTTTGACTATATCTTTATTTTTATCTTTGGATGGGGCGTAACAGGTGCTGCTTCAGCGACTATTCTTTCGGCAGCGATTGGTTTCCTTGTATTATTAACTCATTTCTTTAGAAAAAGTAGTATTTTAAAGTGGACGAAATTCCATTTTGAATGGGATACTGTCAAACAAATTATGGTGATTGGTTTCCCAAGTTTTACAGCAGAAAGTACGGTTGCAATCGTAACGATTGGTTTTAATATCGCATTCGTTCAATATGTAGGAGAAGTAGGAGTAGCTTCCTATGCGATGGTGAATAGTATTCATGCAATGACATTACTATTATTCTTTGGTGTTGGAGGAGCATTACAGCCAATTGCTAGTTTCCATTATGGGGCAAATTTATCAGAGAGACTTCGTGAAGGATTGAAGTTTGCTGTGAAAATTGCAGTTGTCCTCGGAGGCATTGCGATAATTGTCGGATTATTCTTCGGGAAATATATCATTGGTTTATTTGATGTCCAATCTCCAGAATTATTGGAGTTAACCTTAACAGGTATTAGCTTATTCTTTATCCAATACGTATTTTTAGGTTATAACATTGTGTATGGAGAGTACTTCCAATCAGTGCGACAAACGAAGAAATCAGTACTTATTATAATGAGCAGAGGATTACTATTTATTATTCCATTGTTATGGATTATGCCGAAATTATTTGGGATAAACGGAATTTGGCTCGTTATGCCAGTTGCAGAAGTAATGACAGCGATTATCGTATTTACGATGAATCGTATGAAACATCCTGTTCCATTAAATATGGCAGGAGAGAAAGAAGCGATATGATGAAGAAAATCCCCTTAAGCAATTAAGGGGATTTTTTTATTCCTTTAAACTAATCGCAAAAGATCCATCCGTTTCTTGAACAGAAGCAAAGGCAACGTTTTTAATATTTGTAATTCCTTTTTCCTTTAATTCTTTATATAACCATTTTTCATCTTTATGTATTAACTTTAAGTTATCATATTGAATTTGTGAATCGACGATAAGTGCAATTGGTAATCCAGCATACTTAACTTCTATGTTTAAATCTTTTGGAGTTAATGGTACAAGTTCTCTTTTTGGTAAAATACTAATAGCGCCGTTCGCTTCTAAAATAGCGTATTCAATTTCATGAACACTTGGATATCCTGCAACGCGAAGGTTAGAAAGTAATTCAGCAATTGGATATCTACTTTTTTGTAAATTCTCAAAAATAATGTCACCATGTTTAATTAAAATAATAGGGTGCCCGAGAATAAAACGATTTAGTTTGTTGAATAGGCTTAATTTTGTAAGGATTAAATGTAAACATGTAATTACAAGCATACCGAGAAAAGCTTGCAAAGCACCAGAGACTGGTATGGCCTGAAAAGCTAAATAAGATAAAAAGATAATAGCACCAAAATCATGAGGAGTTAGTTGTGCTAAAGCTGATTTACCGAGCATCTTAAGTGATAGTAAAAATAAGATAAAAAAGAACGATACGTTACATAAAAAGAGAAGCAATAGAGACACTCCTTCGTGCAAAGTTGTACTTACTGTTCCCGAAAGAAATATAAATATTACTTTCTAGAGGATAAATTAGGTTGAATTGGAATTTGTCTGTATACAAACAAATAAATGGATATTATCATGAAAGAAGCAAAGAACATAGGAGTATATGGATATGAAAAAGAAAAAAATAATTAAGTATATGATAGGAATTATAATGGTTTGCGCCGTTTATGTGGGATTTTTACAATATAACATTTATAAGCATGGGCAAATGAATGCGACCTATGAAGCTGATTATATAATTGTATTGGGCTCGAAAGTAAACGGAACGAAACCATCGTACTCATTGCAATATCGTATTGATAAAGCAGCTGAGTATTTGAAATCACATGAGAAAGCAATCGCTATTGTATCTGGAGGGAAAGGAAAAGGGGAAGATATTTCAGAAGCATTAGCAATGAAAAATGAATTAATGAAATTAAAAATTGCAGAAGACCGCATTATAATGGAAGATAAGTCAACGAGTACTGATGAAAATATTAAATTCTCAAAACCTTTAATTCCGGACAATATGAAAAAAGGAATGATCGTAACAAACGATTTCCACATGTTTAGAGCGAAAAAAATAGCAGCTAAGCAAGGGTTACAATTAGAAGGTCTTCCGGCCGAAACACCAAAGCGAATTGTCATTCCATCGAATATACGTGAGTATTTAGCCATTACGCAATATTGGTTTATGAATCGAATATAGAGAAAAAAATCCCGTCTGAAAGTCCAGGTGGGATTTTTTGAGGGAAATCTTACAAACATGTCATCTTAATGAAAGGTAAAGCGATAGTTTCTAGAATGGATTCCTGACATAATGAAGATAACAAAAACTATTTAGAGGTGAGTCGGATGAAAGGAAATAATATACTATCTTCACTATGTTACTTTAGTATCTTTTTTGCACCATTTTTACTACCAATTATCGTGTACTTCGTTGCGGAAGATGAAGTGAAATACCACGCGAAAAAAGCATTTTGGTCACATATTTTCCCGTACGCAATTTTATTCGGAGGATTAGCGATATCAGGAATATTCGGTTTAGGATTCAATCAATCTGACAGTGCTGGAATTGGAATGATGATCACATATGCAGTGTTCATTCTTGTAGGAATTTACTACTTCATTTGGAATATCGGAAAAGGTATTAAAGTTTTGAAAACGGCGTAATAAGATAAGTATAATTTCATTTACCGTATCGATAAACGTTTTAAAAAAGAGCAGTTCAAAAAGAATTGCTCTTTTTGTGCTTATAAGTTGTGAAAATTGAAAAAGATATGTTAATTTTTCATTATGAAGAGAAAAAAGGAGTGATTTTCATGAATGAGATCATACATAAGATGGAGCAACATGTTTCAGTTCGTAAATATAAAGAAGAATCAATTCCGAAAGATGTAGTAGAAAAGATGGTGCACGCTGCGCAACATGCAGCTTCATCACATTTTGTACAGGCGTATTCTGTTATATATGTAACAGATCAGGAATTAAAGGCTAAACTAGCAGAGCTATCCGGAAATCGTCATGTGAAGGACTGTGCAGCATTTTTTGTTTGTTGTGCAGATTTAAAACGACTTGAAATTGCATGTGAAAAACATAGTACAGAGATAAAGCATGAGGGAGTAGAAGACTTTATCGTTGCGACGGTAGATGCTTCGCTTTTTGCGCAAAACTTAGCACTAGCAGCAGAATCGTTAGGATACGGTATTTGTTATATTGGTGGTATTCGTAATAATCCGAGAGAAGTGAGTGAACTGCTTCATTTACCTGATAAAGTATATCCTGTATTCGGAATGACAGTCGGCGTACCAGATGAAGATCATGGAGTGAAACCACGTTTACCAGTAGCAGCAATCCTTCATGAAAATGGATATGATGAAAAGAAATATGATGAATTATTAAATGAATATGATGAAACGATGAGCGCGTATTATAAAGAAAGATCATCAAACAAGAAAAACGTAACATGGACGGAATCAATGAGTTCGTTTATGTCTAAAGAAAAAAGAATGCATATGAAAGAGTTCTTAAGTGAAAAAGGATTAAATAAGAAGTGAGTAAAGAGGCAAACCTGTGATGCGGGTTTGCCTTTTTGGGAAGGAGAAATACCTAAGGCCAGAAAGTTGTTTATTCTTTCTGAACTTAGGTATTTTGTTTGTTATCATATACATAGAAATAAAAATTAATAATTTTTTACAAAAGTGATAGAAAATGAGAATGAAATGCCAATAGTAAGTAAAAGCAGCTGCTAAAGGGGAACTGAGGAAGGAAGAGGCTTATGATTTTCAATTCTGAAGAGGATTTAATTATAGCTATGAAAAAACATGATCAAGATGCTTTGAAAGAAGTGATTGATCAATATGGAAAATTAATTTTGTACATTATTCATAAATCATTAAGTACCCCTATTGAAAAACAATATGTGGATGATTGTTATAACGATGTATTTACTGTCATTTGGTTTAATATCGACCAATTTGATACAGAAAAGGGAAACTTAAAATCTTGGATGATTGGTATTACTAAATTGAAGGCATTGGAATATAAAAAGAAAGTATATAAAGAGAATACAATCGATAAAGACGTAGAAATAGATACAGGTGTACATGATAGGTATGAAATAGAACAAGAAGAAGAGATTATGGAAATAGTTCAAGATTTAAATAAGAAAGATCGATATATTTTTTTAAAGAGGTATATTGATGGATATTCCATTGACGATATTGCGAAAGAATTAAAAGTAACGGCGGATTATATATACAATCGAATTTCTCGTGGGAAGAGGAAACTTCAAAAACTGTGGAAAGGGAGTGTGTAATATGGATAAAAGATTATTATCGATGTTAAATGAGCTCCAATATTCAGAGGAAGAAATTACACGTTTAGAGAAAGAAGCAAATGAGTCCATCAATATAGATAAGTATTATGTGAAAAACGGGGAGTTATTGAAGAAATTAACGATGCAAATGTTGGAAGAATTAGTTCGTAAAGAGTTACAAGAAGGAGAAAAAATCGAATGTGAAATATTAGTAGAAGAGGGGAGTCTTGTAAATTCTAAAGTTATACCGAATATATTCACGACAGGTGCTACTTTTTATTATTACATTGTTTTAACGAATACAAGATTACGAATTAAATCGTTAGATTGTTATTTCAAAAAAATAAATGAGTACAATGTGCTAATTAGCTCAATTCAAGCAGTTTCGAGACATAAAAAAATGAAGAATGTATATGGAATTACTATAGATAATAACTATATACAATTAGGAAGTACCGAGCATGAACAAGAATTAAAAAACGTAATTGAGAAGCTAAAACAACGTGGAGTGAAAGAAGAGAGATATAAAGATATTGAAAAAAGTTGGCTGATTTTTTTCAATATGTTTGTAATAGCGATAGGTGGGCTTCTAGTTTTAAAATATTTAATTTGAAAATAAAAAGCGGCATAATAGCCGCTTTTTATCGTTATCATGTTTAAAAATATAACGATACTTCATTTGAAACCTATCTGTTATGGCACAAACTAAAGCACCTTTTATAACAAATGCAAACTTTCAATAAGAAGATATATACCTGTGCAGCTCAAAAGAATATACGTAAATATTTTAAAAATTCGTTGATTAAGCCATTTGAAAATAATTTGACCTATAAACAAACCTAAAAATACAATTGGAATGGCATAAAGACTTGATTCCCAAATGGTTTTGTTTGTGCCAGTAAAGAGTATTTGGGTTACTAGACTAATGAAATATATAAACAAATAAAAAGCTAATGTAGTTGCTCTTAACTTCTCTTTTTCAGTATCAGTTCCTGTAAAATAAAGTAACAGGGGTGGGCCGGGCATACCGATACTTGTCGTTAAAAGACCAGATAATCCACCAACTATGAAATCTCTAGATTGTGTTGATCTAATCTTAACGTTGCATATTAGCAATAATGTTAATAGTAAGAGTAGGATGCTAACTGCTAATTTAAAAGTGTTTATGTTAACGGAAATGAAAATTAAAATGCCAAAAGGAACACCAACTATACTTCCAAAAATAAACCTTTTCAGTAGAACAAAATCAACGTCCATTCTTATTTTCCAAATGAGTGAAATGGAAATAATTAAAGATAAAATAATGTTTATTTGTATAGCTTCTTGTGGTAGAAATAACATAAGTAAGAAAGGGGTTGCCATTATGGAAAAGCCAAAACCTGTACTTGCTTGCAGAATAGAAGCCACTAATATAATACATACGAAAATGAATGTGATACCCAAAACAGCCCTCCTATTTAATCAAGTTTAACTAGTTAAAGTCTATTATTTAAGTGCAATATTTCACAAACTCATTTGTATTTTAACATAAATATCTAGTTTTTTCTCAAATAGTATTGCCATATAAGGCTCTTTAACTAAAAAATCCGACTTACATTTTGAAACAATTTTATTATGGGGAAACAAATAATGAATGGGATCCAAATGTATTGATTATCATTAAATTATTCACTGAGATCCCCGCGATAAAATAAGAACATCCATATAAAACTTACAAAAATACAGCATGTAGCTAATAAACTGCCAATCATTTGAGGAGAAAGAATTTCTAACAGCCCTCCTGTAAAAAACATCGATAACTGAATAAGAGATCCGTAAATAGAATAATGGAATGAAAAAACTTTACCTATCATATTTTCGTGTGTGTAAGTTTGAAGTAATGTCGTATCAAGTGGAACGATGATTCCTCCTGCTATACGCATACAGAATAAAGTAATGATACCGATAATAAGTTGATCGGATAGAATGAATCCGAGAAAGAAAATTCCTTGTAATAAGTAGGCCCAACCGAATACTTTTTTCATTTTTTCTTTATTATGGGATATATAAAGATTAACGAGAAGGCTTCCTATCATAAGCCCAGCCCCTTGAACCGTATATAAAATCCCAATGTTCGTATGGAAAATTTTTTCGGCATAGATCGTTAGAAGTAGTTGATAAGCGCCTCCAATAATGCCCCATGAAATGCCGACAAGAATTAATGTTAAAATGATTTTTGTTTGTAATATGTATGTATAACCACCTTTTATATCAGTGAAAAATGCTTTGTTCTTGTTACAAGTATCATGAGCAGGAATACTCATGTTATAAATAAAATAGGCTGAAATAAAGTATGATAGGCTATTTACTAAAAAAGCGAACTCAATATGTAAAGATTGTGTAAGTATCCCGCCCAAAGAAGCACCTATAATAGACATAAAACCAGTAATTGTACTAGAAAGAGAGTTAGCAGTTACGAAATGATTTTGGTGTACGATATTTTTTAAGGTTGCTTGTTTAGCTGGTTCAAATAAACAAGCAAGTACAGATAAACATATATTAGCAATGAAAATAATCTCAATTTTATAGCCTGCGAGTAAGTATGTAAGAACTAGAATTCCCCGTGTAATATCGGTGAAAATCATAATATTCTTTTTAGAGAAACGATCTACAATTCCGCCTATGAATGGACTAAGAAGAAGCTGTGGTAAACTTTTACTTATAAAAGTAAGTGCGATCATAAACGGCGATTCCGTTATGCTGTAGACAAATGTTAATAAAGCTACCGTATGGAACCAATCCCCAAGTACACTTAATGTTTGCCCATAAAATAGTTTATTGAAGTTTTTATTTGTTTTAAGAAGTGTGGAATAAGAAACTGACATAAATAGATTATTCCTTATGTAATGACGATGTTTGAATTTGTTCTTTCCACTCACTTAAATACACTTTTTCCGCTGTAGGAAGTCCAACAGGTAATTGTGCAATCAATTCTAAACTATTTCCATCAGGGTCGTTAAAGTATACGGCTGCATGTGCTAATTCCGGAAAAACAATCGGTTCAATTGGTTCCATTCCAAAGTCTTTTCGTGCTGAAATTCTTTTTTGATTTAGCCAATGAATCGCATTTTCTAAATCATGTAAACTTACTTGAAAGGCGATATGTCGTAAAGAGGGGTGATAATTCACTTTGTATTCTGTACCTTCCCAAAGGCCGAGCCAACTCTCATTTTCTTTAATCCAAAAGAAAGCAATATTATCTCCTCTTTTATATAATTTTAGCCCTAGTGATTCATAAAAAGGTATTGATACTTTTAAGTTGCGGACAGGTAAATGTGCTTCGTAAAGACCTCTAATCATTGTAATCCCCCCTTAGTAAAAATGTTTCTTATTCCATAGTAAACAATATGTTGTTAGTTGAAATCGCAAATAAGAGGGATATAAATTCATACGAAAGTATGAAAAAAACAGCTCAAATATGAGCTGTTTTTTTTATAGTTTTTCGTTCATTTGTCAAGGGTAGGATATATTAATATCCGTATCCGCCGCCACCCCAACAGCTACATCCGATGATGATTAGAAGGATGAATAGTACGATAAGCAAAGCAAATCCACCGCCGAAACCAGCGCAACTTCCACCATAACTCATATGTTTTCCTCCTTTTTAGTAAGTTAATCTATATGGTTCATGGACTACTATATACAGTATGTTTTTTGTATAGAAAACGAGCCAGTCTCATTTATAATTAGACAAATGCCTGTAGATTCATTAGGATTGCATGTTAGTGATTTGTAAATAAACCTTTACGTAATTCATAATTTAGGCATAAAAAATAAAAAATTGTAAAAAAAACCATTTTCTTATTTTTTTATGAGAGAATATGTACTATAATTTTACAAGTAATATTATGGGAAAAGGGAGTTTTAGTATAGAGATGGAGATGGGACAATTAAAAAATAAAATAGAAAACAAAAAGAAAGAGTTAATTCAACTTGTTGCGAGACACGGATTGGATCATGATAAAGTTTTGTTATTTAGTCGTGATTTAGATATACTTATTAATAAGTTTATGAACATAAAAGACAAAGTGCATAAATAAAAAATTTATAGTTTTTTATATTAAGATGTTTCACAGAAAGGAGAGGACAGTAATTGGAACATTTACAGGAAGAATTGTATAAACAAATAAAAGAAGAAAAAGGTACAGTTACCATTTTCTTAAAGAGTGGCGTTAGAATAGTAGGAGAAGTTGTTGGAGTAGATAAATTTACAGTTTTAATCTTAGTGGATGGAAAACAACAGCTTATTTATAAGCAGGCTATATCAACAATAATGAAATAAGACACTCTTGTTGAGTGTCTTATTTCATTATTGCTTGCATGCCTCAACATCAATGCCGGCAGCAATTAACTTCTTTTCTCCATCTTGTTCAATGATTTTTTGTAATTTAGATAGGAAAGAATCAAAGTTTGTATGCTTTGCTACTTGGAATGTCATTTTATGTTCAATTGGTAGCCACGTATCAATATCAGCTTCGTTATGCTGGATTTTCACCTCAAGTTTATCGAGTGCATTAGCAACTTTTGCTTCGTACGTTTCTTTCGCTTCAAACTCCATCCATAAGTCATATAATTCCTCACCGAGAGAACCTGTTAATGTTTGTTTAATATTTAAAATAGCTTCTAGTTCATTTTTTTGTTTTTGTAGCTGTAAGTCATGACTATTCATTGTATCAAATGCAGGGATATCACCAGCTTCGGCTTCGACTAGATCGTGAATAATAACCATTTTAAGTAATTTCTCAATATTTACTTTTTGATCCAAATAAGGTTCAACTAAAATGGCCATTAGAGACATACGCCATGTATGTTCGGCAACACTTTCTTGACGTCCGTTGGAAAGCCAGCTATGTCGCATTTCATATTTTAGTTTTTCTGCTAATGCAATGACTTGTAAAATGTTGTGTTCCATCGTGATCCTCCTCATTTATTCATACCATAATTCTAATATAGAAATGAAATGTGTCAATTTCATGAGTATATTGCGATAAACAGATGATAAGCGTATAATACATGTTATATGTGAAAACGTATTATTAAAATAAAAAAATGTTATATAAAAATGGAAAGGAAAGGGCAGAAATATGGGAGAGAAAAATCAAGTATTAGCTAGACCACAAAGAAGAAAAAGGAAGTTTGATATTTCTAGCCCAGTGGGCATTATAGTAGGTTTCATTATAGTGATAGCGGCAATTATGCTTGGCGGCGGTGGAATAAAAGCTTTCAAAAACTTTTTAGATGTTTCATCTATTTTAATTGTCATAGGGGGAACAACAGCGACAATTGTTGTGGCATATCGATTTGGAGAAATAAAAAAATATACGAAAAGCATTTTTACTGTTTTACATAGAAGAGAAGAAGATTTAGAACAGTTAACAGATTTGTTTGTCGATTTTTCGAAAAAGTCTAAAAAGAACGGCTTGCTTTCTTTAGAGGTAGATGGAGAGCAAGTGGATAATCCTTTTATTCAAAAAGGAATTCGATTAATGTTAAGCGGTTACGATGAAGATGAATTAAAAGAAGTGTTATTGAAAGATATTGAAACGGAAGTGTATGAGTTAAGAAAAGGAGCAGCATTATTAGATAAAATTGGTGATTTTGCTCCAGCTTGGGGCATGATAGGGACTTTAATTGGTCTTATCATTATGCTCCAAAACTTACAAGATACATCGCAAATTGGTACAGGGATGGCAGTTGCGATGTTAACGACATTATATGGGTCTGTACTTGCGAATATGATTGCAATCCCTCTTGCGGAAAAAGTATATCGTGGTATTGAAGATTTATATACAGAGAAGAAGTTTGTAATAGAAGCAATTTCAGAATTGTATCGTGGACAAATCCCTTCTAAATTAAAGTTGAAACTGGATACATACGTATACGAAACAAAGGTAAAAAAGGTAAAAGGAGCAGCCTAATATTTCAAGGAGTGGTATGATGAGTAAAGGACCGCAAAAGGGATCGCCTCGTTGGATGACGACTTTTACAGATTTAACGATGTTATTATTAACTTTCTTTGTATTACTAGTTGCTACATCAAAGCAAGATGCAGTAAAATTGTCAAAGATGCTTGAAAAGTTTAGTGATACGGGGCAAGTAGATGCAAAAGTAATGGAAAATACAATACCAGATATTTCACATGAAAAAAATGATGAAAAAATGATCTCAAAAAAGAGAATGGATGAATTATATAAGAAGTTAAAAGCGTATGTAGATAATAACGGTATTAGTCAAGTGAATGTATATCGGGAGGATACAGGGGTAAGCGTCGTTATAGTAGATAATTTAATATTTGATACAGGCGATGCAAACGTTAAGCCCGAAGCGAAAGGGATAATAAGTCAATTAGTTGGATTTTTTCAATCCGTACCTAACCCAATTGTTGTAGAGGGACATACAGATAGTAGACCTATTCATAACGAGAAATTCCCTTCTAATTGGGAGTTATCTTCAGCACGAGCGGCAAATATGATTCACCATTTAATTGAAGTGTATAATGTGGATGATAAAAGGCTAGTTGCGGTAGGATATGCAGACACAAAGCCAATTGTACCAAATGATTCACCGCAAAACTGGGAAAAAAACCGTCGCGTTGTTATTTATATAAAAGAGTAGTATATTATTATTTTAATAATAAAATAATAAAAATACGAAAATTCTTTTAAAAAAATATTAAATTTTATCATTTTATTTTGTATAATGAGTGAGAATGATAAGGTGAAATATTAAGATATATTTATACATAGAAGGAGAGAATTAAAAAGAATGGCACATAAAATTTTAGTAGTAGACGATGCGATGTTTATGCGAACGATGATTAAAAACTTATTAAAAAGTAATGCTGACTTTGAAGTTATCGGCGAAGCAGAGAATGGGGTAGAAGCGATTCAAAAGTATAAAGAACTTCAACCTGATATTGTAACATTAGATATTACTATGCCAGAAATGGACGGGCTTGAAGCATTAAAAGAAATTATTAAAATTGATTCAAGTGCAAAGGTTGTTATTTGTTCTGCAATGGGACAACAAGGTATGGTATTAGATGCAATTAAGGGCGGGGCAAAAGACTTTATTGTAAAGCCATTCCAAGCCGATCGTGTAATTGAAGCTTTAACAAAAGTAGCAAATAGTTAATATAGAAGGGGTGCCACAAGGAATCAAAACAGTGATAGCGGATCGACGTGTGGCCCCCTTTTTTCTCATTGTAAAACACTAAATTGTTATACATAAATGAAATGTTTGTTAGACAGGTAGGGGATAAAAATGCAAACAGATCTATTAAATATATTTTTCGAAGAGTCAGAAGAACATTTACAGTCGCTAAATGAAAATGTGCTAGTGTTAGAGCAAAATCCTGCTGATATGGATGTTGTGGGAGAAATATTCCGCTCCGCTCATACATTCAAAGGTATGTCTGCGAGTATGGAATTTACGGAGATGGCTGATTTAACGCATAAGATGGAAAATGTGTTAGATGAAATTCGTCATGGAAATATAGTTGTAAATGCGGATATTATTGATGTGATTTTTGAGTGCATTGATAATTTGGAGAAGATGGTTGCAGATGTGCAACAAGGTGGAATGGGCAATATTGATGTAGCCTCAACTAAACAGAAATTAGAAGCGTTATTGAACGGCAATGTAGAAACTCCTACGGAACATATAGAGCAAAATCATATAGACAACGATGATGCAGTTTCGCATGAAGTGCATATAACAGTTGAACAGCAAGCGATTTTAAAAGCAGTACGTGCCATTATGTGTATTGAAGCATTGCAAAATGTAGGGAATATACAAAAAACAGCTCCGAGTATTGAAGAAATTGAAGCAGATGCTTTCGGATTTGAATTTACAGTATTTATGGATACGGATTGTAGTATAGAAGAGTTGAAACAAGTAGTACTTCATGTTTCTGAAATTGAGAAAGTGGAAGTAAAGCAAGGAGAACCTATATCGAAGGAAGTAGCTTCTAAAAAAGTTGTTACACAAGAAGTTGTGCAAGTAGAAGAAAAGCTACAACCAGCTGTGGCTACTCAGGTAGAATCACCGATAGAGGCAACGAATCAACCTTCAAGTACTATGCCAGCTAAAAGTACTACAAAAACGAAAAATGCTAAAGTGGAGAATCGTTCAATTCGTGTTCAATTAGAGAAAATCGAAAGATTAATGAATATGTTTGAAGAAAGTGTAATTGAACGTGGGCGTATTGATGAATTGGCTCAAACGATTCAAAACAAGGAGCTAATTGAACATTTAAATCGATTAGGCGATATTTCAAAAGATATTCAAAATGTACTATTAAATATGCGTATGGTGCCGATTGAAACTGTGTTCAATCGTTTCCCGCGTATGGTACGTATGTTAGCGAAAGATTTAGGGAAAAAAATCGATTTACAAATTACAGGTGAAGATACTGAAGTAGATAAAATTGTTATTGATGAAATCGGTGATCCGCTCGTTCATTTAATTCGAAATGCAATCGATCACGGTGTTGAAACTGTTGAAAAACGACGTGATGCAGGTAAAAATGAGACAGGTACGATTAAATTAGAAGCCTTTCATAGTGGAAATCATGTCGTTATTCAAATTACGGATGATGGAAACGGTATTAATAAAGGGAAAGTATTAGAAAAAGCGATTAAAAATGGCGTTGTAACTGAAGCAGATGCGAATAGATTAACAGATCGTGAAGTGTTTGATCTTATTTTCCAACCAGGATTTAGTACAGCTGAAGTTGTATCAGATCTTTCTGGACGCGGTGTCGGATTAGATGTTGTAAAACATACGATTCATAGTTTAGGTGGGCATTTAATTATTGATTCTGAGGAAGGAAAGGGAAGTACATTTAGAATTGAACTTCCATTAACGTTATCTATTATTCAATCTATGCTTGTTCAAACGAATGATAAGCGTTATGCTTTACCTCTTGGAAATATCGTTGAAGCAATTCGAATTAAGAGAGAAGACATCCAATCCTTACAAGGAAAAGATGTGTTAAATTATCGTAATCAAATTATTGAAGTGAAACATTTAAGTACTGTATTTGGTGAAAAAACAGTAGATGAGGCGTTTGCGTCATATGATGGTCAAATGGTTCCTGTGTTAATTGTTCGTAATACACATCGCAGCTATGGACTTATTGTAAACACAATTATCGGTCAAAGAGAAATAGTCTTAAAGTCATTAGGTGACTTCTTTGCAGAGAGTTCTAACTATTTCTCTGGTGCGACGATTCTCGGTGATGGACGAGTGGTCCTCATTTTAAACCCAGAAGGTTTATAATAGGAATGAAGGAAAGCTCCCCACTTGTATACAATTGGGGAGCTTTTTGGCTAATCGCTACGAATCTAATAATGGGAATACATACATATTAACGTTTTATATAATAAGTTTGTTAAAATTAAATGAGAGTTTATATTATTTGATAGAAAAACAGAAATGAGGAGGCAGGGAAAATGCCTGAGCAACACACAAAAGGGGATACGAGCACGATTGTGCTAGAAAAAGAAAATGAGCATTTAACGCCTCAAGAATGCGATATTCTTGGCGAAATTGCAAATATATCATTTGGTTCAGCTTCGACTGTATTATCAACAATTTTAAATAGGCAAGTAAGCATTACTGCTCCTCGCATAGAGTTGGTAGATTTATATGATTCAAGAGATGTCGAAGTTCCACATGTTGTATTAAACATTCATTTTACAAAAGGATTGGATATGGAAAACCTTCTTGTCCTTAAGCAAGATGTTGCATTATCCATTGCTGATTTAATGATGATGGGAACAGGTGAAGTGGAGGATGGAAAAGAACTTGGTGAATTAGAGCTAAGTGCTGTACAAGAAGCGATGAATCAAATGATGGGATTCGCAGCTACATCTATGTCGGAATTCTTCCAAGATACAGTAGATATGTCTCCGCCGACGATTAAAGTTGTAAAGTTATCAGAAGAAATGGAGAAAATCTCTGAAATCGATGGGAATCATACGATTGTTAAAGTGTCGTTTGATTTAAAGATAGATAATCTTGTAAACTCTAAACTTGTACAAATTGTTTCAGTTGAGCATGCGAAACAAATGGTAAATAAATTAATGCAATTATCTGGTGAAGTAGAAGAAACAGTCGAACCAGCAGAAGTAGTGGAAACTGAGATTGTAGAAGAACAAGTTGAAAAAGAGCATTTAACACAAGAAGAGAAAGATGTGCTTGGTGAAATTGCAAATATTTCAATTGGTTCCGCTTCAACAGTATTGTCAACGCTTTTAAATCAGCCAGTTACAATTAGTACACCAAATGTGGAAGCAATTAATGTTCGTCATTATGATGGAGTACCAGTACCATTTGTTATTTTAAATGTCGACTTTGTTGAAGGGCTAAAGAATGAGAATGTATTCGTATTTACGAAAGATGTTGCTTTAACAATGGTAGATTTAATGATGATGGGAACAGGGGAAGTTGACCCAGAAAAAGAGCTTACTGAATTAGAACTGAGCGGTATTAAAGAAATTATGAACCAAATGATGGGTCATGCTGCTACGGCGATGTCAGAAATGTTTCAAGAAAAAATGGACATGACGCCGCCAAATGTTAAATTTGTAACGTTAAAAGAAGAAATGGAATATTTGGGAGAGTCAATGGAAGTGGACGAACTCGTTCAAATTACGTTCAATCTTGAAATTGGCGATTTGCTTCAATCGAAGATGTATCAAATTTTGCCAATTTCCGAAGCGAAAGAAATGGTAAGGCGACTTCTGTATCCGATGGTGGAAGAAGAAGAGATTGCCACAGAAGAAATTGAAGAAGAAAAAATTGTAGAACCAGTTGTGCAACCTATTGAATTTAAAGAAGTAAAACAAATGGAACCAGTATATATGGACACGTCCATTCTACAAAATGTAGAAATGAACGTGAAATTTGTATTTGGAAGTACAGTGAAAACGATTCAAGATATATTAAGTTTACAAGAAAATGAAGCAGTTGTACTAGATGAGGATATTGATGAACCGATTCGTATTTATGTAAATGATGTATTAGTAGCGTATGGTGAACTTGTAAATGTAAATGGATTTTTTGGAGTAAAAGTGACGAAATCACTATAAGGCATTGAAATAGGAGTTTGAACTAGTAGATGAAAAACGTAAAGTTTTTTCTAATGAGTTGGCTATGCATACATGTGTGCTTGTTCTTCCCCTTGCAAAGTCAGGCTGAGGAACAAATTGAGCCAGATCAAAAAATAAATGAAGTGAATGTACAAGAAGAAAATAAGGAATCTCAAGAATCGTCAGAGCAAGTGGAAACGAAGCAAGATGAAGAGAAACAAAAAGAAGCAGAACAACAAGAAGTAGTAAATAAACAATTGAGTGAAAGAAAGATAGAAACAGAACAGGGAATTATTACAGTAAATAAGCCGGAGCTTAAAGTTGGCGAAGAGGTGCGAATTGCTGTAGAACCAAATGGGAAAAACATTCAAAGTATGAAAGGTATATTGCAGTTACAAAAAAATGGGGAGCAATATGCGCAAGAAAGAATGTTATCTTTTGAGTATGATGAAGAAACGAAGAGCTGGGTTGCTAACTATAAAGCAGGGGATTTTGATTTGCAAGGTGATTGGAATCTTCAGCTCGTTCAAAGTTACAAAGAGAATGAGAAAGAAGAGCTCATAAAAAATGAAGTGAAAGTCCCGCTCATTCGTATTAAAAATGAAACGCCAACTATAGATAAAGAATTGCCAAAGTTACAGAAAGTTACTATTGATGAAGTAAAAGAGAACTTAGTTGAACGAAAACAGGGAGATTCTATACATATACGAGTAAAAGCATCAGATATAGAATCGGTTGTAAAAGAAGTACGCGTTACATTAAAAGGGAAAGAAAATAAAGAGCTTTCGTTTTTATTAGACTACAACAAGCATGATATGGATTGGCAAAAAGTATTTGAAATAACAGAAGCATTGCCGGCTGGGCCATACGAATTACTTGTAGAGATAATAGATGCAGCAGGTAATAAACTTGTTGAGGAAAGTGAATATACCATTTCTGTTTTGGTGCCAAAAAATGAAGATGATAAAAAGATAGAAGAGAAAGAAGATAAATTAGATAATAAACTAGAAAATGAATTAGAAGAGAAGAAAGAAAATAAGAAGCAAGAAGATTCCAAAGTCAAAAACCCGGTTCCAGAAGAAAATTTGCCAGTTGTTCAAATTCCGAAGCGAGATGAGAAAGTAAATAAGTTTATAAAAGAACCGTTGGAAGAGAAAGAGGAATTTACTTACGTTATAAAAGAGCCGTTCGAAGACAACAAGGAAGTACATAAGGCGAAGGACCAAAAAGAGAAAAATAACAAACAAGTTGCCTCTAAAAAGAAAGAACAAAAAGAAGAACCGAAAGACAAGAAAGAAGAAAAAGGTGAACAGGGAGTGCAAGCTTCTGATGTGTTTACTATCATGTCAGGTTTATTCGTACTGTTTTTAGTTTTAAAGAGTAATAAAGAATGGGGCTAATTATTTCATAGTAGTGGAGGCGCTTAAATGGAGATTAAACGTACGACAATTGAAGATAAGGCGTTACAACCATTAAAACAGCCTGCAGCTATTTCGGAGCATGAAATCCAGAAAGAACGAAAGCGTAGCAATTTAGTGTTTACTGGACAGTCTAAAATTATTTCGAAAAATAATGAAATAGGTATTTTACTTGCAAGTTTAAGTGATGGAAAGATTATGAAGGAAATGCTTTCTAAAGAGATGGATACAGTGTTACAACTTTTTAAAAAGTTACACACGTTATCTGGAGAAGGAAAGCAAACAGAAAAAATATTTGAACAAGTAATTAGAAGCCTACAAGGGCTTGTTAAGCAGGCGCATATAAAAGAACTTCCTTTGTTAGATGGAACATATGATTTCGCTGAAGTACAACTATCATTTGGTAGAAAAGTACATATTCCGTTACTAGATGTGAGTGCACTTATCTCTAGAGTGGAAAGTGATTCTTCAGAAGGAAATATAAATTTGATGGTAACGGTTATTACTGCTTATATAACGAAATTGTCTAACGAAACAATTTTAATTAGTGTTACAGACCGCATTGCTAAAGATCGGGATGTAAGTGTATGGAGAGCGCTTGCGGAAATGAACATGACACAATTATCACAGGCATTGAAACAAACGATGCAAGAACATAAATGGTCTATGACGTTTCTTTTTCTCTTTGTATGGATTGTCGGTATTATTTTAATTCGAGTTATGTAAAAAGGTCGTCACTCCATTGTGACGACCTCTTTTATATTTTTTCGTAGAAGAATGTATCAAATCGCTGAAGATTGTAACGCTCGGGTGTTAAAATTTGTTCCGTACTACCAACAAATAGTACACCGCCTTTTCGTAAAGAACGACTAAATTTTTCGTAAAGTTTTACTCTTGCTTCTTCTGTGAAATATATCATTACATTGCGACAAATAATCAAATCATAATTTGTATCGAATGACTGCATTAAAAGGTCATGTTGTTTAAACGAGACGTTTTGTTTAATGTTTTGATGCAATGAATATAGATCATTCTCTTTTGTGAAATGACGTTCTTTCAAATCATTAGGTAATTCCTTTAACGAACGTTCTGTATATTGACCGCGTTTTGCGGTTTCTAAAATATGAAAATCAAGATCTGTTGCTTGAATTTCAAAACGAAATGGAGCAAGATGCTTCGATAAAATTAAAGAGAGTGTATACGGTTCTTCACCAGCAGCGCAAGCGGCACTCCATACCTTTAATTTTCCGCTATTTTGTTCGAGTAATTTTGGTAGTGCTTTCGACTCTAAAGTTTGCCATCGTTCTTTATTTCTAAAAAACTCTGAAACGTTAATTGTAATATAGTCAATAAAATTTAAAAATAAATTTTGATCAGCGCGTAATTTGTTTAAAAAATTAGTGTAGTTTTCGAAGCCTTTTCTCGAAATGAAAGCATCGATTCTACGGCGCATTCTATCTTGTTTATATGAAGCGATGTCCATATTGAATTGTTGTTTAAAACTCGCGATAAAATGATCATAATCTTGTTCAATTATCATATTTACAATGGGCACAATAATGATATTGTGCCTCCCCCTTTACATCATACGAATTTTTTGTTCAAAGCTTTTTTTCATTTGCTTTTCATGTAATCCTGGTAAATCATAAATGACAGCATCAATACCTGCTTCTTTTGCAACATCGACAGGGATGACAGATGTATGTTTGTCCCCATTATAAAAACAGAGAACTAAATCAGTGTCTTCAATAATTTGTTTAACAAAAAACATATAATCTGATCGGTAAATGGAGTCAGAAGGATGATCAAAAGCAACATATTCGGCTCCGTGTTTTTTTAAGTAATCAACGACTTCTTGGAATTCATCTGTAATTGCTTGCAATGGTTGCAGCGTGTAAAGGCATAAATTTTGAGCGAGTCTTTCATTCTCAACGAAAAAACGAAGAACCTCATTTTCAATAGATTTATAACATAATATGTAAATTTTATGTTTGTGAGCATAGTCAGTTAAAAATTTTTTAATTTCTTCTTGATCTAATGCTGTTAATTGATTTGAACCACAAAGGAAAATATTCATAGAATTGTGCCACCTCATGCTAAATTGTAACATATCTTTTATAAAAAATAACTGCAAAATATTACTGTTCAGAGTATAATTATAAATAACTGGATTTTACGATTAAGTTTAGGAAGAAATAAAAAAATAAATAGGTGATATATATGCTACGTTCTATCTCGCATAATCCAATTTTATCGCATATACCGCCTGCTACTCAAATGCCGAAAGAAGCAAATGTCAGGACAGGACTTGCATTTTCGGATAATTTGCATGCAGATCCGAAAAAAGATAAATTACTAGAACAAATGGAAGCGTTTGTCGATAATATTGGAGAAATTAAAGAGAAAATTGAAATGGAATTAACGCTTGATAATGTAATGGAATACAAAAACACAGTAAAATCATTTTTGAATTTCTACGTTGATAATGTATTGCAGTATAAAGATGTCATGTCTCGTCACCCACGTTACGGATATTCACAGAAAATGACGATTGTGAAACAGGCAGAAATGGGATTGAATGAATTAGAAGATGTGATGAATCTAATTAATACGAAAACAGGACATTTAGAAATGTTAAATCAAATTGGAGAAATCCATGGTTTAATTGTGAATTTAGTCTTGTAAAAGGAAGGAAGCTATATGTACATACAATTATATGAAAAACTCGTTATTATTCAAAAAGCGTATGAAAATATTCAAGCGCTTGGAGAGCAAATATATGAGAATTTAAAAAATAAAAATGTAAATGCAGTTCAAAAGTTGCAAGTAGAGCAATTGCAGTACATTGATGGTTTAAAAGGGTTATCAAGCTCATTTGAAGAAATGGTTGTTCAGTTCTGTAAAGAACAAGGAGTTGAATCGTTTCGTGTCAGTGCGTTATTTTCGTATTTTTCTCAAGAAGAAATTGAAAAAATGAAAGAATTACAAAAAAATGTAACTGAATTAGAAGAGAATGTAAAAATGATTCTTTTGAAAAATCAATATTACTTAAACGTACTATTAAAAACTACAGAAAGTATTGTGGATTCTGTTTCTGAATACAACTTAGAGCGAAACAATAATTCGCAAATCTTTATGAACGAACTATTGTAAAGGAGAAGTGAAGCTTTATGAGATTATCTGATTATAATACACCGCTATCGGGTATGTTAGCGGCTCAAATGGGGTTACAAACAACGAAACAAAACTTGTCTAACATTCATACACCGGGTTATGTGCGTCAAATGGTGAATTACGGATCTGTTGGAGCAAGCAATGGTCATACGCCAGAACAGAGAATTGGTTACGGTGTACAAACGCTAGGTGTTGACCGTATTACTGATGAGGTAAAAACGAAGCAGTTTAATGATCAATTATCTCAGCTCTCTTACTATAACTACATGAATTCGACTTTATCCCGTGTAGAGTCTATGGTTGGAACGACAGGAAAGAATTCATTATCTAGTTTAATGGACGGTTTCTTTAATGCCTTTCGTGAAGTGGCAAAAAATCCAGAGCAACCAAACTACTACGATACATTAATTTCTGAAACGGGGAAGTTCACAAGTCAAGTGAATCGTCTTGCGAAAAACTTAGATACAGTGGAAGCACAGACAGCAGAAGATATTGAGGCGCATGTTAATGAATTTAATCGTCTTGCTGCTAGTTTAGCAGAAGCGAATCATAAAATTGGACAAGCAGGTACACAAGTGCCGAATCAACTTTTAGACGAAAGAGATCGCATCGTTACAGAGATGTCTAAGTATGCAAACATCGAAGTATCTTATGAATCTATGAATCCTAATATCGCGAGTGTTAGAATGAATGGTATTTTAACAGTAAATGGACAAGATACATATCCACTTCAATTAAATAAAGAAAAAGACCCAATGTCAGTTGAGATTTACGGTTCAGAGATCTCTGTAACTAGCGGGGCGATAAAATCAGCGATTGATACGAAAGCGAAGATTGTTGAATATAAAAAAAATCTCGAAGACTTAATGAGTTCGATGAAAAATCAAGTGAATACAGTGATGGGAAAAGATTTCTTCGTTGGAGATTATGCGAAGGATATGAAGTTAAATCCAGAATTCCAAAAAGATGTTTCGAAAATGAAAATGTCTGCTGAAACAGCAAATAAACTAGCAGCAGTTACAGATGACGATTATAAAGAAGGTCTTTCTTATAAACAAGCATTAGACCAATTTATAGTTCGTGTTGCATCTGATAAAAGTGCAGTAAATGGTTATCAAAAAATTCATGGCGACTTACTAGAAGGTATTCAACAAGAAAAAATGAGCGTTGAAGGTGTAAATATGGAAGAGGAAATGGTAAATTTAATGGCCTTCCAAAAATATTTTGTCGCAAACTCTAAAGCTATTACTACGATGAATGAAGTGTTTGATAGTCTATTTTCGATTATTCGATAAGTGATAATAATTGATTGGAAATATATAAGGAGGAGATAGAAATGAGAGTATCTACATTTCAAAATGCAAACTGGGCAAAGAATCAGTTAATGGATTTGAATGTGCAACAACAATACCATAGAAACCAAGTAACTTCAGGGAAGAAAAATCTTCTTATGAGTGAAGATCCACTTGCAGCGAGTAAATCATTTGCGATTCAACATTCATTGGCGAATATTGAACAAATGCAAAAAGATTTAGCTGATTCGAAAAATGTATTAACACAAACTCAAAATACTTTACAAGGTGTTTTGAAATCTTTAACAAGAGCAGACCAATTAACAGTACAAGCATTAAATGGGACAAATAGTGAAAAAGAATTGCAGGCTATTGGTGTAGAGATTGATCAAATTTTAAAACAGGTCGTCTATTTAGCGAATACAAAAGAACAAGGTCGTTATATTTTCGGTGGTGATAGTGCAGAAAATCTGCCATTTACAGAAGATGGTACGTACCAAGGTGGAAAAAATGATGTTAACTGGCAACTAAATGACGGTTATGAATTCAAAGCGTTCCGTAACGGAGAAGCATTATTATCACCCGTTATAAAAACGTTAAAACAGATGAGTGAAGCGATGAAAAATGGTGACCAAAAAGCATTGAAACCGTTATTAGAAGGAAATAAGCAAAACTTAGATGGCATCATTAACCGTACAACTGAAGTTGGTTCGACAATGAACACAATGGAGACGTTTAAAACAATTTTAAGTGAGCAAAATGTAGCACTTCAAGAAAACCGTAAAGAAATTGAGGATGTTGATTTAGCTGTCGCAATTTCTGATTTATCTTATATAAACGCAACATACGAAGCAACATTAAAAGCTGTTAGTACGATGAGTAAAACAAGTATTTTAGATTACATGTAAATGATAAGGAGTGAAAAATATGGCAGGGACAATATCTAATTATGGTGACAGACAACAAATATGGAATTTAGGAAATAGCATAATAGATACAAAGAAGTTAGTAGATTTAGAGTTACAAGCATTGGAAATGAAAAAATCACCATACACTACACAAAAACAAACGTTAACAAATGAAAACAAAGTTTATGCGAGCATGAAAAAAGAGTTTGCAAATTTTGTGCAAGTATTCAAAGATTTAAACACATTCAAAGGTGATGAAAAGAAAACAACTCTATCCAAAGATGGTTTTATGATAGCGCAGGCGGATGCTGCTGCAATTCCTGGAACATATACAATTACAGTAGAGCGAGTAGCAGAAAGGCATCAAATAACTACAGCTCCACTTACTCCCCCAAAAACTCCCGAAGGTACGGAGCAAAAATTTAGTTTAGATTTAAAACTTGGAGTAGATGATGTATTTCAGATAAATGGAAAAGAAGTTAAAATCTCAAAAGATATGACGTATAAAGACCTTGTCAATAAGATAAATAATGGGAATTATGGTGCATCAGTATATACATTAGGAGATCAACTATTTTTCACATCAACTACTGCAGGAAAAGAGGGAGAGTTGAAATTAACAGATGGTGCCAATGGCTTTTTACAAAATATAGGGCTAGTTACTTCTGCGAAAAATACGGATGGAACGAATGCCATTGCACATCAAGTGACAGGAGCAGTAAATGCAGAATATACAATAAACGGAATTAAAGGAACTAGTAAAACAAATAAGATTGATACAATTCCAGGATTAACTATTAACTTAGAAAAGGTAACTACAGAGCCAATTAAATTAACTATCGAAGATTCAGATATAAAAAATTCAATAGACTTAATCAAAAAAATGAAAGATGAGTATAATAACGCTGTTAAAAGTTTAGATTTATTTTCTGGTGAAAATGGAGTAATGCAAGGGAATAATGTTTCATTTGCTATCAGTAATGCAATGACAAGCATTTTTAGATTTTCACAAGATGATAAGTATTTATTTTCTTTTGGAATTCAAATTGATAAAACAGGAAATATGACTCTTGATGAAGAAAAATTGAAAATAGCTTTTAAAGAGAATCCAGAATCTACAAAACAATTTTTCTTTGGCTTTAATGGTATTGGTCATGATATAGATAAAAAGCTCGAGGGAATCTTTGGAGATGAAGGGATTATCGGAAAACGCTCTAAAAGTATTGAAAAGCAAGTGACTGATTTAGAGAGAAAAATTCAAGATATTGATACAATTAATAAGAAAAAACAAGAATCAATTATTGATAAATATGCAAAGTTGGAAAGCCAGCTAGCATTGCTTGATAGTCAGCTGCAGACAATCAAAGCAATGACAAAAACCAAAAGTGATGATTAATGAAAGTTGAGGAAGTGATTATATGCAAGCATGGCAACGTTATATGCAAAATGATATTATGACGAGTAATCCAATTAAAAATACAATATTTATTTATGAAAGATGCATCATTGAATTTCGTAAATTGGAAGAACTTTTAAATACATTCAAACTTCAAGATGGTGATGAACTTCTTGACAAGTTAGAACGTATATTTGAAGAGTTGAAGCTCCAGTTAAATCCTGATATTACGAAAGATTTATACGATAGTTTATTTGGTTTATATGATTGGATTAGCATTCAAATTCAAACGATGAAAGTCACGCGTGAAGTAAAAGACATTGATGCCATTGTGCAAGTGTTACAAGATTTAATAGACGGATACCGTGGAGCGCTTGAAAATGAACAATGATATTTATCGAACGTTTGTCAGCTGTTTTAATGAAATCGGTGAATTACAAGTGTCAGATGAAGAGTTTGCTGAGAAGAGTGAGATGTTAAATCGTTGGATGATGACACTAGATGAAGAAAGACGTGCACAAGTTGCAGCAGAAGTAAGCCCATTCATTATTAAGGCAGCGCAGCATATTCGAGATAAGCAAAAGATTTTGGAAGAAATGATTATGGAAAATGATAGGAGAATGAAGGCTAATTCATTTTACGGTAAATATTAATAATAACGTTTGGAAACAGATTCCCCTTTTAAAAGGGGGTCTATTCCTTCTTTTAAATAAAGAACTCCGCTGACTGAGGTTTCATTTTATGACTGTGATGAAAAAATAGTAATCTAAATAATAGAAAAATGGACTTTAGTTTATAGTTTATATATCGAAATGTTGTATAGATTGCTGTGTATATACAGTTTTTTGCATTCTTTTTTATATTTTTGTATTTTTCTAAAGACAACAATGAAAAAATGGAATAAAATATGTAAGGGTACATAATAGTAAATATTTTAATAAACGCATATAAGAAAATAAATAATGAAGTGAAACTTCTATCAGTGGATCATTAATTTAGAAAAGAAAGGGTGTGGAATATGCCAGATTTAGTGAGTGATGTAAGCCATTATATGAATTATTTAGTGACGAAACGAAATACTGTTTCTAGTAATATTGCAAATGCAAATACACCTGGCTATAAAGCACAAGATGTAACATTTGCTGAGCAGATGAATAAAAGTAGTGCGTTATATAAAAATAATGCGGCTGATTTAAAGAGCAATCCAGATTTATATCAAACGAATGAAATGCACTTACCGACAGTAAATACGAAAAATACATATGCAAAGATTCAAACAAAATCAATGCAAACGAATAAAGACGGAAATAGTGTGGATGTAACGACAGAAATGCTAGATTTAATGAAAGCAAATCAGTTATACGGTATTTCAATTAACGCAATTAATACACAATATGCAATTAACCAAGCGGCACGCGGACGTTAAAAGTAGAAGGAGAGACAACGGATGTTTCAGGCAATTAATGCAAGTGGCTCAGGGCTAACGACAGCGAGAAAGTGGATGGAAGTTACTTCTAACAATATTGTAAATGCAAATACGACAGCGGCTCCGGGGACAGATTTATATGAGCGTCGTAGTGTGGTGCTAGAATCAAACAATAGTTTTGCAAGTATGCTAGATGGGGCTCCTACTAACGGAGTAAAAATAAAAAGTATTGAAGCAGACAAAACGGAAAATTTAGTGTATGATCCGACGCATCCGCACGCAAATGAAGAAGGATATGTACGTTATCCAAATATTGATGTAACTGCTGAAATGACGAATGTAATGGTTGCTCAAAAAATGTATGAAGCGAATACGAGTGTATTAAATGCGAATAAAAAAATGCTTGATAAAGATTTAGAAATCGGCCGAGGATAAGGGGGAAGATCGTAATATGAAAATTCAACCAATGTTACATACACAACCATTTGGAGCAATTCAGTCAATTGGTGCACCGAAAACTTCTCAAACATCTGTAGTTGAGGGGAAAAAGTTTATTGATTTATTGGAAGATATGAATCAAACGCAAAACAATGCACAAACAGTAGTATATGATTTACTAACTAAAGGGGTAGGAGAAACACATGACGTTTTAATTCAGCAAAAGAAAGCTGAGTCTCAAATGAAAACGGCTGCTCTCGTACGTGATAATCTTATTGAAAATTATAAGTCACTAATTAATATGCAAATTTAGGAAAGTGGACGGGTGTGTTTAAATGGAAAAGATGAAAAATGTTATCCAATCGTTAAAAACGTGGCATAAGTTAGTAATCGGTGCTGCGCTTTTAGCGATTGTAACAGGAGCACTTTTATACTTCACCTTGCCAGATAAATATGTTGTTGTATATCAAAATTTAAATGATGCAGATAAACAAGAGATTACAGCAGAATTATCGAAGTTAGGTGTCGATTACCAATTAGCGACCGATGGTTCAATTCGTGTGCAAAAGAATGATGCTCCATGGGTTCGAAAAGAAATGAATGGGATGGGCTTACCGTTTAATTCGAAAAGCGGTGAAGAAATTTTATTAGAAAGCTCGCTCGGTTCAAGTGAACAAGATAAAAAAATGAAGCAAATTGTCGGTACGAAGAAGCAATTGGAACAAGATATCGTAAGAAACTTTGCGACAGTTGAAACGGCAAATGTTCAAATTACATTGCCTGAAAAAGAGACAATTTTTGATGAAGAAAAAGCGAAAGGAACAGCGGCGATTACGGTTGGAGTAAAACGTGGACAATTGTTAACAGCTGATCAAGTTGCAGGTATACAGCAAATGATTAGTGCAGCGGTTCCTGGTGTGAAAGCAGAAGAAGTAAGTGTTATTGATAGTAAAAAAGGTGTTATCTCAAAAGGAGCAGATGAAGCACATTCTAGTAGTTCCTCTTCTTATGAGAAAGAAGTAGAGATGCAGCACCAACTTGAAGGTAAATTAAAGCAAGATATTGATGCAACGTTAATGACGATGTTTAAACCGAATGAATATAAAGTGAATACGAAAGTATCTGTAAACTACGATGAAGTTACACGTCAGTCAGAGAAGTATGGTGATAAAGGTGTACTTCGTAGTAAACAAGAGCAAGAAGAAAGCTCTACTGCGCAAGAAGGGGCAGATACGAAGCAAGGTGCTGGTATTACAGCGAACGGTGAAGTGCCAAACTACGGTACGAACAATAATCAAAATGGTAAAGTTGTCTACGATAATAAAAATGGCAACAAAATCGAAAACTATGAAATAGATAAAACAGTTGAAACAATTAAGAAACACCCAGAATTAACGAAAACAAATGTTGTTGTATGGGTAGATAATGATACGTTAGTAAAACGAAGAATTGATATGACAACTTTCAAAGAAGCAATCGGAACAGCGGCAGGACTTCAAGCTGATCCGAACGGTAACTTTATAAATGGACAAGTTAACGTTGTAACTGTTCAGTTCGACCAGCCGAAAGCTGAAAAAGAGAAAGAGCCAGAAAAAAGTGGTATGAACTGGTGGTTATTCGGTGGAATTACAGCTGGCTTATTAGCAATCGGTGGTCTAGTATGGTTCTTATTAGCAAGACGTAAGAGAAGGAAAGAAGAAGAGGAATATGAAGAATACTTAGCAGAAGAGGAAGTGGCTGCAAGTAATGAAAGTATCTTGGAAATTCCTGAAGAAAAAATAGTGCCAGAGCCAAAACCTGAACCAGAAGAACCGAAAGAACCAACGTTAGATGAACAAGTGCAGGATGCTACGAAAGAACATGTAGAAGGTACTGCAAAAGTAATTAAAAAATGGTTAAACGGACAGTAAGGGAGGAACAACGATGTTAGATGAAATCTCCTCCAAAGAAAAAGCTGCCATCCTTATTCGTACATTAGACGAAGGGGTGGCAGCAAAAGTCATTGAATATATGACAGCTGAGGAAAAAGAAGTATTACTTCGTGAAATTGCGAAGTTTCGTGTATATAAACCAGAAACGTTAGAGAATGTACTAGGAGAGTTCTTATATGAATTAAATGTAAAAGAATTGAACTTAGTCACTCCAGATAAAGAGTATATTCGTCGCATATTTAAAAACATGCCAGAAGACGAACTGGAAAAATTATTGGAAGACCTTTGGTATAACAAAGATAATCCATTTGAATTCTTAAATTCACTTACAGATTTAGAGCCACTTCTTACAGTGCTTAATGATGAGTCACCACAAACAATTGCAATTATCGCTTCTTATATTAAACCGCAACTTGCGTCTCAATTAATTGAGAGATTGCCAGATCATAAGCGAGTAGAAACGGTAATGGGTATTGCGAAGTTAGAACAAGTTGATGGTGAATTAATTAATCAAATTGGTGAATTGTTAAAAACGAAATTAAATAATATGGCATTTAGTGCAATTAATAAAACTGATGGCTTGAAAACAATCGTAAACATTTTAAATAATGTTTCACGAGGTGTTGAAAAAACAGTCTTTCAAAAACTGGATGAAGTCGATTATGAGTTATCTGAGAAAATTAAAGAAAATATGTTTGTCTTTGAAGACTTACTTGGTCTTGAAGATCTTGCGCTTCGCCGTGTATTAGAAGAAATTACAGATAACGGCGTTCTTGCGAAAGCACTTAAAATTGCAAAAGAAGAAATTAAAGAGAAATTATTTACATGTATGTCTTCAAACCGTAAAGAGATGATTCTAGAAGAATTAGATGGCTTAGGACCGCTTAAGATGACGGATGCTGAAAAAGCGCAGCAAACGATCACTGGTACAGTGAAAAAGCTAGAGAAAGAAGGAAGAATTATCGTTCAAAGAGGTGAAGAGGATGTCCTTATTTAAAAACAGAATTCCGAAGAATTCTGTTTCTTTTTCTGAAGAAACGTATGAATTACAATTTCCAAAACCAGCTTCAGTCCAAATAGAAGAGGAAGAATTACAAGCTGATCATGCAGAGCTTCGCGCCCAGCAAGAATCATTACATATGGAAATGAATCAGCTAAGGCAAGAGCAGCAAATGCTAGAACGAGAGCGTCAGCAGTTATTACAAGATAAAGAACAATTTCAAATGCATATTCATGAGCAAATGGAACAGATGGAAGCAGCGCGTGTGCAATTTCAAAAAGAACAACAAGAAACAGCGCATGAATGGACAGAGTTATTATGGGATCAATCATTTCATTTAGCAGAAAAAATCGTGAATCAAGCGGTAGATTCACGATTGCTTGATGTGTTACCTATTTTAACTGGCATCGTGCAAACATTGCCAACTTCGTTTGAAAAATTAATCATTACAGTACATCCAGAAACGTTTGAACGTATTCAAGAAGAGAAGGAAAATACGAAAGAATATTGGTTACTACAATTAGTGGAATGGAAATATGATTTCTCCCTGCAGTTTGGTGAATTTGTTCTGGAAGAAGAGAAAGAGTTCTTTGAATTTAAATTTGCACCTATATTTGCGAAACTTCGTCAGAAATGGGAAGAAGAGAAGTTATTTGAGGAGCAAAATGTATGAGCCGCCTGTTAATGAATGAGAACGAAAAATGGAATAAATTCATTGAAACACCGCTGTATACGAAAGTAGGCAAAGTTCATAGTGTACAAGAACAGTTTTTCGTAGCAAAAGGGCCGAAAGCGAAGATCGGAGATGTTTGCTTCGTTGGAGAACATAACGTCTTATGTGAAGTGATTGCCATTGAAAAAGAAAATAATATGCTACTTCCATTTGAACAGACAGAAAAAGTATGTTATGGAGATTCAGTGACATTAGTTTCAGAAGATGTTGTTGTACCACGTGGTAATCACTTGCTCGGAAAAGTGTTAAGTGCAAATGGTGAAGTGTTAAATGAGAAAGCTGAAAACATTCCATTACAGAAAATAAAACTAGATGCACCGCCTATACATGCATTTGAACGTGAAGAGATTACCGATGTATTTGAAACAGGAATAAAATCAATTGATTCTATGCTAACAATTGGTATCGGTCAAAAGATTGGTATTTTTGCTGGGTCAGGTGTTGGTAAATCTACTTTACTTGGAATGATAGCAAAAAATGCAAAAGCTGATATAAACGTTATTAGTTTAGTAGGAGAACGTGGCCGGGAAGTAAAAGACTTTATTCGAAAAGAGTTAGGCGAGGAAGGTATGCGAAAAAGCGTCGTTGTTGTAGCGACGTCAGATGAAAGTCATCTTATGCAACTTCGTGCAGCGAAACTCGCAACGTCTATTGCTGAATACTTCCGTGATCAAGGTAATAACGTATTACTTATGATGGACTCTGTTACTCGTTTTGCCGATGCACGAAGAAGTGTTGATATTGCTGTTAAAGAGTTACCGATTGGTGGTAAAACACTATTAATGGAAAGTTATATGAAGAAGCTGTTAGAGCGGTCCGGTAAAACACAAAAGGGATCTATAACAGGTATTTATACGGTGCTTGTTGATGGGGACGATTTAAATGGTCCTGTACCAGATTTAGCACGTGGTATTTTAGATGGACATATTGTATTAAAGCGTGAGCTTGCAACGCTTAGTCATTATCCTGCAATTTCAGTATTAGATTCAGTAAGTAGGATTATGGAAGAAATCGTTTCACCACATCATTGGCAACTTGCAAATGAAATGAGAAAGATTTTATCAATTTATAAAGAAAATGAATTGTATTTTAAGTTAGGAACGATTCAAGAAAATGAAGAAAATGCTTATATTTTTGAATGTAAAAATAAAGTAGAAGGCATAAATACATTTTTAAAGCAAGGCCGATCGGATAGTTTCCCATTTGATGATATCGTTGAAGCGATACACCATATAGTATAAGGCCTCTGCCCAAGAGGTCTTATTTTTTTGTTTTTTAATATTTCACAGATTTTTTTGGAAAAAAACTATATAATAGAAAAAGAGAACGTTATAATAGGAAGGGGCTATGAAAACAGGTGGATAAACAGCAGTACGACACAATAAAATTGCAAATAAATCAAGAAAAAGAGCATATTTTAAAAGAAGTGTATGAATTAACAGCTGAAAAAAGAAAAATAGAACAAAAAAAAGAATATGATTTATATGTTGTGAAATCGCGTAGTAAAGTCGTACAAACTGGGCAACGTATTATGGCTGGCATGCTTTCTTCACATACGTTTTCACCTGAAAGAATAGAAGAATGGAATCGAAAAATTAAAAAAACAGAAGGTTTTATTCAAAAAAATGAAAGCCTTTTAGAGCAAGTAAAAGAAAAAGAACGTGTCATTGATGAGATGTATCAAGAAGATTGCAGAAAGCTTGCGAAAGCACAAGAAAAGCTGGAAGAAAAAATGCTTCTGGATTTGAAAATGTGTATGAATGGATGAGGTGAATGTAGTGATACAGTCTGTATTACCGGTGCAACAAAGTTTACCTCCGCAAAAAGAAAAAGGGCTAGAAGTACAATCGAAAAATGAAGATTCTTCATTCGATCGTACGATGAGAATCGAAAATAAAAAGCAGCCGAAAACGGAGAAAATGAAACGAGAAGAAGCACCAAAAGAAGAGAAAAAAGAATATAACCTTTCTAAACCATCGGTAACGAAAGAAGAACCAATTGTAAAGAAAGAAGAAAAAAAAGAGACAGAACAGTTGTTATTAGCTGTATCTGAGCAAATGGTTGCAATTGAGCAATTACATGTGCAACCGGAATTGTTATATCAATACATACAAAAAATACAAGAGCTATATAAAGAATATGGCAATATTAAACTTAATGAATTACCTGCAGCTGAATTACAACAATTACAAGAACTTCTTTCAAATATGAATATCAAAAATGCTATATGTTTAGAAGATACAATGCAAATGGTATTAGACAAAATGAAGATGCCAGAGCAAACGATGCAAGCATTGAAGGTTGTAGAAACAGAAACTTGTAATATTGCAAAGGAACAAGAAGAGTCTAAAGAGGTAGATCTTCCGAAACTTGAGAGCGATGATGCAAAGGTAGAGTTGCCAGAAGTTGATGCATTAAACGATTCGAGCTCTGCAGGTGCAGAATTATTAAATAAAACGACGAGTACCGAACAAATAGGGAAATCAAATAGTGGTGCTGAGAAAGTTTCATTACCTGACTTAGGAAAGAAAATGGAAGCGCAAGTAGAAGCGCTGCAAAAATTTGTAGTGAAACAAGAACGTGTTTTATTCCAGTTAAATCCAGAAAAACTTGGTACATTAACAGTGTTTATGAAAAAACACGGAGATCAAATTGACGTTCACGTAGAAATGGAGAAACACGATGCGAAAAAACGTGTTGAAATCATTTTTGATGAATTGAGATTAAAGTTAAAAGAAAAAGAAATCAATATTCAAATTAGCTATTCAGATAAAGATGAAAATCGTAAAGAACAGCGAGAACAAGAGCAAAGGCAAAAACAGAAATTAGCAAATACAAATCATGAAAAACAACAATCAACAGAATTTGCGGGATTATTGGAGGAATAAAGCGTGCCAACAGTTGGATTAAATACAACGAGTACAAATCATATTCCGTTACAAGCAGGAGCGCAAAAAAGTAATGTACCTGTTAATGGTGTACAATCGCCAGTGCAACAAAGTAATGGAGTTTCGGCAGGAGCGCAAAAGACTCCTGGGGTAATGGGGAAAGATGATTTCCTAAAATTATTTTTATCAAGTTTCCAACATCAAGATCCATTTAATGCGATGGATATGAATCAAATGATGAATCAGACAGCGCAGTTATCTCTTATGGAACAAGTACAGAATATGACGAAAGCAGTAGATAAGCTGCAATCAACGATGTATTCAACAGCACTTGATGGTGGAATGAAGTTTTTAGGGAAATACGTAAGAGGTGTTGACGGCGAAGGAAACAAAGTAACTGGTCAAGTAGAGACAGTTCGCCTTGCAGAAAATAACGATGTGCAGCTCGTTATTAATAATAAAGTTGTATCTCTTCGTTTCGTTGAGAGAGTGTCTGATAAACCGATTGGAGAAACGAATCCAGAAGACGCAAAGAAAGACGATCAAAAAGTAACTGAAGAAGTAAAAACTACAAATTCATAAGGAGTGTCCATACGTTATGATTAAAGCGTTATATACAAGTATTACAGGAATGAATGCAACACAAAATGCATTAAGTGTAACTTCAAATAATATTGCCAATGCACAAACAGTAGGTTATAAAAAACAAAAAGCAATGTTTGATGATTTACTATATAACAATTCGATTGGTGCAAAAGGTGACGGTAAATACGCCGGAACAAATCCGAAAAGTATTGGTAACGGTGTGAAAATGAGTGGTACGGTTACGGATTATAGTGATGGTACAATTACGTTAACAGGTGGTAAAACACAAGCGGCAATGGAAGGTAATGGTTTCTTCGTTGTAGGTGATTCAAAAGGCGGAAATATGGAATTTACTCGTAAAGGTACGTTTGGGATATCTTCAGATTACTATATTACGAATACTGAAGGTCAATACGTATTTGCATACCCTGCAAATGAGGCAACTGGTGAAGTTGATTTATCTGGAATTCCAGGACCGTTGCAAATTCCAATGGGAACAGCAATTGGTGGTATTCGAACATCAAAAGGGACAATTAAAGGGAATATTCCAACTGGAGAAAAACAAATTACACAAGATTTACCTGTATATGATAATGCGGGGAATACATGGACAATGCGTGTAGAGTTTAAACAAACGAGTGAACATAACTATACATATAAAGTACAAATGCGCAATGACTCGAAAAAAGAAACAGAGTTTAAAGATGTTCCAGGTGCAGGTGGTAATATGACATTTGATGCTGTTGGAAATCCAAATCCGAAAGAGCAAGGAGCCAATATTCCATTTGATGGCGGTTCTATAAAATTAGACTTAAGCCATTTAACAAATCATCCAACAGATAAAACATTATCAGTAACAGACGTAGATGGTAGAGCAGCAGCGACGGTTAAAGATTGCTTCATTGCTGATGGTGGATATGTGATGGTAAAATATTCTGATGGAAGTATGAAATCTGCAGGTCAATTAGCTGTTGCGATGTTCCCGAACGAAGGCGGACTAATGAAAACAGGTAATGGTAACTATACAGCAACGAATACAACAGGTATTTTAGCTCTTGGTACATCTGGTCAAAACGGTGCAGGTAAAGTACGCGGTGGTGCACAAGAAGGTGCTAACGTAGATTTATCTGTAGAATTCGTTGACTTAATGTTATACCAACGCGGATTCCAAGGAAATGCGAAAGTAATTAAAGTTTCAGATGAAGTATTAAATGAAGTTGTAAACTTAATTCGATAATATATCGCATGGAAAAAATGTAATGGAGTAGAAAGGGTTTTTTATTCGTATGACAAGACAAGAACGAATTTTACAATTGCCTTTTTTCGAAAATAAACGTGAACTTGCCGAGCAAGTATTAAAAATAGAACGAGAAGAGCATGTATATTTACCAGATCAATTTGAAATTAAGCAAGTGCCTCCGTATTCATTTGGCGAAAAACAAGCAATCATTGGCCGTATCCATGAGTTTTATTTCATAAGTGTTGGTAGCGATAGCGTTTGGAAGTATCAACTGTTTAAGGATGAGATGAAGTGTCGTGAGTTTTTTGTTATGTTGCCAAATATTACGGATCAGCAGATAGCGTTTTGGTTTAATAACATAGAGTTATTGAAAGGTTCTTAAAAGCACTTTTTAGGTTTTGAGAGAGGACCTGGCGATGTTTTGGAGCGGTTAGTGCCTAATAGAGTCCCGACCGACGTGTAAGACCAGAGATATGTAGAGTTACTAGAGTAGTATGGTAGTGTAAGAAGTGGTAATATAAAAGAGTTTTAAGTTAATTTAAGGTAGTTGTAGTATACAATTAGACTGAATTTCTATAAAAGGAGAGGTGAGGAGGATGGCGCAAAATAAGTATCGCGTTACATTCATTTCGCCGAGTGAGGTTGAGCAGCGGACTGTAATGGCGGCGAATAGTTTGCCAGATTTAATTCGTAAAGTAGAAAGTATTATCGCAGATCCAAACGGTTATTTTGTGAATGATAAAAAAAATAATTGTTATTTTAAAGTGATTAAAGAAAATGTTACGTTTATTCAATATGAGTTACTATTTTCGGATAAGGAAATTCATATTGAAAAATTAAAACATATAGCACCGGTAGTATTAAAGCGATTATTCGAAAAAATAAATGACCCGGAATTATATGCACTTGCGCTACTTGATGTTGATATAGCAACGAAAGAATATGTGTTAGCAGAAATGAATTCTGAACTGAGAATAAGAGTAGAGACAGAGCTTTCGAAAAAATGGGAAGCAATGCCGACGGAAATTGTAGGTGCACAAGAAGTTTTATTAGAGGCACTTGCTTCGTTTATACAAGATTAATTGTTTTTTTTATAAAATGAATCGTTCGACTATCTATATTTTTTATATAGGTAGTTGACTTTTTCTCTTTTATAAAGCTTAATAATTAGATATACGGAATTAATGGAAGGGGAGCGACACCTTTATGTCACAAGCACAAAGTATTTTATTAGAAAGCGGAACAAATGAATTAGAGATTGTTACGTACACTGTTGGTGAAAACCTATTTAGTATTAATGTAATGAAAGTACGTGAAATCATTAATCCATTCCCTGTTACAACTGTGCCAGAATCTCATCATGCAGTTGAAGGTGTTGTTCAAGTACGTGGTGAAATTTTACCTGTTATTAACTTAGCAATGGCTCTTAATTTAAAGTCAACAAAGCCACTTGATCAAACGAAATTTATCATCTCAGAATTAAACCAAATGAAAGTTATTTTCCGCGTTGATGAAGTGCATCGTATTCAACGTATTTCGTGGGAACAAATTGATGAACCAGCTTCATTAT
Organism: Bacillus cereus group sp. BfR-BA-01311; assembly: GCF_022664295.1. Classification (NCBI taxonomy): domain Bacteria; kingdom Bacillati; phylum Bacillota; class Bacilli; order Caryophanales; family Bacillaceae; genus Bacillus; species Bacillus cereus group sp. BfR-BA-01311. The sequence continues at coordinate 262,201 of NZ_JAKUHC010000006.1, forward strand.
CTATGGGACTAGAAGAAACGACATCTGGTATTGTAAAACTAGATGGAAAAATCATCTTACTATTAGATTATGAAAAAATTGTATGTGAAATTAGCGGCACTGGTTATGACAATAAATCAATTGCAGGATTAGAACAAAAAACAGATCGAGCTGAAAAAGTAATTTATATTGCAGAAGATTCAGCGATGCTTCGTCAAATATTAGAAGAAACATTATCATCAGCTGGATATACGAAAATGAACTTCTTCAGCAATGGTGCAGAAGCGTTAGCGCAAATTGAAAAATTAGCGAAAGAGCAAGGCGAAAAAATGTTTGAACATATTCACTTGCTAATTACGGATATTGAAATGCCGAAAATGGATGGACATCATTTAACGAAGGTGGTTAAGGATAGTGAAGTAATGAATCGTTTACCAGTCATTATTTTCTCTTCATTAATTACAAATGAATTATTCCATAAAGGTGAAGCTGTAGGAGCAAATGCCCAAGTAAGTAAGCCAGATATTCAAGAGCTAATTGGTTTAGTTGATAAGTTAGTGTTGTAAGAAAAAAGCTTTTTTAGCTGGAATAGAGGAACTAGCTATGTGTGGCAGCGGTCAGTGCCTAATAGAGAACCATGCGATGTAAGACTAGAGATATGGAGTATTTTTTAGGTAAATGGGACGAGAGAGCCGCCGAGATAGTTTTAGAAGAAGCGAGACTTCGGTTGAGGATTTGAAGACTGGGTTTATAACTCTATTCTGTTAGAGAGAGGAAGGAATTAGCCATATGTAGCATTGGCTAGTTCCTTTTTAGTATTCTATACTTTAAGCTGGCAGAAAAATGAAAGGTTTATGAGGTGTTTGTCGCTGTATGTAAGTATAATCTTCATTTGAAGATTTTTGATTTAAAAATATAAGAGAACGTATTTTTTGGATTATTTTAGTAATATTTTCGTGGTAACGCAAATTTTTTCGGTGAAAAAACATTTAAAATACCATATAATATAATTAAATGTAATTAATATGCAATTTTACATATTAATTAAAAAACATTTTCCGAATTTTTATACTTTCTATACATTTTTGTATGTTTATTATTTGACAGATAATTTCGAACTGTTATAATATGGATATGTAAAAATTGCTATTTTCTTAAAAGACATGGGAGTCAGATGAGAATTGTGAAAGGATGAGGGGGAGTGGCACAGAGTATGTATCACCACACAGCAATTAATGTATTAGGTCTTTTACAAAACATGTCAAATAATAAAATGAACGATATGCAACTAGAGGTGGAATTAAAAAAAATAGAAAAAGAATTCCAAGTAAAGTATGAAGAATTAGTTGATTTACATAATAGAATGGTATTATTCCAAATAGATATAGAAAAAAATGGCGGGATGCGTGCATATGAAAAATCAACAATTACATGGCTGAAGTCTGAACTAGAGCTACTGTATGAAGTGTATCAATTTTGTCAACGTCACGGTTTAAACATTTTAAATATTTCAAAATACGTAAGTAAAAATGAACTAAATCTTTTTCCTAAAACGGAAAGTCAATTGCAAAATACGTATTATAAATTGAAAAAACGTGAAATACCGTTTGAAAATATTGAAAAACAAAAACCAGGACGAAAGCGAAAATATATACCAGTAAAAGAGACAATCGTTGCAAGAAAACAAGAAAACGAGTACGAATTAAAAGAAGAAATCCAGCATAAAGAGGATGAAAAAAATCTTGTAACAGTTATATCTGGTATCGTTGATAACTTTGAAACAATTAATCAATGTAGTGAAAGGAAAGAAGACGAACTACATCAGTTTATGGAAGGTATTTATAAGCTTTCTAGCATGGCAGCAGGGCGTTCTAGAGAAGCAAAGAATACACGTAGTCTAGAAGATGAATTGCAGTCGTTACAACTAGAAAATAAAAGGCTAAAACGAGAGAAAGAAGAGCTTGTACAAGATATTAAAGGTATGACGCAGCTTTTAATCCATTTCATTACAAGTTCTGATATCGATCAAATTCGTAAATTACCAACTTTCGTACAAGATTGTAAAATGGAATTACATAAACTTGGGCTATATAATGCACAAGACGGAAAAATGAAAATAATGGTTGACCGTAGCGGACAAGTTATGACGGTAACACAGTAATAAAATTTGGGTACAAAATAAAAGGGAGATACATAGTTTATATGTATTTCCCTTTTGTTTTGTATGGAATCGTTCCAAAAATGGAAGATTAATTTTTATGATTGTAGTAGTTTAAAGACCATTTTCGGAATTTGGTTCGCTTGTGAAACCATACTAATTGCAACTTCAGTCAATAATTTGAACTTTAAAAAATCACTCATCTCCTGCGCCATGTCTGCATCTTCAATTCGTGATGCAGCATCTGTTAACGCCATACTTTGGTTATTTAAATTTTCAATATTAAACTGTAAACGATTTATCATTGCACCAAGGTCGGCACGATGAAGTGACACACTTTGCAAAGCCTCTTCAATTTTAAGGAGCGCCGCTCTGGCTTCTTGTTCTGTTGAAATCTTGATGTCGTGTTGTGTAGGAGAAGGAGGAATATGTTTCGTCATATTTATCGTATGATCGATATCGTCTAATGTAACACGGCGGTTTTGACCGTCAAATACGGATAAATCATTAAATTCAGTCGTCTCGCCAATATAGCCAATTTGCTCTGTTAAAGATTGAAACTCTTTATTCAGAGAATCACGATTTGCATTTGAATTTGTACCGTTTGAGGATTGAACAGCTAAATCACGCATACGCTGTAAAATATTCGTCACAGTTTGAAGAGCAGCTTCTGCCGTGCGAAGCATCGATATCGCATCCTCATTATTACGAATCGCCACGCGCATACCACTTGCTCTCGCATGCATACGAGTCACAATCGCAACATTCGCAGGATTATCAGAAGCAGTATTTAACTTCTTACCAGTCGCCAAATGCTCCATCGCAACATTCATACGTTTCTCATTCTCATACAACGATTGCCTAGCATTCATACTTAAAACATTCGTACCAATACGCATAATAGAAACTCCTTATAGATTGATATAGTCAGTGTTCTAAAGCTAATAAAAGGTCATGAAAAGATAAAAAGGCTTATGCTTATTTGCTATTTGTGTTTTCACATAAGAGGGGATCAAGATAAGCACTAACCGCTTCTATGCACCGCAGATGCTCTCTTCCATCAAAAAAGAAAGTTTTATAAATAATCTATCTATATAGAAAAAATAAACCTCTCTGCAAGCAGAGAGGTTTATTCAGGAAACTAACTCAAATGGCTTATTGTAATAATTTAGAAACCATTTGTGGAGTTTGGTTTGCTTGAGAAAGCATGCTGATACCAGCTTCGTTCAAGATTTTGAACTTAGTCATTTCAGACATTTCTTTCGCCATGTCAGCGTCTTCGATTTGAGAAGCAGAAGCTGCCATATTAGTAGCTTGGCTCGTTACGTTGTTTAAGTTATGGTCTAAACGGTTTAATTGAGAACCGAAAGTTGCTCTAGCGTCAGCAATATTTTGAATAGCAGTGTCAAGAGCTGTGATTTCAGCTGCTGCAGTTGTAGCATCTAATTTCTTTGTTCCATCAGTTGCTAGAGTATCAGTTGTTAATTTCTTTGTTTCGATAGATGCGATTGTCATTGTATCACTTGAAGCATCAGAAAGTTGAATCGTGATATCTTTACCCTCACCAGGATTAGTGCCTTTATTTAAAAATGCGTTACCATTGAAATTTGTTTTGTCAGCAATATGATTAATTTCTTGTGCTAATGCTTGATACTCTTTGTCCATAGATGCGATATCTTTATCGTTGTTAGTACCGCTTGATGCTTGTGTTGCAAGATCACGCATACGAAGTAAGATGTTTGAAACTGAACCTAATGCAGCGTCACCAGTACGTAAAGCAGACATAGCATCTTGTGTGTTACGTGCTCCAACGTTTAATCCGCCTTCTTTCGCACGCATACGAGTAGCGATAGCTAAACCAGCTGCATCGTCAGCTGCACTGTTAATTGATTTACCGCTAGATAAACGGTTCATAGATGTATTCATTTTGTCTTGGTTTTGTCGCATGTACTCTTGTGTACGCATGCTGTTAATGTTTGTATTAATTCTCATGTTAAGAACCCCCATTAATTTTTAATTATTTAAAAGAAAACTCTTTATATACTACAGAGAGTATATGTTCAAATGGCTTATTGTAATAATTTAGAAACCATTTGTGGAGTTTGGTTAGCTTGGGAAAGCATGCTGATGCCTGCTTCGTTTAAAATTTTGAATTTTGTCATGTTAGACATTTCTTTTGCCATATCAGCATCTTCAATTTGAGAAGCAGAAGCTGCCATATTAGTAGCTTGGCTCGTTACGTTGTTTAAGTTATGGTCTAAACGGTTTAATTGAGAACCGAAAGTTGCTCTAGCGTCAGCAATATTTTGAATAGCATCGTCAAGTTTTGTGATTTCACCTGCTGCAGTTGTAGCGTCTAATTTCTTTGATCCATCAGCTGAAACTGCTAAAGTATCAGTTGTTAATTTCTTTGTTTCGATAGCTGCGATTGTCATTGTATCACTTGAAGCATCAGAAAGTTGAATCGTGATATCTTTACCATCAGTACCTTTATTTAAAAATGCGTTACCGTTGAAATTTGTTTTACCAGCAATATGATCAATTTCTTGTGCTAATGCTTGATACTCTTTGTCCATAGATGCGATATCTTTATCGTTGTTAGTACCGCTTGATGCTTGTGTTGCAAGATCACGCATACGAAGTAAGATGTTTGAAACTGAACCTAATGCAGCGTCACCAGTACGTAAAGCAGACATAGCGTCTTGTGTGTTACGTGCCCCAACGTTTAATCCGCCTTCTTTCGCACGCATACGAGTAGCGATAGCTAAGCCAGCCGCATCGTCAGCCGCACTGTTGATTGATTTACCGCTAGATAAACGGTTCATAGAAGTGTTCATTTTGTCTTGGTTTTGTCGCATGTACTCTTGTGTACGCATGCTGTTAATGTTTGTATTAATTCTCATGTTAAGAACCCCCATTTTTTTATATTGATTTTTCTGTTAATTGTTAAACGTAAATATGCAAAAAAATCAATTTCGAGATTTATTGTAATCCTTGCTACAACGGGTGTCAACTAAAAATTCGAATTAATAAATATAAAAAAATAACAGTTTAACAATATATTCATTTTTTTATTACATAATTATTAAAAGGATTATTGCAAACTTTAAAAAAAAACTCTAATATTAGATTATCTTTGTTTACCGAAAAGGTGATATTATGATAGTTGGAAATATAGTAAAAGAAGTGCTTGCATATAAAAAAGGACAAATTCAGCAAAAGCTAAGTAGTCCACAAGCATTTGTTAGTAGTCGTTTTCAAGAGAAGTTGCAGAGTGAACCTGCGAAGGAGACGAAGGCTACTACGCAGCCGGCAAAAGTAGAAGATATGAGTCAGCCGGTACAATCTACGAAAATAGAAGCGGTTGTTAATAAACCGACAGAATCTATTAATAAAGTAGAGGAAGCGAGTAAGCCTGAAGAAAAGGTTGAAACGAAGAAAGCAGATGAAGTGCAAGTTGCGCAAAAAGAGTTTGAACGACGTTTCCCAGAAACGAAAAATGAGGCTGCTGATACGTGGGAATTAACGAAGAAGTATAATATTCAAAAAATACGTTCTTCCAATGAAGGGAAGTATGAGGATATTATTGATCGTGTAAGTCGTACATATGGAATTCCAAAAACGTTAATTCAAAAAATGATTGAAGTAGAGTCTAATTTTAATCCGAAAACGGTGTCACATGCAGGTGCGATGGGTCTTATGCAGCTTATGCCAGCGAATGTGAAGGAGATGGGTGTGAAGAATCCCTTTTCACCAGCTGAAAGTATTGAAGGTGGCGTGAAAGAGTTAAGTGGTTATTTAAAGAGAAATAACGGTGACTTAGTATTGGCACTTGCTTCTTACAATGCTGGTCCTGGCAATGTGAAAAAGTACGGAGGCGTGCCGCCATTTAAAGAAACGCAAGGATATATTAAAAAAATATTAAATATCGACGTTTCAAAATAAGAAGTTTCATATATAGAGAGAACATGAAATTTTCGTGAACATGATATGGGAGTTGGCTAGATTTGAAATTACAAGATGATATTCCGTTAACAATTTATTTTGAAATCGGAAATACGAAAAAGAAAATTGAAGATCTGCTTCATATTACGAAAGGTACATTGTATCGTCTTGAAAATTCAACGAAAAATACGGTGCGTCTTATGCTTGAGAATGAAGAGATTGGAACCGGAAAGATTTTAACGAAGAATGGAAAAATGTACGTTGAAATCGTTGAATTGAAAAGGTAGGGAAGGGGATTGTCATGAGTGGCGAAAAATTAAGCCAAGAGCAAATTGATGCCCTGCTGAAGGCGGTAAATGAAGGCGAGGAAATGCCAGCTTTCGCACAAGAAGCAGGAAAGCAAGAGAAATTTCAAGAGTATGATTTTAATAGACCAGAGAAGTTCGGTGTTGAGCATTTACGTAGTTTGCAAGCGATTGCTTCTACGTTTGGAAAGCAGACGTCACAGACGTTATCAGCGCGTATGCGTATTCCGATTGAACTAGAGCCTTCAACAGTTGAGCAAGTTCCATTTACGAGTGAGTATGTGGAGAAGATGCCGAAAGATTATTATTTATATTGCGTAATTGATCTCGGTTTACCAGAGCTTGGAGAAATTGTTATTGAGATTGATTTAGCATTCGTTATTTATATTCATGAATGTTGGCTTGGCGGAGATAGTAAACGTAACTTTACGATGCGCAGACCGTTAACAGCGTTTGAGTTTTTAACGCTTGATAATATATTCTTGCTTCTTTGTAAAAATTTAGAGCAATCATTTGAAAGTGTTGTTGCGATTGAACCGAAATTTGTAACGACAGAAACAGATCCGAATGCACTAAAGATTACGACAGCGAGCGATATCATTTCATTACTTAACGTAAATATGAAGACAGATTTTTGGAATACGACGGTGCGTATCGGGATTCCATTCTTATCTGTTGAAGAAATTATGGATAAGTTAACGTCTGAAAATATTGTCGAACATTCTTCAGACAAGCGCAAAAAGTATACGTCTGAAGTGGAAGTGAAAGTAAATCAAGTGTACAAACCTGTTCACGTTGCAATTGGTGAGCAGAAAATGACAATGAGTGAAATTGAACAAATTGAAGAAGGCGATATTATTCCGCTTCATACGAAAGTTTCGGATGAATTACTTGGTTATGTAGATGGAAAGCATAAATTTAATTGTTTTATTGGAAAAGATGGAACGCGTAAGGCGCTCCTATTTAAAAGTTTTGTAGAGTAGGAGGATCCATATGAAGCATGAAGTATCTCCTGTGTCATTAATGGGATTAGAAGATTTTGCAGGAAAGCGAAATGAAGCAGGTAAAGCACATATTGATACTGTTTCAGATATTTCGATTGAACTTGGTGTAAAGCTTGGAAAGTCATCTATTACGCTTGGTGATGTGAAGCAGTTAAAAGTTGGCGATGTTCTTGAAGTAGAGAAAAACTTAGGACATAAAGTAGATGTGTATTTAAGTAATATGAAAGTCGGCATCGGTGAAGCAATCGTAATGGACGAGAAATTCGGTATTATCATTTCTGAAATTGAAGCTGATAAGAAACAAGCGGCGCTTATGAAAGCGCAAAGTCAAATGCAAGATAAAGAGTAGAGGAGGAGTCATATGTCGTATATGACGACCTTATTTCAAGTCGTTTTACTGTTTGGTGCGCTCGGTTACGGTGCATATTATATGACGAAAAAGACGCGCAAACAGCAGTTTTTTAAGCAGGGTGAAAATGGCCATATACAAGTAAAAGACGGCGTTTATTTAAATCATCAAACGAGTGCCTTTTTATTTGAAGTGGACGGCAAGCAAGTGTTCACTGTTATTAGTAATAACGGTGTACAGTCTGTGCAATTAACCGGAACAGGAAATCAGTTTCAACAAGCACTAGAAGACGCGGTGAAGAGTGAAACGAAAAAAGTAGAGGATCCATCATGAGAATAAAGAAACAGTTATCATTATTAGCCGTTATTTTCGTATTTTCTATCGTTTTTTCAATTATTTTTGTAAATCCAGCGTATGCAGCCCCGAACGGTTTTATTAATTTCGAAAATGGAAAAGAGTTTACGAGTAATTCAAGTGTACAACTATTTGCGCTCGTTACCCTTTTATCATTATCATCTTCTATCGTTCTATTATTTACACATTTTACTTATTTTATGATCGTTCTAGGGATTACACGTCAAGGACTTGGGGTAATGAATTTACCACCAAACCAAGTGCTTGTTGGACTTGCATTATTTTTATCACTCTTTACGATGCAGCCTGTACTTGGGCAACTGAAGAGTGATGTGTGGGATCCGATGACGAAAGAGAAAATAACAGTAAGTCAAGCTGCGGAAACGACAGCTCCTATTATGAAAGAATATATGTCAAAGCATACGTATAAGCATGATTTAAAAATGATGTTGAAAGTACGCGGAGAAGAGTTGCCGAAAGATTTAAAGGATCTTTCACTATTTACGCTCGTACCATCCTTTACGTTAACGCAAATTCAAAAAGGTTTACTAACAGGGATGTTCATTTATTTAGCGTTTGTATTTATAGATTTGATTATTAGTACACTTTTAATGTACCTCGGGATGATGATGGTACCGCCGATGATTTTAAGTTTACCGTTTAAAATACTCGTTTTCGTATATTTAGGTGGATATACAAAAATCGTCGACATTATGTTTAAAACGGTCGCCTGAAGCGTTTGATGCTATGTGATAGGAGTCATATAAATGAATACGTCACCAATTATAGATATTTTTCAAACCTTTTTTTATAAAGGGGTTATGATTTTAATGCCGGTTGCCGGCGTAAGTATGATTGTCGTTATTATCATCGCTGTCATTATGGCGATGATGCAAATTCAAGAGCAAACGCTGACGTTTTTACCGAAAATGGCGAGTATCGTCCTCGTTATTATCATTTTAGGTCCGTGGATGTTCCAAGAGTTAACGACGCTTATTTTAGATTTATTTGATAAAATCCCATCGCTATTGCGTTCGTACTAAGATAGGTGAACTGAAATGAATATGGAATTATGGGCGGCGACGTTTTTTGCGTTTTGCCGCATTACTTCATTTTTATATTTTTTACCGTTTTTCTCAGGACGATCCATTCCAGCTATGGCGAAGGTTACATTTGGGCTCGGTCTGTCGATTACAGTTGCCGATCAAGTTGATGTTTCTCACATAAAGACGGTTTGGGATGTAGCTGCTTATGCAGCGACGCAAATTGTAATTGGATTATCTCTTTCAAAAATTGTAGAAATGCTGTGGAACATTCCGAAAATGGCTGGACATATTTTAGACTTTGATATCGGTTTATCACAGGCAAGTTTGTTTGATGTGAATGCAGGATCACAGTCTACTTTACTTTCAACACTTTTTGATATGTTCTTCCTCATTATTTTTATTTCACTTGGCGGCATTAATTATTTCGTTGCCACTATTTTAAAGTCGTTTCAATATACAGAGGCGATTTCAAAATTGCTGACGACTAGTTTTTTAGATAGTCTACTCGCAACGCTATTATTTGCGATCACATCAGCGGTTGAAATTGCTCTGCCGCTGATGGGAAGTTTATTCATCATTAACTTTGTTCTAATTTTAATTGCAAAAAACGCTCCGCAATTAAACGTTTTTATGAATGCATACGTAATTAAAATTACATGTGGTATTTTGTTTATTGCGATGAGTGTACCGATGCTCGGTTATGTGTTTAAAAATATGACGGATGTATTACTTGAAGAATATACGAAACTATTTAACTTTTTCTTAACGAAGTAGGGGGACGCGCATGGCAAAGGATAATAAAACAGAAAAGGCCACCCCGCAGAAGCGTAAAAAATCGCGTGAAGAAGGGAATATTGCCCGGAGTAAAGATTTAAATAATTTATTTTCCATTCTCGTATTAGCAGTTGTCGTTTATTTCTTCGGAGATTGGCTAGGGTATGAGATTGCGAATTCCGTAGCGGTGCTGTTTGATCAAATTGGAAAAAATACAGATTCAACCGAGTATTTTTATTTAATGGGGATTTTATTACTGAAAGTATCGGCTCCGATATTAATACTCGTATACGCTTTTCATTTATTCAATTATATGATTCAAGTCGGTTTCCTATTTTCTTCTAAAGTCATTAAACCGAAGGCGTCACGTATTAATCCGAAAAACTATTTTACGAGACTGTTTAGTCGTAAAAGTTTAGTTGATATTTTGAAATCACTATTTTATATGGGATTAATCGGTTACGTCGCTTATGTTCTTTTTAAAAAGAATTTAGAGAAAATCGTCAGTATGATTGGATTTAACTGGACTGCATCACTTACTGAAATTATTAGGGAAATTAAATTTATTTTCTTAGCAATTTTAATTATTTTAATCGTTCTTTCTATTATTGATTTTATTTATCAAAAATGGGAGTACGAACAAGATATTAAGATGAAAAAAGAAGAAGTGAAACAAGAGCATAAAGATAATGAAGGGGACCCGCAAGTAAAAGGGAAACGAAAAAACTTTATGCATGCAATCTTGCAAGGAACAATTGCGAAGAAGATGGATGGCGCAACATTTATTGTAAATAACCCGACTCATATTTCGGTCGTACTTCGTTACAATAAACACGTTGATGCAGCACCAATTGTCGTTGCAAAAGGGGAAGATGAGCTCGCATTATATATACGAACGCTTGCCCGTGAACAAGAAATACCAATGGTGGAAAACCGTCCGCTTGCTCGTTCTTTATATTATCAAGTCGAGGAAGATGAGGCGATTCCAGAAGATTTATATGTAGCTGTAATTGAAGTTATGCGCTATTTAATTCAGACGAATGAACTTGAAGTATAATAGCGCGTTTGGAGGAGATCTCTTTGTTTAAGATAGATTCTGCAAGAACCTATTTTTCTATCTTTTTAGCAGCGTCATTCGTAGTGGCGCTCTTAATTCCACTTCCACCATTTATACTTGATATTATTATCGTTTTTCTACTAAGTATGTCAGTGCTTATTTATATGCGAGCGACAAGTATTAACGAGTGGGATGAATTAAAGTCATTTCCAACGATGTTGTTATTAATCGGGATTTTCCGCGTATCGATTAACGTTTCGACGACGCGAGCGATTTTGACAGACGGAAATGCCGGTCATGTTATTGAAGAGTTCGGCCAGTTCGTAATTGGCGGAAACTTATTAATTGGTATCGTTATTTTTACAGTATTAATCATATTCCAGTTTATCGTTGCAAACGGTGCATCGCGTACAGCTGAAGTAGCAGCTCGTTTTACACTTGATTCTTTACCAGGGAAACAAATGTCTATCGATGCTGATTTAAACCAGCGTATTATTTCAGAAAAAGATGCACAAGCAAAACGAAAAAAATTAAATATGGAAACAGAGTTTTACGGAGCGATGGATGGTGCCGGGAAGTTCATTAAAGGGGACGTTATTTTCGGGATTGTCATTTTATTCGTAAACATTATTTTCGGTTTAATTGTCGGAATGATGCAGCAAGGAATGAGCTTTGCAGATGCGGCTCTTCATTATACACAGTTAACTGTCGGTGACGGAATCGTAAACCAAATCGGATCGCTTATGCTTGCGATTTCAACAGGTATTATCGTAACGCGTGTATTTGATGGTTCACCGGATACGGTAACGGAAGGAATCTTTAAAGAGTTATTAGCACATGAAGTTGTTGTATATGCGCTCGGTGGCTTGTTTATCGCAATGGGTATTTTTACTCCGCTACCGTTTCTACCATTCGCACTCGTTGGCGGAACGATTATCTTCTTGGGCATTCGTAATAAAAATCGAATAAAGAAAGAAAAAGAAGACGAGCTTCAAAAAGAAATAGAAATGATTCAAGGTGAAGATGAGCAACTGCAACAAGTAGAAGATTCATTTGGAGTATTTACGGATAAATATCCAATTATAGTAGAACTCGGTTTAGATTTAGCAGCACTTGTAAAGCAGAAAATTAACGGGGAAACAGCTCGTGATAAAGTTGTTCTTATGAGGAAGTCAATTATTACTGACCTCGGTATTAATGTTCCTGGAATTAACTTTAAAGATAATACGAGTTTTAGACCACGCGGACGTTACATTATTCGTATTAAAGGTGCGAAGGCGGCTGAGGGTGTTTTAAAATCAGGTTATTTATTAGCATTGAAAACGCCAAACGTAATGGCTGATTTAGATGCAGAGCCAGCGAAAGATCCAATTTTCGGTGAAGATGGATATTGGATTTTAGAGCATATGGTGCAAGATGCACAAATGAAAGGCTATCAAGTGTTAGAGCCACTTAGCATATTAATTACACATTTAGATGTTGTCGTTAGACGTAATCTTCACGAATTAATTCAGCGCCAACATGTAAAAGATTTAATTAATTCGCTTGAAAATGATAATGGCGTTCTATTAGAAGAGATTAAGAAGAAAGAAATTGATTTATCACTCGTTCAAAATGTTATTAAACAACTTCTAAAAGAAGGTATTTCTATTCGTGATTTACCAACAATTATTGAAGGTATTATTGACGGCAAAGAAATTTATCAAAACCACGTTGATGGTGTGACATCATTTGTTCGTGAATGTATTTCAAAAGTTATTTGTGAAAATGCGAAAAATCCAGACGGAAAAATATATGCAGCGCTCTTCTCTGATTCAATTGAGTTAGATGCGGATGTTGTGAATAATTCATATCAAGGTTACTTATTAAACTGGGATTTAGATTTAGAAACACGTGTCGTTGAGCAAGTGCAGCGTGTCTTTAAACAAGCACGTTTAATGGGAAGAGAACCAGTGTTATTAACACGTAGAAAAGATTTTAGATTTGCGATTGTAAGACTGCTAGAACGTTATCAAGTGGAAGCACAAGTACTTTGTATTAGCGAATTAGCACCAGAAATTGTTGTGGATCAAATTGCCTATATTGAATAGTAGGGGGTGAAGTAATGGAAAGTACAGAAAAGAAAGAAGCGTTAATGCGAATAAAAGCAGCTTCGAAAAATGAATTGTATCGAAAGTTATTTGACCAATATGGTACAGATTATTATTACGTTGTCGATGAAAGTGTAAAACGAAATATACCGTTTTTCTGGAAAAAGGATTATGAAATGTTAGTTGCTTTTCCAGAAGAAAAACAGGAAGAAGTGAATGAAGGTACAGCACAATTTCATGAACAGTTAATGGATGTCGTGAATGATCCTTCAGAACAAATTGTGAAGGCGAATGGAATTCAATCAGTACTGCACAATTTAGAAAACGTAACGACTTCTATGTCATACGCGGCAATGCAAACAGGAAATAGTGAAGAATGGGCAAGAAAAAAAGAGAAACTATTAAAGCTGTTTGAAAAAGGAATTGTTGTGGTGAAACAGACGAAAGAAACGGAAGTAACGAAAAAGAAAAAAGTTGTGAAACAAGTCGTTCCACTAAAGAAAGAAGAAGTGGTTACAAAGAAAGAAAACCAAGAATCTGTACCGTTTATTATTCAAAAAGTAATTCGGATGCTAGAACAAAACGATGTGGAACAATATTTCATTCATGCATATGCTGAAAAGTTAAAAATAAAGTTTGAAAATGCAACGATGATTACCGAAGAAGAAGTTATCAGGTACATATTGGAAGATATGAAATCTCATTTTAATACGGAAAACGTCTTTGAAAAAGAAGTACAAACAATTGCATTAATAGGTCCAACTGGCGTTGGTAAAACGACGACACTTGCGAAAATGGCATGGCAATTTCACGGTAAGAAAAAAACAGTTGGTTTTATAACGACAGATCATTCGCGCATAGGGACAGTGCAGCAATTGCAAGATAACGTAAAGACAATTGGATCGGAAGTAATTGCTGTGCGTGATGAAGCTGCCATGGCAAGAGCGCTTACGTATTTTAAAGAAGAAGCACGCGTCGATTATATTTTAATTGATACAGCCGGAAAAAATTATCGTACGTCAGAAACAGTAGAAGAAATGATTGAAACGATGGGACAAGTAGAACCAGATTATATTTGTTTAACGTTATCAGCTTCAATGAAAAGTAAAGATATGATTGAAATTATTACAAACTTTAAAGATATTCATATAGATGGTATTGTGTTTACGAAATTTGATGAAACAGCAAGTAGTGGCGAATTGTTGAAAATTCCAGCAGTATCATCAGCTCCTATTGTATTAATGACAGATGGCCAAGACATAAAGAAAAATATACATATCGCTACAGCTGAACATTTAGCAAAACAAATGTTACAAACATCGTAGAAAAGAGGTGAAGAATAAGGCGCTTGCCTTATTCAAACGAATATGAACGGTCTTTATATAGGTTCTATGGGCATGATGAATTACATGCAGCGCATTAATGTTCATTCGAATAACGTTGCAAATGCTCAAACGACAGGATTTAAAGCAGAAAATATGACGTCTAAAGTATTTGATGTACAAGACACATATCGCCGCGGAGATGGGGCGGTAACAAATATCGGTTCGGTCGATTACGCTGTAGTACCAGCTGCAACGCATGTGAATTTAGTACAAGGAAATATACAAATGACAAATAGCGCTACAGATTTCTTTTTAGATGACGGCGCGGCCGGCACAACATCATTTTTCGTTACTTCTAAAAATGATGAAACGTTTTTAACGAGAGATGGTAGTTTCACATTAAATAGTGATCGTTATTTACAAACATCTTCAGGTGCTTATGTTATGGATGTTAATAATGAGCGTATTCGTATTCCTGAAAATGTTGAGTTCTTCGTATCTAATAATGGAGAAATTTATAGAGAAGTTAACGATGGAACTTTGCAAAAAACAGATATTAAGAGAATAGTAATTGCACAGTTACAAACAAAAACAGTAGATGCAGAAACGAATGCTCGTCTCGTGCAACGTGAAAACAAAAGCTTTACACTAGCAGAAGGAAACATTGCTAATTTACCGAACGGAACAGGAATAGTAAAAAATCATATGCTAGAAAATTCAAATGTAGATATGACGAAAGAGATGGCCGATCTTATGACAGATCAAAAGATGATTCAAGCATCACAGCGCGTTATGACGTCATTTGATAAAATTTATGAAAAAGAAGCAAATGAAATATTGAGATAGTGGACTCCTAATAAAGGGGTCTTTTATTAATTTTAAATTTCAGAATTATCAATTGACTTTGTGGAGCTTCTTTTTTATATTAGTAGGTATAACTATAACTACTAAAGAGGTGAGAGTATGACAACGGCATTATATTTAGAAGATGCATACAAAACGAGTTGCGAAACAGAAGTGATAAAAGTAGAAGGGAATAAAGTATTTGTAAAGGAAACAGTTTTTTATCCAACTGGTGGAGGGCAAGAATGTGATACGGGTGTCATTGTACAAGATGGGTCTGTATTTGAAGTTGAAAAAGTAAAGAAGGGGCAAGGAGAAATAGTTCACTATATAAAAGATGAAGCTCAAGTAAAATTAGGTCCAGTTAAATTAGAGATAAATTGGGAAAGACGTCATAATTTAATGCGTCATCACTCTTTACTGCATCTTATCGGAGCTGTTGTTTATGAAAAGTATGGAGCTCTATGCACCGGAAATCAAATTTATCCTGATAAAGCACGTATCGATTTTAATGAGTTACAAGAGTTATCGAGCGTGGAAGTAGAAGAAATTGTTGAGGAAGTGAATAAACTTATTAAGCAAAATAAAGAAATTTCCACTCGTTATATGAGCCGCGAAGAAGCAGAAAATGCTGTAGGAATGATTAAAACAGCAATAAATCTCCTGCCAACTACCATCCAAGAAATCCGCATTGTTACAATTGAAAATTTAGACGAACAAGCTTGTGGAGGCACACATGTGAAAAATACGAGTGAAATAGGAACACTTGTTATTGATAAAGTAAAAAGTAAAGGGAAGCAAAATCGTCGTTTTGAAGTAAGGGCGATTTAGATTGTGAGGGGTTACCGATGGATGAAATTATAAAGGAGTTACAAAAGTTAGGATTTTCTCAATATGAATGTAAAGCGTATATTGGATTGTTAAAACATTCGCCAGTAACGGGCTATGAAGTGAGTAAACAAACAGGAGTACCTCGTTCTATGATTTACGAGGTACTCGGTAAGTTAATGGATAAAGGAGCGGTGCATATTGTACCCTCTGAACCAGTTAAATATGTACCAGTACCAGCTACCGAATTAATGAATCGAATGCGAAAAGACTTTGAAAAGTCATTTGAATTTTTAGATGAGAAATTAAATTGTTTAGAACAAGAGCGACAAATAGATGTAATTTCGCATATTCGCTCAAATGATCGTGTTTTAAAAGAGATATGCAATATAATTAATAGGGCAAAGGAAGAGTTATGGATTTCTGTATGGGAAGATCAAGTGCATGAAATTGAGCCATACATTCATCAAAAGGAAGAGGAAGGCGTGAATATATTCTCAATCTTATTTGGAGCTCCAGAAACAAAAATAGGAGCGACATTTCACCATAATTATATGACGCCCCACGTTGTTGAAAAGAGAATGGGTGGTCATTTAACTGTTATTGCTCGTGATGGAGAGGAAGTATTAATTGCGAACTTCTCAAATGATAGCACTTCATGGGCCGTTACAACGTATGACCCAGCGCTAGTTCTCGTTGCTACAGAGTATGTGCGACACGATATTATGGTTGAAGAAATCACAAAGGAATTTGGAGCTGATAAGTTAGATACGTTATGGCGTGAAAATATAGATTTAGTTCATGTCGTAACAGGAAAACGAACTTTAGAAGGAATGGAGGATGATAGAGATGAGTAAAGCTGAGGCACATGTAGCTTTGCAGAGCGATGATACATTTCAGCAAGGAGTAAAAGATTGTTTACCAACTGTATTTGGTTACTTGAGCATCGGTATAGCAGCTGGTGTAATTGCAAAAACAGCAGGTTTTTCTATCATTGAAATTGCATTTATGTCGACTTTAATTTATGCAGGTTCTGCCCAATTTATATTAGCTGGTATGTATGCAGCCGGTGCTCCTGCTTCCGCAATTATTTTTACTGTGTTTTTTGTTAATTTACGCCATTTATTAATGAGTGCTGCCCTCGCGCCGTACTTTACGAAACTACCTCTATTAAAAAACGTCATTATTGGTTCGCAAATTACAGATGAAACGTTCGGCGTCGCAGTGCAGCATGCAGCGCAAAAAGGATATTTAGGCGAAAGATGGATGATTGGGCTAAATGTAACGGCTTATTTAAACTGGATTCTTGCTACTATCATTGGCGGGCTATTTGGTGAGTGGATACCAGATCCACATACATACGGGATGGATTATGCATTACCAGCGATGTTTATCGGATTATTTGTACTTCAGCTCATAAGTAGTAAACCAAAGCTAGCAATTCATTTAAGTGTTGCAATTGTAGCGATTATACTTGCATACGTTTCACACTTAATTATGCCAGATAGTATAGCGGTTATTATCGCAACATTACTAGCTGCGACGATTGGAGTGGTGATTGAAAAATGGAAATGAGATTAGACGTATTATTACTTTTACTAGCAGCAGGAGCTGTCACACTCGTGCCACGTATTTTACCTCTACTCGTATTTAGTAAACTACAAATTCCAGACTGGGGTTTAAAATGGTTAAATTACATACCAATTGCGATATTAGCAGCGCTTTTAGCACAAGTTTTATTTATGCATGAGACGATACAGTGGGATTATCTTATTGCAGCAATTCCAACATTTCTTGTAGCGATATATACTCGTAGTTTATTAGGTACAGTATTAACAGGAGTGATTGTGATTATTTTGTTACGTTTCTTTTTCTAAAAAGGATTACGTTCATATCATAGCGAAAAGTGTAATAACATAAAAAATATAGGGGTGGTGTTATGATACTTTTAACGATAGGAGCAATTTTGTTAACGTTGTTTATTTTCTTTATTATCGGTTTCGTTACGTTTATGATGTTTGTTGATAAGGCGACACCTCAAATATATTATACACCTTGTGAATCAGTGACAGTGAAAACTAAAGGTAAACATAGAAGGAAGAAAAGTTGAAAGTTGGCTTTTCTTCCTTCTTCTATTACATTCCGGAAAGAACTAACAACAATAACCCAAATAAAAAACTAATAAAGGAAAGAAAACCAATACATATCGAGAACACACGATTATTTCTCCATTCGTGCCAAAAAGCGATAAATCCTAAAATACAAAGGAAAAACCAAAGGGGCAGGAATATGAACTCGCTAACTTTCTCGAGGAGTAACGAATAAAAAGTTGTTACATATAAAATCCAATTTGTAAAAAATAAAATGCAAATGATAATAGATTGTAAGTAGGGGCGGTTGAAAAATCTCCCTTTTTTTACGGTTTTAAAAATGATAGTTAGCGCTGAGATAAAGGCAATGAGTATGAAAATAAGTAAGAGTAATGTCAGCGTCATTTTGAGTCTCCTTTATAAGATTGTTTTTATCACGCATGGGCAGTAAGACCCACACCTTAAAACTCAACGTAAGAAAAGAGATTAGGTGGGGGATAACCCCCCACTGATTAAAGTTTCACTTTACAAGAAATGAATCTATTAAATTGTATGCTTGTTTTGTAGAGTGCTCGTTATATTTTTCAGTGTACGGATTTAGAAATCCATGTTCACCGTGTAGTTGTTTTATTTCTAATAAAGGGTTATTCTGTTGCTGCAATGTTTGAATGAAAGAGGATACTGAAAAACTAGCTTCTTTTTCAGGGAATATAAGTAGTGTAGCGCATGTAGGCTTTATGTGAACATAGTCGCGTATACGAGAACCGTAACATCCGATAATAAAATTTATTTTCGGATCGTTACTACATAGCCATGAGATGGTAGCTCCAACACTAAAGCCGATAAGTCCAATATGTGTATAACTACTAGAAAGATGAGAAATGAATTCTTCAATTTGCTTTTTTCCATAATCAAATCCAATATGATTTACAAAATGTTCATATGCTTTTTCTTCATCACTGTAATGAAATGCATGTTGTAAGTGTAGAAGATTAGGACAGAATACATCTATATGAGATGAAGTAAAGTGCTGGGTAACGTGATGCATATGGTCGTTCACACCATATATTTCATGAACAATAACGAGAGCTAATTTTTCCTTCATAGTTATAAAGTACCTCTATGAAACTTAAATTCTTTCTCAACAAGACAAATACGCAGGTGGAAGTTTTCATACCATTGCTCACGACCTCTTTTTTTCGCTTCTTTATGTAAGGTGTTCTTCTTCCAATTTTCAATCGCATCAAGTGATTCCCAATAAGAAATTGTTATTCCGAGTCCAGAATTACCTCGTGCACTTTCTACACCTAAAAATCCAGGTTGTTGCTTTGCAAGTTTCTCCATTTCTTCGGCAACGGTATTATAGTCAGTTGTATTATTTGATAAATTAGAAGTGAATATAACTGCATAATAAGGCTTGTTTTTTTCTAAAGTAGATGCCATTATTTTTCCTCCTTAATGTATAGTACGAATAATTAATCCATAGTTTGTATTTTAGCAGGTCACAAAAAGAAAAGAAGTAGAAAATTCTTATTTTTTCAGCTCATGTAAAATAAAGGGTTGAAGAAATTTATAATAAGTAATCTGAAAGAAGAAAAATGCCACTTCAAAAGAGAAGTGGCATTTCTTATATTTCCTCTAAGCTATTAACTGGAACAGTTAATTCGCGTTCTGGGTTTTTTACTTCATATATGCGGGCGGTTTCATTGCTTTCATCGACGTGTTGAATCATAACAGGCATGCCTTGAAAACTGACATTGGCTTGTTCCGCTGACACAGAAAGCTCTATTGCACGTTGTATATTCATTTATATTCCTCCCATCATTATTATCTTTGCTAAAAAAGAGGAATAATATACCATTTAGAGACATTCTTAAAGTTTTTGTATTATTTGTAATGTTTCTTTAATAAATGAAGAAAAGATGGAATCAGGATAACCATCTATCGTTTGAACTGCTTCTTTTGCTTCTTTCAGAGCAGCTGGTTTATCTTGAAGTTTTATATGACACAGGGCACGATAAGACCCAGCTGTTAATACCCACGATTGATCAAGTGGATGACTCATATAATCTGGTATGGTAGCGTGTTTTAATATTGCCAAAGCTTCCTTATAACGTTTTAAGCCATACAAAGATTTTCCTTTTTCAAGATAATATAATCCATCGTCTTGAAAGATTGGTTCATCTTTTAGTTTTTCTCGGAATTGTTCTAGATGTTCTAATGCGATTGTATATTCATTAGTAATTGTGTTGTAGTAGTAAGCTTTTAAAATATCAATAATCGCAATGGATAGAATATCTTCTGTAAAAATGGCAAATTGCTCCGATTTTTTTATGTAATATAAATACTGTTCTTTATCAGCTGTAATGACTTTTTGGTAAGATAAAATGCGATAAAATTCATCTGTTTTATAATACACTTGATGTTTTTTTGAAAATGCAAGTGCATCTAAAATGACTTTTTCACATTTTTTATAATTGCCGTATGCGAGTAAAATAATGGCTTCTTTTAAGTATAGTTGTATATGTGTAATGAGATCCATTTCTAAATTCTTCGCTTTATATTCATCACGAATTGTAGCAATCATCTGTAAACATTCTTTATATTTTTTACGTTTGAAGAGCATATAGTAAAACAGTAGTTTCGTTTCAGTGCTTTCTCGATATAAAGTATATTTTTCAAATATAGAAACAGCTGTTTCAACGTAATATTCAATATTATAATCGTTCATAATGGCCGCTCCAGTTATGAACTGTTTATATAAACGTGCTGTGTTTAAAGTAAGGGGTAGTTCTTTTTGAACGATAGGTAGTAAAGTCTTGTATACTTCATCGCATTTATTTGATTTTATTAATGGCTCCATTTTTTGAATGAGTTCCACAATTTCTTCTTCATCTTCTTCTAATAAAAAGCTCATTTCACATTCAAGTTTGTCAGCGATATATTGTAGTGTTTTCATAGAAGGTGTAGCTTTTCCATTTTCAATTTGACTTAGCATACTTTTTGTGAGTCCTGAACCTGCTAGATCAGTTTGAGTAAGCTTTTTTTCTTTTCGTAACGTTTTAATTTTTTCACCGAGAGTAGCCATATAATTGCTCCTTTATAGTTAGGAAGTTAAATGTCATTAAACTTTTTATTGTAAAAATTGGAAAGTTAATTATATAATAAGTTTAACACAATTTAACTTTTAAGGGGAGAGTGTCATAATGGGGGATGTAAGTATAGGCCAAAATGATTCAAGAATGAAGATTGCAACGAGAAATATTATTTTAATGATGATTGGGAAAATGACGTCTTTGCTAGGAGCCGGTATTTATACGTTTGCAATGGGATTATACGTATTAAAGACTACGGGTTCAGGAATGGGGTTTGCAACTACGCTCGTTTGCGGATCGATTCCAAGGTTGATCTGTGGACCGATTGCTGGTGCTGTAGCTGACCGTGTCAATCGAAAATGGCTTGTCATCGGTACTGATTTGCTAAGTAGTTTAACAATGTTTATTATGTTTATCCTTGCAATTACTTTTGGGCCATCACTTCTGTTTATTTATATTTCAGCAGCATTATTATCAATTTGTGCGAGTTTTTATTCTGTTGCATTAACTTCGTCTATTCCGAGTTTAGTAGATGAAGGACGTATTCAAAAAGCGAGTGCTTTAAATCAAACGGCAGCTTCTTTATCAAATATTTTAGGACCGATTATTGGCGGAGTTGTATATGGTTTCTTTTCAATTAAATCGTTTTTCCTATTAAATAGCATTACGTTCTTTTTAGCGGTTATTTTGCAATTATTTATCGTATTTGATTTATATAAAAAAGAAGTGGCTGAAAGTACAGAGCATTTCTTGACGAGTATAAAAGAAGGGTTTTCATATGTAAAAAGACAGCATGAAATATATGGTTTAATGAAAATTGCAGTAGGGGTAAACTTTTTTGCGAGTGCACTTTTCGTTTCACTTCCATATATTATTGTTCAAAATTTGCATCTATCTTCGAAGCAACTCGGTGTTGTAGAGGGAATGTTAGCAGTTGGGATGTTAATTGGTGCAATTGCGTTATCAGTACGTAAAGAAGTGAATAATCCGTTTCGCTCTGTTTATATTGGGTTGTTTTTATTTGCGGGCTTGAGTTTATGTACAGTGTTTCCATTAGTAGTCACCATACCGAAAGTAGCAAGTTTTATTTACTATATCGCTTTTATGATGTTAACTGGTATATCAATGATGGTTGTCAATATCCCGATGCAAGTACATTTGCAAAAGACGACAGATCCAAGTTATTTAGGTCGCGTTTTCGGCTTACTTGAAACAATTTCTACTGCAATCGCACCGCTCGGTATGATTGTGTATGGATTATTATTAGATATGTTGCCAACTAGCATTGTTATGATGACAATAGGCGGAGGTTTATTGTTAGTTGTATTAGTAGGAGTAAAGAAGCATGTAATGAAAAAGCAAGTGGATGTGTCTGTCTAAAAGGAAATTTGACTTAATAAAATAAAAATGACTAAATTAGTATTTTAGTTTTTGAAACTCTTTTTCATGTATGTTAAAGTAAAGTGAGCTTGCAAAGAAAAGGAGACAACAGCATGAAAAAATTAAGTTTTGTTATGCTTTTTCTATTAGTCGTAATGGCTGGATGTAGCAATTATGACACATATATTGAAACAGGTATGCAATCATTGAAAGATGAAAAGTATAGTGATGCAACAATGTGGTTCGAAAAAGCAGAAAAAGAGAAATCAGGAAACGAAGCGAAATCATATAAAGAAGTTGCTGAGAAAATGGATCATGGAGCAACAGCATTAAAAGACGGTAAGTATTTAGAAGCGAAAGACATTGCAAATGAAGTGTTACAAAAGAAAAAAGATGATGAACTTGAAAAAGCTGTAACATCAAATGCAGAGAATATGCTTCAAAAAGCAAAAGATGTGGAAGAGAAAGTAAATGAAAGAGTGGCAAAGCGTAGAAAGGTAGAAGAAGAAGGAATCGATAAACTTATTAAAGCTGTCGATAGTATAGATGAAGTGAAAGAAAAAGAGAAGAAAGTATCAGAAGCATTAGATAAGGCTGAAGAGGCGCAAGCAAAAATTGAGGCAAAGAAAAATAAATAGATTTATAGTTTAAAAGGCTGTCGTGCATAACGACAGCCTTTTAATTTTTTGTTGCAAATGAAGTGATGCTCTGTAGTAAAAAAGAAATGATTTTAGAATTCCATCTGTCCTCATGATGAATCGTATAAATATTACGCTGAAATTCAAATTCAGGGATTGGTATATAGCATAGCTCATTTCGTTGTATTTCTTGCTCGATAGCAAGTTTAGAAATAAAGGCAATTCCATTACCATATTTTAAAATTTGTTTCATCGTTTCTAATGAGTCTAATTCAATTTCAGATTGGAATGTAATGTTGTGCGCCAACGTCCATTGTGTAAGTAAATCTCTCGTTGTAGATGGATTACGATGCAATAGTATGCGTTCCTTTTCGATATTTTGTAACGATACATTGTCTTTCTTTGAAAAATGATGTTCTTTGGAAAAGGCAAGAACAAGTGTATCGGGCATTATATTCGTTTGTTTTAAAAGTGGTTCATCAAATGGAGCAGCGGAAATTATCCCAAGATCGATTTCGTGATTTTGTAGCATCATTCGAATTTCAGGGGCTGTTTTCACTAGTAGCGTTATTTTTATATTGGGAAATTCGCATTGAAATTGATGAACGACTTCTGGCAAAAGATAAGTCGCTGGTACATAACTAGCGCCGATTGTTATAGCACCTTTATGAAAATCTTTAAACTCTTGCGTGACACGTCTAGCTTCTTTCATAAGCGCATCTATTTTACAAGCATAATGGTGCAAAGCCTCACCAGCCTCTGTTAAGAAATACCTTCCAGAACGTAATTCAAATAAAGACACACCGAGTTCTTCTTCTAAGCTTTTTATATGAAATGTAATAGTTGGTTGTTTAACGCCAAGTTTTTCTGCAACGATTGTAAGCTTTTTGTATTTCTTAATAAGTACTACAATTTCTAATTTTAAGAGATTCATTATGAATTGCCGCCTTTTTTATTTTAACTATAGAAAAAATCTATAGAAATAAATAGTTTATTAGAAGTTTTTTAATTTAATCTTTACAGTACATTAACATTGAGTATAAATCTTCCATATAGAATGAAAGCAGGTTAAGAATGAGGGGAGAGAGGTGAAGCAATGGATATTACAATTAGTGGATTAGAAAAGACATTTGGAAAAATACAGGCGTTAAAGCCGTTGCAGATTGTAATGAAACAAGGGGAATTCACTACACTTTTAGGACCTTCGGGGTGTGGGAAAACGACTTTGCTTAGAATGATAGCAGGGCTTGAAGAACCGGATAAGGGAGAAATATATTTTGGAGACCAGTGCATGTATTCTGCTGCAAAAAAGATAAAGACATCTCCTCATGAACGGAATATCGGTATGGTATTTCAAGATTTTGCTTTATGGCCGCACATGACTGTTTTTGAAAATGTTGCATTTGGTTTAAGGGCTACAAAGCAAACGAATCAATTGCGAGAAAAAGTAGAAGATGCGATAAAGCGAGTTCGCCTGCAAGGTATGGAGAAAAGGTATCCACACGAACTTTCTGGTGGACAGCAACAACGTGTCGCATTCGCTAGAGCAATTGTAACAAAACCTCATTTTATTTTGTTTGATGAACCGCTAAGTGCACTCGATGCAATTTTGCGAGAAGAAATGAGAATAGAGCTTATGGATATCGTTCATTCCATTGGTTTAACTGCACTGTATGTCACTCACGATCAAACAGAAGCAATGTCAATGTCAGACCAAATTATTGTTATGAAACAAGGAGAAGTATTACAAAAAGGAACACCGGAAGATATTTATGTGAAACCGTCTCATGAATTTGTTGCCAAATTTGTTGGTAAGGCGAATTGGCTTGTAGAGGGGGAAAAAATGATTCGTCCAGAGCATGTGAGTTGGACAAAAAATGATGTGTGCGAAATGTATACAGGTGAAATTCAGCACGTTACATATGTAGGAGAACGTTATGAAGTGAAAGTAAATATGGGGACTTTAGGCATCTGGACAGCCTATCACAATAGTAAGCTAAGCATCGGTAAACCAGTATCGTTATATGTGCCAAAAAAATGTATTCATCATATAGGGGGAGAATCGTATGAAGAAATTCAGTTCGCTTAAGTCTTTATTTGTATGTACTTTATTATTTTCGGCTGTAGTAACAGGGTGTAGTTCAAAGACAGGCAATGCAGATGCGAAAAGTAAAAATACGACTGAAAAGAAAATTGTTGTATATAGTGCAGGGCCAAAAGGGTTAGCAGAAAAAATTCAAAAAGACTTTGAAAAGAAAACTGGTATAAAGGTGGAAATGTTTCAAGGGACAACTGGTAAAATTTTAGCGAGAATGGAAGCTGAAAAGAAAAATCCAGTCGTTGATGTAGTCGTACTTGCATCATTACCAGCGATGGAAGGATTAAAGAAAGAGGGTCAAACGTTAGCTTATAAAGAAGCGAAACAAGCTGATAAGCTGCGTTCTGAATGGTCAGATGATAAAGGACATTATTTCGGGTATAGTGCTTCAGCATTAGGGATTGTGTACAATACAAAAAATGTGAAGACAGCGCCTGAAGATTGGAGCGATATAACGAAAGGAGAATGGAAAGGGAAAGTGAATCTTCCAGATCCAGCACTTTCAGGTTCAGCTTTAGACTTTGTAACAGGATACGTGAAAAAGAATGGACAAGATGGATGGAATTTATTTGAGCAGCTTAAGAAAAATGAAGTTACAGTAGCAGGAGCAAACCAGGAAGCGTTAGACCCAGTTGTAACAGGTGCGAAAGATATGGTCATTGCGGGTGTTGATTATATGACGTATAGCGCAAAAGCAAAGGGTGAACCTGTTGATATCGTATATCCAAAGAGCGGAACAGTTATTAGTCCGCGTGCAGCGGGGATTATGAAGGATAGTAAAAATGTTGAAGGTGCAAAAGAGTTTATTGATTATTTATTATCCGATGATGTACAAAAACAAGTTTCTAAAGCGTATTTATTGCCTGGTAGAACAGATATAAAAGCTGAAAATAGACCAAATGTAGAAGAGATTCCAGTATTAAATATTGATTGGAAAACAGTTGAGAAAGAGCAAGATGAAATAGGAAAACAATTTAAGAAAGTATTTCAATAAGATGGTGATTCCATGGTAAATCGATTCGTATCAGTAAGAAAAGTTGGAATGACGGTAGCGTTATTACTTGTGGCGATGTTAATCGTCATTCCACTTTTTCTTATTTTATTTTCTAGTGTATATGAAAATAGCAGTTGGAATTTTTTAAAGCCTTTTGAAGTGATGCAGAGTGGTGGATTAGCGGGAATTTTTCTAAATTCGATGCTTCTAGGTGTACTCGTTGTAATAGGAGCTACAATATTTGCATTTCCATTGGCGTTTATTATGAGCAAAACAGATGTAGGAAAGTATAGTAAGTTAGATATTGTTTTTATGATTCCATTTATGACACCGCCGTATATTGGATCGATGGGCTGGATTTTGTTCATGCAACCTAACGGCTATTTTGAACAATTTTTTCCTATGCTAAAGACAGTTTCATCATCGTTTTTTAGTTTAGGAGGTATGGTATTAATTATGAGTCTGCATTTATTCCCATTTCTTTATTTCATGCTGAAAAACACGTTACTTCAGATTGGGAGTAGTAAAGAAGAAGCTGCAGCAGTTCATGGCGGAAGTTTTTTCTATCGTTTAAGAAAAATAATATTGCCGTTATTAGTATCAAGTTATGTAATGGGTGCTTTACTCATTTTCGTAAAGACGATTGCTGAATTTGGAACACCGGCTACATTCGGACGTAGAATAGGATTCCACGTGTTAACATCAGAAATCCATAAATTTATTTCGAGTTGGCCAATTGATTTTAGTAGTGCAACAGCATTAGCTTCTTTATTACTTAGTGCTTGTATGCTTATTTGGTATATGAAAAATGTATTGAATCGAAAGTATTCATATGCAATGGTTAGTGGAAAAGGTGTGAAACCTAAAAGATATACTTTGTTTATATTTACGCGCGTTGTAGCATGGATGTATGTAATTGGTTTATTAATCGTATCAATTGGAATTCCATACTTTTCTATACTTATTGCTTCTTTGTCAAAATTAAGAGGCGGCGGTTTACATGTAAATAACTTTACAACAAGCCATTATGAGGCATTGTTTACAATGGGATCTCCAGGATTAGAGGCTTTATGGAATAGTTTTCTTTTTTCACTCGTAACAGCGATTATTGCGGTAATGATTGGAGTCTTTTTGGCACTTATGATTCGAAAGGGGAAAAAAACCTCTGAAAAATGGCTTGATATGTGCGGTATGTTACCGAATATGGTACCAGGAATTGTTATGGTTGTAGGTCTTATTCTATTTTGGAATTCACCATATATGCCTATGTCAATTTATAATACACCAATCATGGTTATCATAACGTATGTTGTTCTGTTTTTACCTTACACGGTGCAATATGTAAAATCATCACTCGGACAAATTGATGATTCTCTCATGCAGGCAGGAAGTGTTTTTTCTGGAAATTATATTTATATTTTTAGAAAAATAATATTGCCTCTTATTATCCCAGGTATTCTTGCTGGATGGGCGATGACATTTACAATTTCGATAAGAGAGTTAGTAGCATCGCTTCTCGTATTACCTCCATCAGTAGAAACGTCAGCAACGTTTATTTTTGCCCAATTTGAACAGGGTGAAGTATCTATAGGCATGGCGATGGCTGTTGTTTCTGTTGGACTTACAACAATATGCTTATTACTGCTACAACATATGGAGCAAAAACGAAAAGGGGTAGTATGATGAGAGTGGAAGTATGGGGAGGAGCAGGAGAATACGGTCGCTCCTGCTATTTTGTAAAAAATAAAGAGACGAAAATATTATTTGATTGTGGTATTAATCGATCTTATGAGGATAGTTATCCAAAAATAGAGAGAGAAGCTGTTCCATTTTTAGATGCGGTATTTTTATCACATATTCATGAAGATCATACGATGGGTTTACCTTTATTAGCGAAGTATGGCTATAAGAAAAAAATTTGGACGACTCGTTATACGAAGGAGCAACTGCCGTTATATTATGAAAAATGGAGAAACTATAATGTGATGCAAGGGTGGAATTTACCTTATAGCGACCAACATATAAAAGATTTAAATTATGTATGTATTGATGAGATTAGTAATCCAAATGAATGGATACAAATTACTCCTACATTGCGGTTTCAATGGGGATATAGTGGGCATGTATTAGGAGCTGTTTGGTTTTTAGTTGATATGTGTAATACATACGTATTTTATTCAGGCGACTATTCAGCAGAGTCTAATATACTACGAGCTAATTTACCTGAGAAATTGGGCCACAATATAAAAGTTGCAATTGTAGATGCCGCTTATCACACAGAGGATGTTTCGCAAAATGAAAGATTAGACAATCTATGTGCAGAAATTGAACGAGTTATGCAAAATAAAGGAATAGCATTATTACCGCTGCCACAACTTGGTAGGGCACAAGATATAGTATTGTATTTATATGAACGATATAAAGAATTTCCGCTTATAGTAGATAAAAAAATTTTGGCTGGATTTGAAGAGATGTTCGTATATAAAGATTGGATAAAAAATAATGAAGAATTTAAATGGATTATGGAGAGTTTAAAAAGAAACATAATAGTGATGGATAATGACATTAGTATGCAAAATAGTTACGGAATAGTTGTAATGAGTGATGCGAATATGCAAACGAAACGAGCGCAGTTATATTATGAACAACTTCGGAATGAAAAGCGAAATGCCGTTATTTTTACTGGGCATATTGCGAAAGGGAGTTTTGCAGAAAAAGTTATGAAAGAGTATGTAGGTAAAGAATGTAGGGTGAAGCGAGTTCCATATAAAGTTCACCAAAGTATAAGAGACGTTAAAGAGATGTTAAATACATTATTACCAGAACATACGGTGCTAGTGCACGCTTTGAAAGAGGATACGGATCGATTACAACAAAAGCTAAGTTCAGCAGGATATGAAAATGTATATTCACTTGCAATGGAACGTATAGAAGTCATTTAAAATGCAAAGGGGATAGGTATATGAAAAAAGTATTTGTATTCGTAAGCATTTTCTTTTGTTGTTTCCTTTATAACGTTAAGGAAGGGTTTGCTGCTAGTCCAATGAAACCTAGTTTTGAAGTGAAGTTATTATTGAAGCCAGAACAAGTATTAGGTGATAACAAAGAGATGAAGCAAGAGGTGTTAGAACATTTCCAGGCTGGTACAAAATATGAAAGAATACAAGTGCAATTTTTAGATACTGCGAATAAAAGTTTAAGCGAGGAAGGTTGGTTTGCTAGAATTCGAAAGAAAGAATTTAGTAAAGATTTTGAACTAACATATAAAAAAAGATATCCTATTCCAAATGGTGTAATTCAAGATGCACTAGAAGTAGCTAAAAAAGAAGGATTCGATAGTAATACGGATAGTTATGAGGCGGAAATAGATTGGGGATTTGAGAAGAAAACATTAAGCATTTCAAATAAGAAAAGTTACAGTGCTAAAGGATATGGAATACTTGATTTACCAAATAAACAAGCTGCTCAAAACATGTTAATAGAAAAATTACCAGGGAAAATGAACAAGTGGTTGTATACAAATTGGGGAGAAGAGATGTTAAAGAATTCCCGTATTTACGGTCCTGTATTAATGAAACGATATACAGGAGAGTTTGAAAACATAAAAGCAAATATTGAAATTTGGCCATTAAGTAATACAGGAAAATTAGAAGATGACTTCGTAATAGAAGTGTCATTTAAAACAAATGAAGAAAGTATTGCGACAAAACAAAGGGAATTATTAATGGCGAGTTTAGAGAAAAAAGGCTGGTTGTTACCGAAAGATAGTTTGAAGACAGAGCTTATTTTTCAGTAAATGAGAAAAAAGGAATCCATATTTCGTGGATTCCTTTTTCAAATATATGAGTATTAAGCTAAGTCAGCTGACACGAACATATCACTATTTTGAAGGTTTTTAGAGCGTAAACTATAAGCAACTACCTTCTTTTTATATTGTTTTACAACATCAACATGCTCCTCGTGACTATAAATATAAAATGTGAAATCTTTTTTGCCACGTTTTGCATTGATAATTAAAGGCGTACCCTCATTGTGTGGTGGTGCATAATAGCGATCTAAAAATAAACCTTCGTTAAAATCATGAATAATTTTTGATTTCTGTTCGCCTTCTACGTTATTTCCGTGAATTGTAATAGTCACATTCTCTTCTTCAAGTTGTGGATGTGTTTCGTACTTGCTAATAATGGATTCAATAACAGTGTTAGGAAGGCTAGAAACGATAATTTTAAATGCTCCAAATACAACTAACATTACAATAAACCAAGTCGTCATAGTATATCATCCCCTTTATTCTATTTAATAATATAACTCATATGGTAATAGTACATATGGTGAAGTTTTGTATAATTTGTGAAAAATATGCCATTTTCACGAACGAAATGTTAGAAAAATCAATTTTGTTACAAAAAGTTGAAATCGAAGTATTTTAAAAGAAAAAGGTTTATAATAAAAATATAACTAATAACCACATTACTAATTATAAGGAAGTGTAACTATGAGTACTGTAGCAATCGTATATGGTATTATTCTTTCCACAATTATTGTTTTGTTTTTCGTTGGGGTTTCACGTTATATTCATAAATGGAAAGAAGGCGTTGCGAAATTAAATCACATTGAAGAAGAACTTAGTGATTTAATGTTACATCATGGTAAGTAAACATTTATTTTTTAACTAAACAATGTGAAGAATATCACAAAACGTGCTTTCCTAATGAAGGCATGTTTTTTTGTTGTTTAAGAAAAGAAGTATTTTTGTATAAATAATCTAATTATTACTTAAAAAGGGAAATTTATTTAGTATAATATATAATATGTTTATTTTAGGGGGAGTATCATGAGGGGATTAAAAGTTGTTGGAATTATAGCTGGAATTACTATAGTAGGCTGTATAGCTTTCTTTTCAGTGAAGGAATATGTCAATTCCAAAGAAGACTCTAATTATGTGCTAAATTACATAAAAGAACATAAGGATGATAAAACAACTTCTTTAATTGTTAAAAGAAATGGTGAAACATTGACATCAATAAATGAAAAAGAAAAATTACCGCTAGCAAGTATGTCGAAAATCGTTATAGCAATTGAATATGCTAAGCAAGTAGCTGAAGGGAAAATAAGAAAAGACGAGAAAATTTCATTGAAAGAATTAGAAAAATACTATGTGAAAAATACTGATGGTGGTGCACACCCTGCATGGCTAGATGATGTAAAAGGTAAAAAGTTAGTGAAGGGTGGTCAAACTTCTTTAGAAGAAGTAGTGAAAGGAATGATCCATTATAGTTCGAATGCGAATGCATCATATTTATTGGACAAGCTTGGAGCAGCGCGGATAAATGAAAGTTTGAAAGAGTTAGGCTTAAATAGTCACGATGAATTTTATCCAACGTATACAGGGGCATTATATATGAGGGGCTATGTTGAAAAAGAACTGCATATTCCTCAAAATAAAGCATTGGACAAGCTACGTAATATGTCTAATGATGAATATGTTAAGCATGTATGGCAAATACATGAATGGATGAAAGACGAGAAAGAATGGACAAAACGCGAGATATCGTTAAAAGCCGATATGGATTTTCAGCGTATTTGGTCAGATCGGTTTATAGGTGCAAATGCGAAGGATTACATGAGTTTATTGGAAAAGATAAATAGCAGAAATTATTTTACACCACAAATGCAAGGTGAGGTTGAGAATATATTTAAAGGAACCGTAGGAGAGGGTATATTCGAATTTGCTGGACAGAAAGGTGGTTCTACGGCATTTGTATTAACAAATAGTTTCTATGGTACTGATAAAAAAGGGAATAAGATTGAGATTGTCTTTATGATGAACAATTTGAGTGAAAAAGCATTTGAAAAACTTCTAAGTAATATGGATTACTTTATTCGAGATATTGTCATAAGTGAGGAATTCAGAAATAAATTATAATGAAATAATTTTATTATGTAAACAAAGGGGCACTTATGAAAAGTGCTCTTTTGTAATACAGGATTTTCCAATCTTATTATTGAATATAGATGGAAAATAAGATTGGAGGTTAAAAAATGACAACAATATATTTCGTTCGCCATGCCCATTCTACATATACAAAAGAAGAACGGGAACGACCTTTATCTGAAAAAGGGCACTGTGATGCAGAAAATGTAACACATTTATTAAAAGATAAACATATTGATGTTGTTATTTCTAGTCCGTACAAAAGAGCAATCCAAACTGTACAAGGAATTGCGAATACATATAAATTATCAATACAAACAGAAGAAGATTTGCGTGAAAGATTATTGAGCACAGAGCCGGTATCAAATTTTAATGATGCTATGCAGAATGTGTGGGAAGATTGGGGTTTTGCATACGAAGGTGGAGAATCGAATGATATCGCACAAAGGCGCGCTGTAATATGTATACAAAATATATTAAAAAAATATGAAGGTAAGAATATTGTAATAGGTACGCATGGAAATATTATGGTATTACTAATGAATTATTTTAATTCGAAATATGATTTGGAGTTTTGGAAAACACTTCATATGCCTGATGTGTATAAATTAAATTTTGATAAAAATCGTTTCATTTCTGCTGAAAGAATAGAGAAAACAGGTCATCGGTTAAATATTTTGTAAAAGTTTATCAAAAAAAGAGGAAAGAGAGAAGTTATTGTAGAAGTATGACTTTGTAACATAAAAAATATATGTTAAAGGAGGCTGTTTACATGTTTGAGAAAGAGAAAGAAGGGCTTATTGAAGTTCAAAACGTATATGAAATTGCACCAGAAGATGGAACAATCATTGGTATGGCAACGGAAGAAGAAATGGAAATTGCTGCTGAACTAGAGTTACAGTACTATGCCCATTCTCGTTTGTTAGAAGCAAATATTCAGTTAGACGGTTCCTCCTACAAAGAGTTACTTCAGGAGTTCCAGGAGTACGAAAGAAAATCAATGAGCTTTTGGCGAGCGATACATAAACGTTTAGCTGTGCCATGGGCGTGGGTACTACGTATTGATGTTGCGAATGGCCCTATATATGTAAGTAATGGAAGTTCATATTACGAAGAAATCGATGATGAAGAAGATTATGAATAGATAAGTAAGGAAGCAGCTTTAGTTGCTTCCTTTTTTTATTTGTAAGAAATGAATCGCCTCAATAATAATATCTGGTCGATCATTTTCTATACCGTGACTAGCATGTTCGGCAAGAATATATTGGCTGTTAGTTGAGAGGTGTAATTGTTCGTGAATTAGTTCTTGCCACATTGCTTCAAGTTGTGTTGCTTCCTCTTTTGGTATGCCACCATTAGTCAATTGAGTAATAGAATATTGAGGATCTCTACCGATAACGATTAATGGTATTTCTAATGTTTTACATAGCTCTTTTAGTGAGAGAGCACAGTTTTTCCACGCCGATAGTTCAGAAGCTGTCGCTTTATATAATAAAGGCGAGGTAGAGAATTCAATTTGCTGTTTTGATTGATCGGTGAGAATAGGTTTTAGTTCATTATAAAGTGTGTCTACATCCATTTTGGAATATATATTATATTTTTGAAACCAAACATCATCAGAATCAGTTTGATCAGAAATTGGTAAATGAAGTTCATCTAAACGGTGTAAGTTCATCGAAGTAGAATCAACTAAAATAAGTGCTTGCAGCTTATCTTCATGTAACATCGCAAAATGTTGTGCACATAATCCTCCATAGGAATGACCGATTAGAATAAATGGTTCTTGAATAGCTAGTTTGTTTAGTAACATATGTAGCTCTTTTGTAACTTGCCTTATTGTACGCGGCTGATTGCCTAAATCACTTTTTCCGTAACCTGGGCGATGGTATGAAACAACTGTAAAGTGCTCTGAAAGCTTTTCTATAATAGGAAACCAATCATAAAATGAGCAAGTCATTCCGGTTTGAATGACTACAGTTTGTTTACCATCTCCTTTTATATGTACTTCTATATTTTGCCCCATTATTTCTACAAATTTATGAATGTTAATTCCTCCTAAGCTTGAAATAATTTTTGACAAGCAAAAACGATACACCAAACACCTATACCAAGTAGGACAGATGTACTAAGTGTAAATGAATTTTTTAAACCAATATAGACAATAAATAATAGTAGTGCTGATGCGGGGAATCCATATAATACCCCTAAAGCAAATTGACTCAATTCTTGTTTATTTCCGCCTTCGAATGAAATCCAAAATAAACTAAGTAAACTCACGAGAGGAAGGGCAGCAATAAAGCCACCTATCGTACTGTAATGTTTAGCGACTTCAGTGATAACGCCGATAATAAGTGCCGAAACGATTATTTTAACGAGGAAATGCATATTTTGCCTCCTTCGCTAATAAGGAAAATGCTTTTTCAATTAATTGTTGTTCTTCTGTTGATAACTGTGATTCTAATATTTTTATCTTTTCTTTATCTAGTAAAGTATGTTTTTCTAATACTTCAATTCCTTCAATTGTTAATGTAAGGTTTACCACTCTTTCATCTTTTTTATTTCTCTCTTTAACGATGAAACCCTTTTGAATAAGGCGTTTTATATGTTCAGATGCTGTGTTATGAGAAAGACTAAGCTCAGTAGCGACTTTTCCAATTGTTATATCTTTCTCACGAGAAACGATTTGTAAAATACGAATTGCTTGGTGGGAAAGGTTGTCCTCGTATTCGTATCGTAAGTGATAATAAATGCTCTCCCAATGTTGATTAATGTTGTACATAATAATAAATCTCCTTTTTATATCGTATAGTGAGATATATTCGTGATTTCAGAAATAAAACCCTTTTATTTGGATAAAAAATGTTGAAAAAGTTTATTTTTATTGAAATATAAGGTAATCTATGTGTAAAGGTATACATTTAGCAAGAGAGAGGATGATAGCTGTGAATACATTCAAATGGATTAGTCATGAACAGATGTATGTAGATGAAATACATGTTGAAAAATGTGGTCCTCTTTCAGTCGGCGTATATGGGGGAAATCAAGAGAGTGATGCATATGAACGAGGAGATGCGGTGCTGGCTTGGTGGGATCCTGAATTACAATTTGAATTTGTTATGATTTTTGATACACATCACAAAACAAAAAATATAGATTATATAATAGAAGCGATTTCGGAAAGAAAAGAAAAACTAAAAGAGTTATTCTCATATCCAATACATTTAGCTTTCCATCATACACATATGTACTTATTAGCGTTATTTACAGATGAGTTATTTATTAAAAAGTGTGATCAAGATGATGAGGAACTCGCTTGCTTAATTTGTTTACGAAAAGGCGAATTTTTATATTGGTTATCAGTTGGTGATTGTTTCGCGTATTTATTCCATTCTGAGAAAACGAAAAATGGAAAAGGACGATTAAATAAACGGAAGAATTACGAATATATTGGCAGGAAAAATATTTTTGCAGCAAATACACCTTGCTTTACGTCAGGTGTAAGAGGATTAGAAAAAGGAATGAATCACATTGTAATGGCAACGGACGGTATTTTAGAGTGTGACAAACGAAGGTTTGATGATGATCAATCTTTAGTAGAAATATTACACGACGGAAATAGCTTGCAGATTGAGCCCGTATTAACAAATGTACTGCAGTGGAAAGGTAGAGACTGTGCCACGATTATTGGATGGTCTATTGATACTGATAATAAACAATGTGCTAATTAATATAAAAGGAGTTCAAGGTTTTTATCCTTGAACTCCTTTTTGTTAAGCAATATGGATGTGATATGTTTTTAACCATTCATTTACTTGTAGCATATACTCCATGGCACTTCTTGCTTCAAAATTGTTAATCTCTTTATTACTTTGATCAGCAATTGAAAGTAAGATGGAATGGTTAATAAGTGAGAAAATAGGATTGTTTTTATTGCTACACATATCAAGTGTTAAATTACGGATTGTTTGTAAGTAGTGTGGATCTTGTGAAGTTGGATAAGCGCTTTTTCTTCTATTACGTACATCGTCAGGTAAAGCTGGTTGTAGTGCTCTACGTAAAATGCCTTTTTCAATATTATCAATACTTTTTATGTTGAAAGGAACATTCCATAAATATTCAACTAATCTATAATCGCAAAACGGTACACGAACTTCAAATCCAACAGCCATACTCATACGATCTTTACGGTCAAGTAAGAAAGGAAGGAATCGTGTTAAAAATAAATAAAACATTTGGCGTTGTTTCGCGGATTTTTTACTTTCCCCTTCAAGAGTAGGTACTTCAAGTATCGCTTCTTGGAATCGTGTATCAATATAGTTTTCTAGATTACATTGGTTACTTACTTCATTTAGTAGAAGAGGAGATGTATTTTTCCAATTTGTTAGCCAAGGAAACTTATCTACATATAGTAATTCTTCTTGATGAAACCAAGGGTATCCACCGAATACTTCATCAGCCGATTCACCGGATAAAGCTACGGTCGCATCTTTTTTCATTTCGCAAAATAGTAAATATAGTGAAGTTTCCATTTCACCAGCACTCGGTAAATCTTTCGCATGAAGGGGAACGAATAAGTGATTTGCTAATTCTTCAGCATTCACAATAATATCATGATGCGCTGTCCCTACATGTTCAGAAACGCGTTTTACCCAAGGAGCGTCTAAACCAGTGCGAGCAAATGTCAGCTCGAAATCTTTTGCACTATTTACAAAGTCAACGGAATACGTATGAAGTGTTTTATTTTCCGCAGCAAATTCTTTACCCGCAAGTGCAGTAATACCGCTAGAGTCTAATCCGCCTGATAACATACAAACGAGAGGAACATCGGCAATTAATTGTCTTTTTACTGTATCTTGTAAAATAGATAAAATATGCGAAGATGTATCTTCTATAGAGTCTGTATGGAACTTACTTTCTAAATTCCAATACTTCGTAACTACTTTTTTATGACGTGTAAATGTTATAGAATGTCCAGCACGTACTTCTTGAATATGTTTAAAGACGCCACATCCTGGAGTGCGAAATAAGCCTAATCCAAATATTTCATTTATTCCACCCGCATCAAGTTCAGCAGGGACAGATGGATGCGCTAATAATGCTTTAATTTCAGAGCCGAAAATAATACTGTCATTTCTTTCTGTAAAAAAGAGTGGTTTTACACCTAAATGATCTCGTGCTAAAAACAATTGTTGCTTCTGATCATCCCATAAGGCAAAAGCGAAAATTCCGTTTAAATATCGCACGCAGTCTTCTTTCCATTCTAAATAAGCATGTAGTAATACTTCTGTATCTGAATGGGTTTCAAATGCATGCCCACATTTTTGAAGCTGCTCTTTAAGTTCACGGAAATTATAAATTTCTCCATTATAGGTAAGAGCATACGTATAATCACCAGCACGGAATGTCTTCGGCTGTGTCCCGCCTTCTGGATCAATTACAATTAAACGCCGGTGTGCAAAGGCCGCATGAGGTGAAAACCAAAATCCTTCAGCATCTGGACCACGATGCTCAATACTATTTGCCATCTTTTTTAAAATAACATGTTGATTTGAAAGGTCTTCCTTCCAATCTACCCAACCTGTAATTCCACACATACACATCTCATCTCCTAAATTAAAATAGTAGATTAACGAAATAAAATGTACACTAAGTTAAAAAGTGACTATATAAATAGTGTACTACATGAATTAAATTACAGACTTGAGAAAATTTTCTTTGAACGCATAGTTATGTGAGACAATGGCTAAGGGAAAGTATTCCATTACATACAAAAAATAAAAAGATGAGAGAAAAAATTTTCTCAGACGTTATATAGGGTGTAAAAGCTTTTACAAAACAATAAGGGGAATCGCTACATGAAATCAAATGAGAAAAATTTTATAAAAAGATTACAGCGGCAAAAAGAAGACGCGTTAGAATTTGTTGTCGATACATACTTACCACTCATAAAGGGGATCACGCATAAAGTTCTACTTCCCATTCAAAATGATGGACTCATAGAGGAATGTATAAACGATATATTTCTTTCCATTTGGAATAACGCAAATAAATTTCATGGAGAGCCGAGTGATTTTAAAAAGTGGATTGCAGCGATTGCAAAGTTTAAAGCAATTGATTATTACCGGAAATCGACTAAAACGGTAGAAATCATTTCAGATGAGTTTCATATTAGTACAGAAAAATCAGCAGAAGACGAATTAATCGTTATGGAAGATAGGGAAGAATTATTGAAGCTCATTAATCAATTAGAACCGCTAGATCAAAAGGTGTTCATTATGAAATATTTATTTGGTATGAAGACAGAGGAAATAGGTGACAAGTTAGGATTAACTCGGGCAGCAATTGATAATCGAGTGTACCGGGGGAAAAAGAAACTACAACAAAATGCTACGAATATTAGTTTTGGAGGTAGTGCAATATGAAAGACATTTATGAACTATTAAATGATATTGATATAGACGAAAAAGAACTAGAAGAAATTGAGGCTTCTGAAATTGAAAAGGAAAAAGTAAAACGAAATGTAAAACAATCGATACGTACGAAGAAAAAGATGAAAAGTTGGAAAAAAGGTGTGGCTGCTGCATCTATTTTAGTAGGATTATCAGTTGCAACACTCGGTATCGGATTTCCTACATATGCGGGGGGATTGCCAATTGTAGGGGACATATTCCGATTTTTAGATAATGGTAGAACAGGGTTATATGAAAATTATAAAGAATTTTCGACTGAGTTGAATATGACGAGAGAGAGTAGTGGAGTTAAGGTTACAATTAATGATGTAATTTCTGATGGCAGAACATTATCTATAACGTATTCACTGGAAAGTGAGCAGGACTTAGGGGAGGATCCTATCATATTAGGGGGATTGGATATAATGGACGCTCATGGTAGTTCAGGCAGTGGTAAAATGACTAAAGTTAATGAAAAAAAGTATGTAGGTATGGTAACAACGACGCATCATGATAGCAATAAAAAGGACAAAGTAAACTTTAGATGGAATATAGAGAGAATAGAGATGCCAGATAGGAAAAAATCAATACAAGGTAATTGGAATTTCGCCTTAACTGTAAAATCAGTGGATAGTAAAGAGAGAACAATTGGTGGGATTTCAGAAAAAGAAGGTATAAAAGCAAATATGGAAAAGGTCGCAATATCGCCAGTTTCATTTATTCTTTATTACAATCAAGAGGTTTCTAAGGTCGCGAGGAAAGAATGGGATAGTGTAGATGTTGAATTGACGGTTAAGGATGATTTAGGGAATATTTATTCGGGTGAAGGAAATGGGGGAAGTGGCAACGATCCTTACAATATCCATTGGAGTGCCACCTTCCAAAAACTAAACGAAAATGCAACAAAGCTTATCGTTACACCTCGTGTGCACTTGCGAGTACATACACCTGAAAATCATGGTGGAGTAGAGTATGTGAATGGGAAAGAGAAGAAAATAGAAGTGCCGAAAAAAGAAGCGAAGAGTAAAGATATTGTGTTAGATGATATCGTCATTGATTTAAAGAAATAAAAGAGAGACTGCCTAAAACCATTTAGGCAGTCTCTTTTTCGTTAAGAACTAGTAACGAGTAGTGCATGCGGATGCTGCGTTTTATATTCATCTTTCCACGGAATGTTTAGTTGTTCCCATGATTCGCCGCTATCATTGGATTGAAAGACGCCATTGTTATTTAACGTGTAGAACGTATGTGGTTCGGCTTCGTTTGTAGCAAACATCGAAATGACTGTACCGATTGCAGACGGTAGTCCTTGTTGTACTTGCTGGAACGGAGTATCTTTCGTTTTTCGATAAATATAAGATTCATAAGGGATACGGTGATGAGCCAGATCAGCACTCGGTGCAGCTGAAACGAGAATCGTATTGCAATCAGCTGGATCAATTGCCATGCTGTATAAATAATGATGTTCAAGTCCTTCACTACATGAGATCCAGCTGTTTCCATTGTTATAACTTTCAAGATAAGCACGATCAGGTCCGCCCATAAATCCGTCACCACATGATGCATAAAGACGATTTGGTGCTTCAGGGTGCATAAGTAATTGATGAGCATCGATAGGAGCACCGAATTTTTTATCAATCCATGTATGCCCTTTATCATTACTTTGAATAACAGCACCAGCTTCGATTGAAACGTGTATTGTATTAGGGTTGTTTGGATCAACTGTAATCCAGCGTACGTGATGGGTAAAAGGTCTAGGCGGGAAAGCCCACGTATAAGAAGATAATAATGATTTCATATTTTTAAGTTCAGTCCACGTTTCACCACCATTTTCAGAGCGAAATAAAGCGCTCGGTTCTGTGCCGACATAAACGACCCCATATCCGTTCACTTGTTCATTTGAGCTTATTGTTATGGAAGTGATAGAGGAGTGTAAAATACCATCTTCTTTAGGGAAATCAAAGTAACGATAAGAATCTCCAATTGGTCTCCATGAATCCCCGCTATCGTCGCTTAACCATAGACCTCGTCCGAATGTTCCGCAATATACACGGTTTGGGCGGAACGGATCAACAGCGATACAGGTAGGTTGCATATTTTGTAAGTGGTAAGTCGTTTCATAGTTATCATATTGTTCTTTCACTACAACAAGTTCACGTTCCATACAGAGAAATAAACGTTTCATTTTAGTAACCTCCTTAAAAAGTCTTTCATTAGTAAACAATATGAAAATAAAAAAGAAGTAGTCTTGTTTTTATTTGAGAAAAAGGGATTGTCTAAAAAGTAGCGAAGTGTGTATACAGAGGAAGCGGGCGTTTACAATCAGTTGATTCGGGATAAAGATGGGGAGTTTGTTTCATACTAACATACAGATATTGTACTTAAAGGAGTATAAGTATGGGACATTCGCATGATCATGGTCATTCAAAAAATAAAAAGGCATTACTAATTGCCTTCCTACTAACAACAAGTTTTATGATTGCAGAAGTTGTTGGTGGATTTGTAACAAATAGCTTAGCACTACTATCTGACGCGGGGCATATGCTAAGTGATGCAGTATCTTTAGCTTTAAGTTTACTTGCGTTTAAGCTCGGAGAAAAAACAGCAACAACTGCGAAAACATACGGGTATAAGCGAGTCGAAATGTTAGCAGCATTATGTAACGGTGTCGTTCTTATTGTCATTTCGGTATACATTTTTATTGAAGCAATCCGTCGTTTTAAAGAACCAGTTGAGATTGCTAGTAATGGGATGCTCATTATTGCAGTCCTTGGTCTGCTTATTAATATTTTATCAGCTTGGATATTAATGAGAGGCGGAGATGTGAAAGGTAATTTGAATTTAAGAAGTGCTTTCCTGCACGTACTAGGCGATCTATTGGGTTCCGTCGGAGCGATCATTGCTGCGTTACTTATTAAATTTTTCGGATGGACTGCTGCAGATGCGATTGCTAGTATTCTTGTGTCTATTTTAGTCATTATTAGTGGATGGCGTGTAACACGTGATACGGTTCATATATTAATGGAAGGTGCACCACAGCACATAAATGTTGAAGAGGTAAAAAGTACGTTATTAAATATTCCGATTGTCAAAGAAGTTCATGATTTGCACATATGGTCTGTCACATCAGATTTTCAAGTATTAACATGTCATCTTATTATTAAAGTGAATGAAACGCAAAGTGTATTAAAAGAGGCTACGTATGTATTAAAGGAAAAGTTTCATGTAGAACATGTCACCATTCAAGTAGAAATAGATGGTGAATTTCATCACGATGAGACAACTTGCAAAGTATGAAAGAAAAAGGATAAGAAAAAGTGTCATAACATTTTTCGCACGGCATACATATATATAATGTGGCCACAAATACTTTGCAAGGTAAATATTTCATGAAATTACTTTACTTATAAAGAGTCATCTTTTATAATCAAAAGTGGTAATTGATAAAGATTATCATTTTCAATGATCGTAGAAAGGAGTTTTTTAAAAGATGAGTAGTCAACTCCGTTTTGCTGTTGAAAATCGTAAGAGGCATTTAATTGATGAGTTAATTGGAGCAGGTGTGTTTAAGATTCGCGACCGACAATTATACGAGCTGTCTTTAGAGGAATTGGAAAAAGAGTACGAAGATATGGAAGATTATGCAAATATTCAGGCGTAGCTATATAGATTAGTAAAAGGAGAGCTGGTTACGATTTTGTGTAACTGGTATTATCCCCTATAGGTAGACAGTAAAAAAAGAGTCCATCTGATATGATGGACTCAATACTGTTTTATCTGGAGGGGATTTTTTTATGGCAAGAAAAGGACAATCATT
>NZ_JAKUHC010000007.1:0-251346 GCF_022664295.1 Bacillus cereus group sp. BfR-BA-01311
TCTTGATAATGTATTACTGCATTTATTTTGTCTTCTGAAGTAAATTTAGTCATAAAAAAACTACACCTCCAATTGTTAGACTGTGTCTAACAATTGGGGTGCAGTTCACATAGATAACTGTCTTTTTATTGAATCCAATTTAATTATTTTGAAAATCTAGCATACCCCAAGAAATGCTTCTGAGTGTATGGACTGTTTATCTTACTTTTAATTACACCTGTTGTCGTATCCGCTGCATGGATATATTCGCCATTTCCTAAATATATTCCTAAATGAGAAGGACCTTGCTTATATGTATTCTGTAAGAATACTAAATCCCCTGGTTGAGGATCACTTATTTTTGTAACCATTCCCCAGTATCCTGCAACACTTGTTCTCACAATGTTATATCCATTATTTTTAAATACGTAATAAATAAAGCCACTACAATCAAATCCATTTGGTCCTGTCCCAGCTTCAACATACGGCTTTCCAAGTTGTTTTAAAGCTAAATCAATTACTCCAGAAGAACCAGAATCTGTTTGGTTTAGGTTCATCCACTTGTCGCCTTCCCATGTTTTAATCTTCAACCATCCACTAGTTGTCCCATCTATTACTCTAAAATTCTGCGGACTATATAATGCTCCAGCGTTTGCTTTGCCTGAACTAAATGAAGGCTCGTTATACGCATAGAATGATTTTTCTATGAACCTTTCTTCTCCATCTAGATTCAGCCATTTCTCGCCTTCCCATGTTTTAACCTTTAACCATCCATTAGGTGTCCCATCCACAACTCTAAAATTCTGCGGATTATATAATGCTCCAGCGTTTGCTTTTCCTGCATTAAATGAAGCTTCGTTATACGCATAGAATGCTTTGTTTATGAATCTTTCTTCTCCATCTGGATTGATCCACTTATAACCTTCATAAGTACTTACCTTCATCCAGCCATTTTCTTTTTTTTCTACTACTCCCCAATTTTGTGGGTTAAATGGTGCTCCATAATTTGCTTTCTTTGCATTAAATGAAGGCTCATTATATGCATAAATCGTTTTGTTGACGGTAATTTGTTCA
The DNA here is from genome assembly GCF_022664295.1 of Bacillus cereus group sp. BfR-BA-01311. NCBI lineage: Bacteria > Bacillati > Bacillota > Bacilli > Caryophanales > Bacillaceae > Bacillus > Bacillus cereus group sp. BfR-BA-01311. Next base: position 1,054 of record NZ_JAKUHC010000007.1, read on the forward strand.
GCCGCAGGATTCATCCATTTTTCGCCTTCCCACGTCTTAAGTTTAAGCCAACCATCTGTTGTTCCATCTACTATTCTAAATGTTTGTCGCCCGTACTTCGCTCCAGCATTCGCAACCTTTGATGAGAGAGAAGGTTCATCATATGCATAGAAATCTCCCATGACACGTTCTTCCCCATTTAAGTTAATCCAAACTGGACCTTCCCATGTTTCAATCTTCCACCAGCCATTATCTCTTTTTTCCATGACTCCTACATTTTGAGCACCATACTCTGATCCGCCATTTGTTTTAGCTGAATTAAAAGATGGTTCTTTATACCCATAGAATGATTGATTCACGTATTCTGAACTATTAGCAGCGTGAGTTACCATACTGAATGTCGAGATAGATAGAATAAAAAACAATAAGATTCCTATACTTTTCTTAAACATAAAAATATCCTCCCTTTTATTTTGTCTAATATATAATTTTCGAAGCAAAGAATAGATATATCCTATTTCATTATTTTAATTCTCACTTTTTTACGTCCCCATTCACGTGCTTGCTTTTCTGTAGGAAACAGAACATCAATTTTATTGCCTTTAATAGCCCCACCTGTATCTCCAGCAATTGCATCACCGTATCCTTCAACCCAAACTTTCGTTCCTAGTTTAATAACTTTAGGATCAACTGCAATTAACTTGATGTTAGGATTTTTTCCTATGTCTATTCCAGACGCCGTAATCCTTTCATTTGGTGGACTACCTTCTACACTATATGCAGTAGCTTCCACGTAGAATTCTACGCCTGTATCTTCCGCATTTAAATTCATCCACTTGTCGCCTTCCCATGTTTTAATCTTCAACCACCCACTAGTTGTCCCATCTACAACTCTAAAATTCTGCGGACTATATAATGCTCCAGCGTTTGCTTTGCCTGAGCTAAATGAAGGCTCGTTATACGCATAGAATGATTTGTTTATGAATCTTTCTTCTCCATCTAGATTCAGCCATTTCTCGCCTTCCCATGTTTTAACCTTTAACCATCCACTAGGTGTTCCATCCACAACTCTAAAATTTTGTGGACTATATAATGCTCCAGCGTTTGCTTTAGCTGCATTAAATGAAGCCTCATTATACGCATAGAATGATTTGTTTATGAACCTTTCTTCTCCATCTGGATTGATCCACTTATAACCTTCATAAGTACTTACCTTCATCCAGCCATTTTCTTTTTTTTCTACTACTCCCCAATTTTGCGGGTTAAATGGTGCTTCATAATTTGCTTTCTTTGCATTAAATGAAGGTTCATTATACGCATAGATTGTTTTGTTGACAGTAATTTGTTCAGCCGTAGGATTCATCCACTTGTCGCCTTCCCACGTCTTAAATTTTAGCCAACCATCTGTTGTTCCATCTACTATTCTAAATGTTTGTCGCCCGTACTTCGCTCCAGCATTCGCAACCTTTGATGAAAAAGAAGGTTCATCATATGCATAGAAATCTCCCATGACACGTTCTTCCCCATTTAAGTTAATCCAAACTGGACCTTCCCATGTTTCAATCTTCCACCAACCATTATCTCTTTTTTCCACGACTCCTACATTTTGAGCACCATACTCTGATCCGCCATTTGTTTTAGCTGAATTAAAAGATGGCTCCTTATACCCATAGAATGATTGATTCACATATTCTGAACTACTAGCAGCGTGAGTTACTATACTAAATGTAGAAATAGATAAAATGAAAATTAATAGCAATGATACGCCTTTTTTAAACATATAAACTTTTCACCTCTTCCTTTTTTTAACAGTATATTACCATAAGTACATTAACATAAATTTCTTTATTTATCTATAATTTACCATATTAATTGGTAAACAATTTAGATTATTATATTTCTTTTAAACCCTCTCTATTCAAGGCATAATTGGGTTCAATGTAATAAAAAATACAAGATATGCAATATTGCATATCTTGTATTTTTTATATTAAATTATTAATCTATTCCTTTCTTATACAAAAGTATCTAATTTTTGCTAGTTTCTCTTCTTTTTAAAATAACTATTTTGTTCACTTTTTTGATACATTTACGAAACATTTCTCTGTTATCTTCATTAAGTTCTTTTCTTTTTATAATGTCGTGCGAGATATACTAACACAGGAAGCCCTAGCCCCCTAATCCTAGGGCTTCTTTTTTAATAAGGATTTTATGCATTTTATTATTTCCACCAACTTCCTAAATTTTATATTCAATATATAATTACATCTAGTTTATAATATATTAATGAAACGTCACGTGTTTCAAATACAACATTTTTTGATGACCTTTAATACATAAAATGTTGTTATCAAGTCGGAGTAAAACACCTTTGGGTGTCTTTTCTTTTGTACATTATATCCATTAGGGCTCATTTTTTTTTACAAAGCCCACCCTTTTGCTTCCGACGGCGACGAGGAGTGGTTTTTTGTTATCTTTTTCTAAAATTTGTTTCCTAAAAACATACGCAAAAACTTTACGTACAATGGTTTTCACAAATTCTTTTAGAAGTTCAAACAAACCTCCATTTAGAGATAGTTTTATTAAATTTTTCACTACTAGCCACAAAAATATCTTATAATCTTTATATAATAAATTAATGTATTAGGAGTAGATAAAATGCCAGTTACACTCGAACTTATTCTTTTTATTCTTATAGCAATTAGTGCTGTTGGCTATTTAATAAAAGAATTTCAAAAAACTAGGAAACGAACACTTGGAATTTCACTAGAATTTTTAGTTCTTTTCTGGTCAATATGGAGAATATCAACTATCATAATCTAATTTATAAAACATAAATTCCTTCGAATGAAGTGAAACTCTAATCAACGGGGGGTTTATAGGATAAATTTACCGGTATTTTTACCACAGCATTCATGTTAAAATCCCTTGTGAGTACGACATAACTCGACCTTATGAAGCTCCGCAACTTTTATCGCGGAGCTTTTTTTATTTAAAATAACTATTTTGTTCACTTTTTTGATACATTTACGAAACATTCATATGTTACGTTATATAAGTCCTTTTTTAAATCATATTCATTCTAGCAAAAAGTCCTAGTCCCCCTAGGGCTTTTTTGCATTCAAATAATGAGTTGTCTTTTTTCTCAATAACCGAAACTATTTAACGTGGTAAAATAATAATTGGACTGGCATCCAATACCATATTACAATGGAGCAAATCGCAAGAAGGCACCTTAGGGTGTCTTTTTTATAGAGAATCAGTTTAAAAACTAAAAATAAAAGAACCTCAATAAATGAGGTTCAAAAAATCTACTATTTTAAATTACCTTCGTAAAAAGCAACTCCATGTTGAACATGTTTTAAATACCACGTAATCGTCCCGCCACAAACATTTTCATTAAAACTATTAGCATATACTCCATTTGAGTAATAAAGAGTTCTTTTGAATTTACCATTAGAATACTCATAAGGAATGGAGCAGGCTGCTTGCTTCGGAGAGCTCACAGCTTTTTGTGTATCAGCTGAAGCTGCACCCATTCCTCCTGTTAATGCAATACCTGTTGCTAACGCTCCTACTACTAATTTCTTGAACATAATAAATCCCCCTTTAATAGTTTTTATAGATTACAACTTAAATGTATCACTTTTGTAATTTATGTAAATATCTTGAATATGTAGAAATATTTATTTAATTATTAGTAATATTAGGATTTTATTTTATCAAATGGAAAATAGAGGAATTAGAGAAGCATGTGAAAATACAGATAGGTTCATATTAAACGAATGTGGTCCAAGTCGGCGTAAGGCACCTTAGGATGTCTTTTTTGTACATAAAAAAATCTCACCATTTTATCGAAACGATAAGCCCTTTAAAACAATAATTGCAACTATATTAATTTTACATTACATTAAGGTTAGAGAATGTTCTTATATTAATAAAGTGCTAAATAGTAGGTGGCAAAATGGAATTTAACGATTTGGGTATTACCATTAAAGAACTTAGAATTAAAAAAAATATATCACAATCCGAATTATGTTATGGAATATGTTCACAAAGTCAAATTAGCAAGATTGAAAAAGGTATGATTTATCCATCTAGTATATTGTTATATCAATTATCAGAAAGACTTGGTATTGATCCAAATAACATATTTGCACTAACTCAAAACAAAAGATTAAAATATGTAGAAAATGTAAAATACGTAATAAAAGATTGCTTAAAACAAAAACAATATAAAGAACTTTATGAAATAGTAAAAAAAGAGAAAAACTTAAATAATTTTCAAACAAAAGATGAGAAACAATTTCTAATATGGCATGAAGCAATTGCTATATTTATGGTGGATAAATCAATAAAAACTGCTTTAGATTTTTTAAATAATGCATTAAAACTGACTTTAACTAATTCTGATTTTTTATCAGAAAGAGAAATAGATATTATGCAAACAATGGCTATATTTTATGCGGAAAATAAAGAATATGAAAAAAGTATTAATATATTCAAAAAATGTTTAACTAATTTTAATAAGCTAGATTTTCCTAGAGATAAAGAAATTAAATTAAAACTCATGTTAAATTTAGCAAAATGTTTCGACTTCACATATCAATATGAAGAGGCAATAAAGTACATTGATAAAGGTATTAAATTAGCAATTAATCTAAATACTTTATACCTACTAGGTGAACTATTCTATTTAAAAGGTCAGTGTTTATTAAAAATGAAACAACATAATGTAGAAGAGGTTATTTATAACTGGAAAAAAGCATTATTTATATTTGAACTAACAGAAAAAGAATATTATACAAAAATGCTACCAGATGAACTTATTGAAATACAAAATAAAAAACACTCATAATTTCGTAAAAACTACTTACAAAACCCACAGAAAAAATCCCTACAGCTTTTAAACTTAGATCGATAATATTAAAATTAATTTAAGTCGGCGAAAGGCACCTTTAGATGTCTTTTCTTTATTTTTACAAGGACCTGCTCAATTAATTCTTAAAAACATACTGAGAAGCATTGTTTTATTTATCTCATTTTCATTCATGCTATATATAAAATTCTTTAATAAATCCACCTCAAACATACTTATATGCATAGGAGTATGTTTGAGGTGGAACTTCTTCAAATACTAGTTCCTTTTATAAACCGTTTTTTGATGTAGATGACATTATTCTCAATACAATAGAATGAATTATGGGGACATATTTAGCAATATATATCAAAAAACATATTAAAAAAACCCTTCACCTTAAGGTAGAAGGGATCTTCTAATTTCTATTTCAAACTACCCGAAATCTCCGTAAAGGTACCCCAAGCGCATGTGCACCTGCATCTGGATATCCTAAACTTCTTTCACCAACTACCGCTCCTCTGCCGAATGATCTTTCAACGATAGATTATATGCCTTGAAGTGCTGTTTGCAACATTTCAATTCAGATATACGACAGTAAAGAATACATTATCACAGTGTCAGCAAGCAAAAGTGTATTCTGCATTTCTGAAAACAGTAGATGGCAGATTATGACCTACTGAATCTGCTAAGAAAGAATATACAAGAACATCCTTAACATCCTCTCTATTTCCACTAATGATGACATCAAGGAAATCTTCTACTTGGAATTCTGGAGTAAACAACACAATCTTAGTTGTTCTGTTTGGTTCTAAAGAAACAAAAGTACGAGAGATTTCAACTAATTCATTTTGAGTTGGGAAAAAGGTGTTTCGACTTCTCTTAACAGTTACCGTTACATTACTAGTATGGCAGCGTGAATCATTGTTTAGCATAATGTTGAGAGCAGTTGGAATAATCCCATTTTCAGAAACTGGAACTCGAAACACTCCAGTAGATTTATGAGCCATATAATCACATCCTTTCAAAATAAAATATATTTACAATATATTAAATGCAAAAAATGTTCATTTTGATAGGGACAAATTATATGATTAATATATCTATAATAACCCTCGGTATTACTAAGCCAATGTTTTAAAAGATTAACAAATAATTACCTCTGCAAATTTAGAAAATATCTATACTTTTTACAAACATTATTACAATTAGATAAACCAAAGCAATATCCCATTAACAAAGGGACTCCATAATTGGAGTCCCTTTGTTAATTAGCTATTAAAAATGATCAGCATGTGAGTATTGTATAATTTCTTCCTTTTTTAGAGCATGTTGTGTATCACCTGTATTGTTACTAAATGATAATGTTATCACTAATCCTAACGCCGCTAATATAAGCTTCTTCATTATTTTAACGCCCCTTTGCTTAGTAATTTTTGTTTCGCTTCGTAACATACATCGAAATAATCACTAACTTTTTCATGCTTATTCAATTTGCGAAAGCGAACCGCTAATACTTCTGCATATTCTTCTACGAAATCCCACAAATCCTGCTTTTCGAAGTAAGAAATACCTTTTTTCACTTCTTCTTCTAAGAGTTCAATTGCTTCATCTTCATTAAGAGAACGTAAAATATTGAAATGATATACATACTCTTCATTTCCTAATTCTATACAAACTGCTAATCCTTTTTCAATAAGTTCTTTTGCAATAATTGTTTCTCTTAGCTTATAGTGTTCACGTGCTTGTAAGAACAATGCTTTAAAATGGGCAGGATTCTTCTCTGTCACTTCTGATAAATGACGAATCGCTAATGTAGATAAGTTTTGAGTTGCATATAATAATCCTAAATTATGCCTTACTACTAAAATCAATTTTTCTACATTATGTTTTTGCAAAAGGTCAATGGAACGATTCAAATGTTCTTCCGCTTTTTCAAATTGCTTTAAGAATATACAAGCTGTCCCTAATGTGTTTTCGCAAGAAGCAACTTTCACCTCATATCCAGCATACCTTTCAAAGATTTCTTTCGCTTTATTTGCGTATTCAATAGATATTAGCATACTAGACATATGATGATTTAACACCGCATATTTTTGATAAAACTCTGCATGCTCTAATTCGTCAGAAATATGTTCTAATAGGCTCTCAGCTTCTTCATATTGCCTTCTGGCTTCATTATAGTTACTAAACATTAAAGCATGTTCTGCTTTAAAAGAATGATAGTAATAAGCTGTGAGTGTATCTGTCGATTCATTAATTGTATCAATTGCTTCAAAACTATCTTTTCGAATACTCACTCGATCAGTTAGCATTCTATATTTTAGGTCTAGTAAAGAATAATATAATAATAAATTTTGATTTTCTTTTTCTTCTGCATGTTTAATCTGTTCAATTTTTTCATCTATTTCTTTCTTTAATTCCGTTGCTTTTATAATTTGCTGCGACAACATCATTTGATAAAAATCATTAAGTTGTTGCATAACTGCTTCATGCATTAAAATATTTGTGCTCATATCACTACGTCCTCCTCAACTACTTCTTTTCACCTAAATATTACCATTATTATGTATATTATATAATAGTTCAACCTGCAATTGTAAATTGATAAAAAAATAACAGAATATTGCGAATTAATAGTGGAGATTAGCTGAGAAATGGTTACTGTAAAAAAATAAAAAACTTATGATATTGCTTGTATCATATTTGCTCTTATATATGATTCTGTTACAAAGTTTTCTAAGTTAATATAAACTCTAGAAAAAATGAATAAAGATCACCACAGCTGAGCTATCTTTAATCCGTACAATAATATAAACATTCTATTAATTCATATTATTAATAAAGAAATACTTAAATATTCCATTTTTTCTAAAAGTGTATTATACTGTAAATTGCCGAGGGAAATATTTTATTATTTTCTGTTAACTATTCAATTTGTTAGGTTGTTATTAGTATTACGGTAACGAAAACCTTATATTTCCCCTTGAAGATAAAGCATTAGCAGCAATTACATCGAGATATCATAATAATAATTATTTTCTTAACAATATCACGGAATTTTAATTCAGAAAATTCTAATTATTAACTGATATAAAGTGCTAAATAAAATATTTAGACAATTGAAGTCCAACAACGATTAGAAGATATATATATTAGAAAAGGAATTTTGGGAGATCTTATCCTATATAACTAATACATATAGCGTTGTATCTTTAAATCAATAAATTTTTCGATAAGCTAGTTAATAGATTATTGAATTTAATCTTTTGATAGAGTTAAAAAATCAACTTTATATTCTAATTGAGAAATTATTAGGTGGTGTCGGTAGTGTTTGAGTACCTTTTAGTTAAAGCTTTATTTACTATTTTCTTAATTATCCTAATCGTGTTAATCAGTGTAATATGGACTAATATAGAAAAAATTATGGACGAGACTGTATTTAAAAACGTTTCTGAAAAAACCAGATATGTAGTAACTATGATAATTGTTATGGTGGGAGAATTTGTTCTCATAGTCATTACTTCATTAAATTGGAAAGCTTCAATTATTGACACACTCTTTTTTGGTAGTATTATTTTGTTCTGCTGTATATGGCTAATACCTTATTTTGTTAATCAACAACAAAACGTCGCTAAAGTTATGGATAAGCATTTTAGTGGAGGGGTAGATTTAGGTGAAATTCAAGTTCATCGTGCGAAACTTTCTGCATTTAATTTAGGAAGTATTGTATTTTCTATAGTGGGAATTATTATACCTATTTGTTATTATTTTAAATACTTTTTATAACGGTTTATTGGTTCTGTTGGAAATTTTTTTAAAGATATAGTAATAGGTGAGATTACAGATATTTATGTAGAAACAACTTAGATGTATAAGACAATCCATTTGAGCGAAAACAGTAAAATACCCTAAAAAAAAGAGACCATATAAGGTCTCTTTTACTTGTATTAATTTAAAAATGATACTCATTTCCAAAACTTCTACCAGGACTTCTTTTTAGCTGCCGCTATTTCTTGTTGAGCCAATACGATAGTACGTTTTGCATCTTGGATTTCTCTTACCATTTCCATAAAGTTATCATCTCTTAATTCTAGCCTTTTTTCTATTCTTTCTTCACGTTCCTTACGATCTTTTATATCATTTTCAATTAATTTATTTCTTTGATCAATGCGATCACCTAATCTTTGTTCCATTTCTAATAATTTTACTTGCTGCACCTTATTAATCTCTTCTATTGTAAATATCCATTACCCTCTTTTTTTCCTTCTGGCTTATAATATTTTGCTTTTCCTTCTTTAATTAATCCATTCAACACATCACTATTTTTTAATCTATTTAATTTCATGTGTAGATTATCCAGCATAATCTCCCAACGATCACATGCTTCCCTCGGCGTCATAATTTCATCCAAAGTAAATAACATTCTCTCCATCTCCTATTTCTGTTATTTACAAGTGAAAATCCAGTTTTTTACAGGCTATTTTACAAAATTTTTACAGGGGATATGTTATATCGTGTCGAAGACTTAAATTATAACCATATCTTTTTACTTCTATACTTCCATTATCTAGGAACCCCCCCAGTATCCAAGACTAAATTTTACCCATACATCATTTTTTTGATGTAGCTCTTGAATATAAAAACTATTTAATTTTCAAGGAACAATTATTAACTTAAAACTTATTATACGAGGAGGGTGTATCATGAAAAAAATATGCTTTGTATTAATTGTCGACGCTGGTATAAATTATGGTTCAATATTTTCTCTACCATTTTTAAGGAATCAGGATGATTTGAAGGAATATTTTTCCAATTATTATGATGTTTCAATCAATTATATTAGGGATAAAAGCTCAGTTGACTATTTGGTAGTTCCCAAACCGTGTCCACCTTTTGATAATGAAAATAATCTTCCAATAATTGAAGTACCAGCAATTTTATTTATGGAAAAGGATTTTGAAAAAATAAAGACTTATATAGACAATTACTTTTCTAATAACTCATAAAGAAAATAAAAGTACAGTAAAAAGAAGTCCGATAAAAAACGAGATTTATGTCTTTTTGTATTACCAAAATCGGTCGTTTTTGGTAATACAAAAAGACACATACTATTATTCTCGAAAACTACAGAAAAACCCCTCCACCTTAAGGCAGAGGGACTTTCCAATTACTATTTCAAACTACCCGCAATCTCCGTAAAGATAACTCCAAGCGCATGCGCACCTGCATCAGGATATCCTAAACTTCTTTCACCAACTGTACCGGCGCGGCCCATGCGAGCTACGATTTCTTTCGTATATTCTGCACCTTTAACTGCTGCTTCTGCACCTTTTTCAAAGGCAGTTTTCATATCTTCTTCGCTTGAAGCGCTAGCTAACCAAGAGTCTACACATGGAGCAAGTGCGTCAACAAGTGTTTTGTCACCAACTACCGCTCCTCTTCCGAATGATCTTTCACCAATCGATTGTATGCCTTGCAGTGCTGCTTGCAACATTTCAGCTAATTCTTTCACTGTTAACTCACGCTTCTCGCCTGCTGCTTTACTAGCTGCGCGGAATGCACCGCCCCAAATTGGACCTGAAGCTCCGCCGCAATGTTCCATAATAATCATGGAACAACCATCAAGGAATGATCCGATCGTTACGTTCTCTTGCTCCACGATAGAATGCCACTCACGTTTTAATTGCTTAAATCCTTTTGCCACACTCATTCCAAAGTCGCCGTCACCTGCATGTGTATCTAACTCACAGAACGGTACTTCATTTTTAATAATAATACCGCTCATTTTATCAACGAGATAAATTATGTTGTTTAATGTAATGACATTATCTTTAATCACAGCGTGCTCTTCCGCCGTTTCTAGTTCAAAGGAGACTTCCTTCTCTTCTGCCTCTTCAAGTACATTTACATACTCAACACTTTCAACTGGACCGTCTACTTTAAACGCTGGTGTATTACACTCTTTTGATAGTAATGTTTTTAGCTCATCATCTAATTTCATTACCGTTAAAGACATACCTGCCATATCGATACTCGTCATATAGTTGCCGACGAATACTCTATTAATTTTAATATTTCTAGCAGCTAATTCTCTCGTCACTGCGTTGTTAAATAAGTAAAGCTCTTGCAGTGGTGTTCCGCCAAAACCGTTAACTAGCAGTGCGATTTCCTCGCCGTCTTTTACTCCTAAATCTTTCATTAAATCATTTGTCATACGGTTAGCTAATTCATCAGCCGACAGCATTTTTTCAAGCTTAATTCCTGGTTCGCCGTGAATACCTACGCCGTATTCCATTTCATCTTCCGCAAGTGTGAAAGTAGGTGATCCGCTCGCTGGAACTGTACAAGACGTTAACGCTAAACCGATTGTGCGCACATTAGCAGCTGCTTTTTCCGCTACAGCTTTCACCGCTCCTAAATCCATACCTGCTTCCGCTGCTGCACCGGCAATTTTATGAACTAAAATAACGCCCGCAACGCCGCGGCGTCCTACTGTATACAAACTATCTTCTACCGCAATATCATCGTCTACTTTTACATAGTCGACTTCAATTCCATCTTCCGTCGCTAAATGCGCTCCGTTTTTGAAATTCATAATATCGCCGCTATAATTTTTAATAATTAATAACGTACCTTTTTTACTAGCTGTCTCTTTAATCGCTTGATACACCTGAATTTGTGAAGGAGAAGCAAACACATCTCCGCACACAGCCGCATCTAACATTCCTTTTCCGACTAATCCTGCATGCGCTGGCTCATGACCACTACCGCCGCCACTAATTAATGTTACTTTATTTTCGTTCATTTCTTTCTTCTTAATGACTTTATATTTTTTCAAAAGCTCAAGCTCTGGATGAGCCATAACCATTCCGTTGCACATTTCCATTACTAATGTTTCTGGTTTGTTTATAATCTTTTTCATTGTAGTTCTCCCTCAATTCCTTTAATATATTGTGATATATTTGAAATCTTCTTCTTACTATCCATGTTAAAATGAAAGCGTTTTATAGTAAACGGACAAAATGGACAATCTGTCTAAAGACACCGCTCTCATTTATAGATAGGATTTTTATATTACTAACATTCTAGGGATGATTCAGATGACCTCTTCTATAATTTCTAAAAAGATAATCGCGAACTCATTGAAGTATTTAATGGAAACAGAGTCGTTTCATAAAATATCAGTGAGCGATATTATGTTACACTGTCAAATGCGTAGGCAAACTTTTTATTATCATTTTAAAGATAAATTTGAACTATTAAGCTGGATTTATAGAGAAGAAACGAAGGAAAACATTATCGACTTTCTCGATTATGAAACGTGGGAAAACATTTTCGATTTATTATTTGATTACTTTTATGAAAATCAAAAATTTTACCGAAATGCTTTTAAAGTCATTGAGCAAAACTCGTTTAATCACTATTTATTTGAGCATACGAAAAACTTATATATGAAGATTATCGATGAACTATCTGTGAGCTGTGGATTCAGCCTTTCTGATGAGACAAAAAATACGATTGCCTCCTTTTATAGTCACGGCTTCGTTGGAACGATTAAAGATTGGATTGAAAGTAAGTGCGAAGTAGATCCTTCCATTATGTCTTCTCTCATGAAAAATATGATAAACAATCAATTACTACTATTACTGGAGCAATCAGCAAAGTAATTAAAGGGTGGCAAAAGCAATGAAAAAGATTATGAATGATGTACAAAATATCGTTCAAGATATGCTGCATGGCTTTTATTTTGAACATAACGACAAAGTAAATTGCGATGAAACGAATAACATCATTTATGTAAAAGATATCGAAAAACTAAAGCAAAACGTCGCTATTATAAGTGGCGGTGGTAGCGGACATGAACCTGCTGATATTGGCTATGTAGGAAAAGGTATGCTTACAGCGGCAGTAAACGGAAGCATCTTCACTCCGCCTACAGTGGAACAAATTGCGGCGGCAACTCGCCTTATGCCAAAAGATAAAAGTATACTATTCATTATTAAAAACTTTAAAGATGACGTTGAGAACTTTCTTGCGGCAAAGCAGATCGCTAAAGAAGAAGGAAGAAAAATTGACCACATCATCGTAAATGACGACGTTTCAATTGAAGATGATGCTTCTTTTAATAAAAGAAGACGCGGCGTCGCTGGTACTGTTTTCGTTCAAAAAATACTTGGTGCGGCCGCTCTTGAAGGCCATTCTCTAGAAGAACTAACAACACTTGGCCGCTCTATCACTAAAAACTTACACACATTAGGAGTTGCTCTTTCCCCTGTCAACGATCCAGTAAAAGGAAAAGCTTCATTCACATTAAATGACGATGAAGTGTTTTATGGCGTCGGCATTCACGGAGAAAAAGGTTACCGTAAAGAAGCACTATCCTCTTCTGAAATATTAGCGATCGAACTAATGAACAAACTAAAAAGCATTTATCGCTGGAGAAAAGGAGACAACTTCGCTATCCTCATTAATGGACTCGGCGCAACTCCATTAATGGAACAATACATTTTCGCAAACGACATTCGCCGTTTGTGTGAACTTGAAGGATTGCAAGTGGCATTCGTAAAGATTGGTACGCTGTTAACTTCTTTAGATATGAAGGGTGTTTCGCTTAGTTTGCTTAAAGTAGAGGATTTGGATTGGGTGAAGTGGTTGAAGGCGGATGTTAGAGTGGGTAATTGGTAAGTAAAAATTATGATGATAAAAGCCTTTAACTATAACAAGTTAAAGGCTTTTTGCAAATTGAAATATCGCTCGAGCGTTCAAAAGAAATTCGTAATTACCTCACTGAATGATGACAGGTCTTCCAAATAAAGCTGGATGATAAATTAACATCGCTCCTACAAATGAACATACTAAACAAAAAATAGCCTCGTATTTTATAACTAGAGAAGAGCTGGTATCAAGCTTTTCCCCCTCTCTTTTAAATATCATTTTTAAAGCTCTATATAATAAATACCCAATAATCGCCCCGAGGGTGTTCGTCAATAAATCATCAATATCTGTAATTCTATTATTTAACAATTGATTTAACTCAATTGCCAATGAAAAAAAGAATCCTGCACATACCGTGTTTTTCATTTTTCTAAAATACGGCCAAATCATCGGTAATAAAAAACCGAACGGCATAAACAGTACGATGTTCAAAAGATACGTAGTACTACCTACCGTATCAAATAGAGTCAAGTTAATTTGACTTACACGAATCCACGTTTCATATCTACTTATATCCCATACAGTCGCGATTTGCGTCACCTTATACACAAGCGAAAGGTAAAATAGAAAAACATACACCCATAGAAAATGCCGAATAGATATATTGTTTTTCGCTTTAAAATAACATCCAATTTGAAATACAATACAAAACATAATTGTAAAAAAATACGTATACAAATAACTCATCAAAACTTCTCTATGCATGTGGAATCCCCTAACTTTACATTTTCATCTATTATTTAGAACATAGTTTAAGAACCAGTACTTTGTTCATATATTTAATCTTTTACTTTGTCTTCGAATATAGGGAATATATTAAAAATAAAAAAATCCCCACTTATTCATTTTCAGTCTCCTCCTTGATGTAACTTGTTTATAGGATAGAAAAAACTTTTAAAATAAAAAGTGGGGGAAATATAAAATTTTCCTTAAATTTTATGTTAGATTTTATTATTACTCTAATTACTAATCCGCTATTCGTTGTTAGGCAACAGTATGCTGAAACTTAGGTTTCACTTTATCCCTTCTCATCCCTCATACTGTAATACCCCAAATTAATAATAACCAAGAAATACCCACCCATAATTCCAGCAGCGAATGTCCACATGAATTCATGGTGTTCAATTTCATACATAATAATCGCGCCGAGTATTGCGGCTGCGAACCGATTTATCATTCCAAGCATCGGTGCTTTTTCTTTTTTTACAATGCTATCTCCGAACTTTTCAATACGTCTTCCTAAAATCCAGGCGCAGTACATACTTACTAAAAGGCCAATGCTTATCCCTACGAACTGGGCTGAAAAAGGTGTCACAAGCCATCCCAATAACATTACGCCTAGCAAACAATACATTTGTATGTTGAATGATCTTAATGCCATACGAATCATGTTATACTCCTTTATCTTTCTCATTGTAATCCCGTATCATCAATCCAATCTTCCAGGCTTCAAGCTTTCAGCTATATCTTTTTTAAAATGAGGGAATTTGATTTTGCTTACCATTAAATAAGCGAGTACGCATGTACCAAACGCCACGGAAACTGGATTCTTTAAAAAACATAAAATGAGGAGACACATTGCCGCGAATGGGATTGGCATGCCGATAAAGGTCGGGAGTTTGCTTTGCTGTGTGTTAAATCTTGCAAGCCGAAGCATGCCGCAAATACTGTAAGTGAGCGCGCATATCATCCCGATAGACTGCAAATCTTTTAACGAGGCACTATATGCAAGAATAGACGGTGCCACACCAAAAGTAACTAAATCTGCAAATGAGTCTAACTCTCCACCAATTTCCGAAACAGAATCAAGTTTCCGAGCGACCATACCATCTAAAAAGTCAAACAACATACCTGTAATAATAAAAACTGCTCCCAAATAAATATCGTGAACGAAAACAGCGTAAATAGCTAAAAGCCCACATACAAAATTTGCTATCGTAATCATATTTGGTATGAAACTCATAATACACTTCTCCTCCTTTCTACTAATTGCTTCATCTATGTTCTTACTCATTACAATCAAGATCTTTCTGTTTTTCTTCCAATATGACTTTATTTATTTTCGTTAACGTATCTGTCATTTGCTCTAGGGCGTTTATATCGATTTTAGAAAAATATTTCTCAATTAATACATCATCTAACTCCGACAACCGCTCTATATACTTACTACCGTTTGGACCAAGTGTAAGAAAATACTCCCGTTTATTATTAGGGTTTACTTGTTTTGAAATCATCTTCTGTTTCTCCAATTTAGATAAAACTTGGCTAACGGCACTTTTTGATATATTAAAAGTAGTCGCAATGTGATTTGCTGTCGTGTTTTCATTTAAATTAATATGAAATAGCATGCTCTCTTGCTGTCCTGTAAGACCGAACTCATCTTTTAACTCCTGGAATAGTAAAATGTAGAATTCATTATAAGCTCGGTTCATTTCATTAATTACTTCTTTATACGTTCTAGTCATAGCGTTATTCCTCCATGCTTTTATTTCGTTTTGTTAAATAGTTAAGTTTACTTAACTTAACTATATTATACCGTTATGTTCGTGTAAAGAGAAATATAACTCTACACTTTACTCACAATGATACAAAAAAGAAGACACTCTTCTAAAACAAGTTAATTCCCTTCTTCCTCACCGCTTCCTTCATCCAAATACCCGATTAATCGTTCTGAATAATCAAAAAGAAAATCAATTAAATTCCATATAGACCCATTACTGGTTAAAATGTTATAATGGAATTACCCTACATAGTTACTCATAGCCAGACTGAGGAACTAGCGTCTTATTAAGTAATGCGCATAACTAAAATAAAAAAGACACTTTACGGTGTCTTTTTTATTTATATTCCTAGGAATCATCTCTTTTATAAACAGACTCTATCAAACAGTAAAGGAGACAAACAGATGGAACATCCTGTTGCAAGAGAATTACGTTTTATACGGGTATGTCTTATCATTTTGATTATTGTCATTGCATTCTGGGATCGTGAGAAAACTGTGGAAATTACTGATCACGGTAGCGATCCTATCTTAAACACCAGCAATATGACCCAAGTTGGTGAGAATACATTTGCATACAAAGACGAATCGAATCAAATTAAAATATTTAAGTTTAATCCAGATACAAATGAAATAAAATTAATAAAAGAGTTTTATGCTAACGAATATTAATTACATGAATTAAATAATTCAAATCTGTAGAAGGCACTTTAAAGTGTCTTTTCTTTATAAACTACAAAGTATGAGGACCCAAGCCATTACGACTAAGGCTTTTACTATATAAAAAATAAAACATAGTAAGAATAGAATACTCACTTAAATTATTTTTCACTTCACAAACTACATCCAAAAAGTTGGATAACTTCTTTTACTACTCATATTATTAATGAATAAAGCAATAACTACAATAACAACGGAGCCAATTAAAACTGGTGTTACTAAATAACTCCAACTATTTGCCCCTAAAATTACGATAATCGGATCGGCGCCTGCCGGAGGGTGCGTCGTTCTCGTTAACATCATAACGGCTATTGCCATCCCCACCGCTAAAGCAATTGTCCAATATTCATTCCCAAACAAATGATATATTGATAGACCAATGAAAGTTGAAATCAAATGTCCTCCAATAATATTACGCGGCTGAGATAATGGCGCATTCCAAACTCCAAACGCTAATACACAACTCGCACCAAATGGAGCCATTAATAATTCTGTAGAGGTTATGCTCGTTAAATATGTTAAGGTAAGAATTGTTAAAAATCCCCCTAGTAGTCCCGTTAAAGAGTCCTTTACATTTACTTGTAATGGGCTTCTTCCTTTCCCTTTCATTTTTGTAAAATATCGTACACTTATTGGTTGAGGATCTTTCTGCTTAGTTGCTGTTATATTATCCATCGTTCTCCTCCTTTATTTACCAACAATTATAACCCGGCATAACTAACCTGTAAATATTAATTTAAGGGGTTAGTTTTAAAATGCAAAAAAAGAATCAACTGTTATAAGTTGATTCTCTAAACTTCCTCAAATTTTCGATCCTGAAATTTTGCTACCTTTTTCCGGTTCCCACATATTTTCATAGAACACCATTTTCGTTTTCCACTCTTATCTATAAATAATAAAACACAGTCAGGATTTGAACACCTTTTAAGGGAAATAAGCTTATTTTCTGCTATTAACGTTAAAGCGTCAAATGCAATTAACGATGCGAGTACATCCTCGATTTCTCCAACTGGGATAGATACTAGCTGCTGTTCAATGATTTTATATGTAAATGGTGCCTTCTCAATTTGTTTTTCTAAATACGTAATAAAATCATTAGAAATTTCTTGCTGATCAGCAATTACCTCAAACTGTTTTCTCAATACTTCCCTTACCTCTAATATGCTAGATGTAACTTGATCCATTCGCTTCTGAATTCCTATAAGTGTTTTTTCATTCCAAAAAGGAAGATTAACCTTTATTACATGTAGCCATTCTAATACATCTTCGTTTGTTATTAATAAATCATAACGTTGTCCACGCCTAACTAGCTCTGTATTTACTAAATCTAATGAGAGATTTCCCGATATAAGCGGGAATTGTTTTGTTTCCTGCATGTACTCATCACCTTCTCTTTAAATAATCATATTCCAAATTAATACAGAAGTACAACTTTTTTATAAACTACAAAGTATGAAGATTAAGGCCTTTAGCCATAATTACGACTAAAGGCTTTTTGTATGTAAGTAAATGAAAAAGGAGCTAATTTTATGGAACATAATAAAAATGGAGTGCTTGCTTTAATTGTTTTATTTGTAGGACTAGCATTTTTTGTTATCGGTATGGTTTATCATTTATGGGGAACGGTTTAAAAATAAATAATAATTCATTTAAGAAAAAGTACTCGTATGAGTACTTTTTTAATGTCATATAAAAACATTCCAAACTTACTTACATGCATACAATTATCAAAGATAGTTATATAATTGAGAAGGTTTTAAATTATCAATCTATATTTATGTTGATTAGGAAAGGAGCTAAAAATGTTAGAAATCATTTTTGTTGCTGCATTACTTTTATCTAGTATCATTCCCATCTTTATCAAAAGAGGTTTGACGAAAAAAAATGGAGTCATTTTACTAATAAATTATACATTATTACTTGCCACCATCATTGTAATTGGTGCAAACTGGCGCATGATTCCCGCCTATTTCTTATTGTTCGTTTTAACATTACAAGTTTTTTTGAAACCAAAAACTACAGCCGTTTCTAAAAAGTTAGTGATGAAAGTTTTAAAAGGTTTAGGAATTATCGTAACTGCTATCGTAATGTTTACATTACCTTTACTTTTTCCAATCATAACACTCCCAGAGCCTACTGGAAAATATACAGTAGGCACGAAAGCTTTTCATTTAATTGATACAAATCGAAAAGAAACAACTGTACCAAATAATCATGGAAATCGTGAGTTAATGATACAAGTATACTATCCTGCTGCAAAAGGATCAGGGAATCCTTCTGCCTATTTTGAGAACATAAACGAACTGGGTGAACAATTGGCAGTAACAAACGGTGCTCCGTATATCGTAACGACACATTTAGGGCTGACAAAAACACATTCTTATCAAAATGCTAAGCCACTTCAAGCTAAAGAAAAATTCCCCCTCCTTTTATTCGGCCATGGGATGGGATTATATAGTCAACAAAATACATTCCAGTTAGAGGAATTAGCTAGTCAAGGCTATGTAGTAATCGCTCTTAATTTCACAGGATATGCAGCAACAACGATTTTCCCTAACGGAAACCGTGTAGACTCTATACCAATTGAAAATACACCTACGGCCTTAAATACCATAGTTCAAAAATGGGAACAGGATACTACTTTTGTTTTAAACGAAGTAATAAAAGGTAATTTCGATAAAAGTTTTAAAACGATTGCAGACTTAATTAACTATGACAAAATTGGAATGTTCGGTCACTCTTTTGGCGGAGCAACTGCCGCACAGATGCTAGTAAAGGATACGCGTATTAAAGCTGCAATTGATATGGATGGCGGATTGTTTGGCGACCCAATGCCTAAAGACGGTCCTCAGAAACCATTCATGTTGATGAATGCTGAGGCGACGATTCATTATATGAAAGAAGCGGAGAATCAAAAGACAACCGGAATCCAAAATGAATTATTGGAAATATCCTATTTAAGAAATAAAACGATTGAAAAACCGGGCGTGTACACAGTGGTAATTCCAAAAACAAACCATACCAGTTTTACAGATTTAGCAGCATTTTCACCTATTATTAATGAACCAGACGAAGATGTAGCCGCAAATTATACACTCATTAATAAACTAGTAACTAGCTTCTTTGATCAAAATTTAAAAGGGATAAACGAAAATCATTTAGAAGAAATTCAGAAGCAATATCCTGAACTTCGGCTCATGAAACACTAATAATCATTCATTTCCCTAGTCATGTAACCCCTCACTACGCTTGAGGGGTTTCTACTTTAACACAATTATAAAAAAGGCCTCATTACTGGGGCTCTCAAAAAATAATACGAATAAATGAATTAAAACAAATAATAGATAACTAAAATAGGAGTCGACAATCGTTATTTTCTTCTTATTTCTAAAGCAATATGGATATATCTTCTTAACTTCATTTGGATTGTACAAGCAAAAGAAGACATCTTAATTGATGTCTTCTTTTTTTATAGTTTTATGAATTTTTTTGAGCAGCTGCTCTCCAATCACGAAAAGATGTTGGGCGTCCAGAAAAAGCTCTTTGCTTTGTAACAGATGGTTTTTCTTCAGGAGTCATTGTTTTTTCTTTAAGAGTCGCTGGTTTTTCTTTAAGCGTCACTGATTTTTCTTCAAGAATAGTCACAGTTGTTTGCATTTTCTCTAACTGTTCTTTCAACAATTGTTGTTCAATCTTTAAATCCGTAAGTAAACGTAAAATCATCTCAGAATTAGCCATAAGATCCTCCTTCCCCCAATACACAGAATAAAATACAATATGTAGAAGACAAAATTCCGGTGACAAAAATAAGATCGTCAACTCTTTTTAACTTCCAAAATCCTTTTATTTTTTTAAGGACCTGCTCCATTCACCCTTAAAAACATAAATTAAATTAAATCCATTAATAAATGGTCTTTATGGAAGGAGGAGTTAATATGGGCTATGGAGGTAGTTGTGGTGGAGGCTGTGGTTTCGGCGGCGGATTTGCCTTACTTGTTGTGCTCTTCATCTTATTAATCATCGTTGGCGCTAGCTGTTGGGGCGGCGGATTCGGCTGCTAAGGAGAGGCACTCTTGAGAGTGTCTTTTTTTGATATGTGGCTCATATACATATTGCTCATAATTTCCGTTCTGGGGATAGTATAATATTGGCTCAGCATGTCAGCTCCCCCCTAATTATTAGTTGGTTCAAATCGATATAATTCTTTTAAATATAGGTTAAAACTATATTTCTCAAGGAATAAAACAATTTAACATGGTAAAATAATAGTTGGATGGGAGTCCAATATATTATTAAAATTAAGATGGTTCAAGTCGAAGGAAGGCACCTTAGGGTGTCTTTTCTTTATGACTTCTATCATCAATAAAGGGTGATACAAACTATTACATATGTTTGTACCACCCTTTATTGATGCGTTTAGACTTCACAGTTGTTGAAGTTTTAGACTTCTCCCTTAGTGTACCCATATTATTAGAACATCCTGTAATCTGTAGACAAAATGTAGCTAATAAAAACAATATTAATAATTTCTTCAATAAATCCTCCTACATGCATAAAACACCATATGTTACAAAACAAACATAACATCAACCCTTTATAAAAACAATATAATCCTCGGTCCTTAAGCTATCTCTTAACATAGGAGTACCGCTACATATTCATCAAGCTAAGATTTTAAAATATCCTTTACTTAAGGAATTTGTAAGTATCAAGTAAGAAAAACGAGAGCTTTGTTTCGTATAATCAAAATATAAAGTGAAGGAAGAAAGATTATTTCTGGGATTAATATGCATGTGACAAGAGAAGAAAGCTACGTTTTTTTAGAATAATAATATGAGTATGTCCAAGTTTTGGAGATTGCTTGCAAATATTTTGAAGTTTTCGCACCAGAATTCTAATTACCATACCTGTTTTTTATCATCACGTATTGGAGGTTAAAACATGAATAAAAAAAAGAAAATACAAAGATCAGTACTTACCTTTCCCCTACTCTTTTCTTTAGGCGTTTCATCTTTCCCGCTTACAACAACTATTCACGCAGATACACGCGAAGAACAATCTGCTGAAAAGAAACTAGTCTCTTTAACGGAGCGTACATCATTATTTTTTGAATATCTCCAGCAAGGTAAGTATACAGAGGCACTACAGTTGACGTCTACTGCTTTTCAATCCAAGTTTACAGCAACCACATTACAAAACTGGTGGACACAAAGTGGCTGGAGCGGGATAAAAAGCATGGGAACCCCCGTGATAAAAGAACGAAACTTGGTCCATCAGACGGTAGAAATTCCAGCAGCTACCGAAGGAACTACCATACCGCTACTCCTTAAATTCACACCTGGCGGGAAAGTAGATGAAATTGGAGAAAGGCCACCCGAAGAATCTTATACCATCCCACATCCTAGCTATGATCAACCTGACTCCTATCAAGAACGTGAAATCATCATTGGAAATTCTACCTATCCGTTACCAGCGACATTAACAGTTCCGAAGCATCAGCGTAGTGAAAAGGTACCCGTCGTTGTTCTTGTGCATGGTGCTGGCATCCATGATCGCGATGCTACCTATTTGGGAACAAAAATCTTACGAGACCTTGCGGTGGGCCTTTCATCCAACGGAATTGCAGTGTTGCGCTATGAAAAACGTACCTTAGAACATGCATTAAAGATGAGTGCAGAACCTGTTACATTAGACCGTGATACTACAGATGATGCCATATATGCAGCAAAGTCAGCAGCGCAGCAGGAAGGCATTGATCCAAATAATATTTTCATTCTTGGACATAGCCAAGGAGCTGGCACAATGCCGCGTATACTGAGCAAAGCGCCTTCCTCACTTGTTCGAGGAAGTATCTTACTCGCACCACCTGCACGCCCTTTGACTGACATTGCCATTGATCAGTATCAATACCTTGGGAAACCACAGGAAGAAATCGATGAACTAAAAAGACAGGCTGCTTTTATTCAGGATCCTACTTTCAATCCTGATCATCCTCCAGCTGGCTACAATTTTGGGTCACCTCATTTTATGTATGATGTTTCTAGGTGGCGTCCAGTTGAAGAGGCAAAATCACGAAAAGAGCCTTTACTCATTCTGCAAGGAGCACGCGATTATCAAGTAACAGTAAAAAATGAATATACAAAATGGCAAGAAGGGCTTGCAAACCGCAGGAATGTTCAGTTCAAAAAATACCCGAAATTGAATCATTTCTTCACGGAGGGTGACGGGGAATTAAGCCTCCCTAGTGAATATGAAATCCCTGCTAATATTCCCGAGTACGTCATCCAGGACATTATTACATGGGTTAACGAGACAAAAAAATAAGAAAACATCAAAAGCCTTCATGCAATCATCATTGCGTGAAGGCTTTTTTGAAACTAGTGATTCAGAGATATCTATTATAATTATATTTTTCTACGCACTAAATAAAAAGCTAAGGATCCCATCATAACAGGTGCTACGAAATAAAAGAAATGTGAAAAAGAAAAATTAAAAAGAAAAAGAAATGGTATAAGTGTATAGATAACTGCTAGTCCTATAAATAAAGGAATTCCAAATTGAAACTCTCTACATCGTTTAATTTTCCTATATAAGACTTCCCCAATTAGACAAGCTATAAGAGCTGGTATACTACCATAAGTGACGATAGTTTTTATGAACCCCTGTAAAACGTCCGGGTGAATAAAGCTAGGATTAAAAATATATGAAATTAAGAACCATCCAAAAATAAAAGCAAATAGACTTGCAGCATAACTAACTACAAATTTTATTAAAGTAAGCAACGTAATCATCCCCATAATTTCTTAATATTATCTTCATTTTATCATTTTCTCTTAAAAAGATTCCAAAAGGATATACTTGCCCTTCAGCTTTCTTTTTTTATACTTGTTCAAGGCGTATTTTTTGATGTTCTTCTGCATAAAAAACTTCTGGGAGCAACCTGCTCTGTTAGGTTGATAGCGATGGGGTGCCGCCAGCATTCCGAAAAAATCACGCTAAGCCAAAAACCATAATAAGCTGTCCGTATGAGCAGCTTATTTACATAAAAAAAGACACTCTAAGGTGCCTTTCTCCGACTCGATAACCACTTTAATTTTACTAATGTGTATTGGACTTTCCATCCTCATCAATGAATGGAAAGTAGAGATGCTTCAATTATGTACCGATCTGGAGCGTCTCCTATATAGTCAAAAGGATAACAAGTTGTTAATGTTAATGTCGGCTCACTTTTTTCTACAATAACTGTTCGATCTTCTGAATCTGTTATCCAATGCTTGTTAATTTTATATGTATATGTTTTATTTTCATATTCCACGATAAGTTGGTCATTTTCCTTTAATTGACCAAGCTCGGTAAAAACAGTATCTCTATGTCCACTTAAAACTGTATGACCATTTCCTGATGGTGTAGTAGTTAAGTCACTAACAAACATACCTACACCCTTTTTTAGTACTTTATCATCAGCTCCCCAATATATAGAGTATTTCTTTTGTATTTTAGGGATAATTAAATATGCTACTTTATCTCCTAACTGATGGTTTACCTTTGAAGCAGGAATTTGTACAGGTTCTTCTTGTAATGAAGTGTCAGTCTTTATCTCTGTCTCTGTTTGATTGATGTTTTGCGTTTCATTTTCTTTAGAAGATGTGGAGGTCTCATATTGTTTAGCCTCGTTAGTTGTTAACGACTCTGCTGATTGTCTAGCACTATACCATTCTAGAAAATAATAGGAAAAGATAGTAAGTCCAATAACAGTTAAACATAAGCCTATCCATCGTTTTTTATTCACTCTTATCACTCCATTTGAAAACGACAGGATTTCTCCTGCCGTTTTAAGGAACTATTTTATGCGTTTGTCTTTTTACGACGGAACATTAATACAGATCCAGCTAATGCTAATCCTAAGCTTGCTAACATCATTGTAACACCGTTTGATGCTGTATTAGGTAATTTTTCACCTTGTTTTTTCGTTTCTTTTTTCACAACTGTATTAGTATTTTTCTTTGTTTCTTTTGCAGTTGTTTGAGGCTTAGTTTGTTCTTGTTTAGTATTTGTTGTTTGGTTATTTTGTTTTGAATTCTCTTGCTTAGTGTTTTCTTGTTTAACAGGTTCTTGTTTAGTATTTTCTTGTTTAGGTTGTTCTTGAGGTTTAGTAGTTTCTTTATTTTCTGTTGTAGTATTTGTGCTCTTTGGATATTTATAATCTTCACATGGAATGCCGTCTTTATCATTATCTAAACGGTGCGGATCATTTCCAACACCATATCCATTTTGATCCCAGAATGCTTGAGCATCTTGTTGACTTTTAAAATGGCCACAGTTTTTTGTATCATTAGGACTCTTAGCTGCAAATGCAGAAGAACTGTACCCCACTGTTAATAGTGTTACCGCTGTTGCTGAAGCTAATAATTTTTTCATAAATTTCTTTATCCCCCTAAATGGTATGTATTTACATTGAAATATTTTACATTTAAAAATCTAAAAATACAATAATAATTTGTAGATAAATGTAAGATTTCTAGATAATAATACCAAACTATTAATTCATATATTGTCATATTATGTCGAAAGAAAATAAAAAAAGAGCCAAAGCTCTCTTTAATAACTAATACTAACCATAGTCACTATTCTCACAGTAATATGAATTTGATTTATCACAACAAATATATGTTGTTTGTTGGATAAATCATGGCCTTGATGGGGCGTTAACTGAAGTGGCATTTAACATCCTCAAATAAGAAAGTCCTTGTATCTCCCTGGTGTTAATCTAATTGTTTGTGGAGTTGTGGATTTAAATGTTCTAATAGTCAATGTGACGAACGCAGCAAATACAAAGCTAAAACTAAAACGAATAAGAGTCTTAGTGTGGTTAGTTGTAAAATTTTCAAATAGAGTAATTGTAGAGTTAGGTGGAATTTCAAGACTTGTAGGGTTAGTTTCTGATCCAAACATTGTAAAGGTCTCTATAAAACAGTTGGTAAAATTTGAAGAGTTACATGATTATCTTTATTGGAATCAAAATAAGCTTACACATCCAAGTCGTTGATAATAGCTAATATTTGATAATCTGTCCATTTGCCATTAATCCTTATATTTTCTTTCGCTATACCTTCTTTTTTAAACCCCACTTTTTCTAATACGCGAATAGATGCTATATTATCAAGCATCGCTCCTGCTTCAATTCTATGTAGCTTTAATTCCCTAAAAGCAAAATCTACAACAAGTTGAAGAGCCTCTGTTGTATAGCCCTTTGCATTATGCTCCTTATCTAAAGTAAATCTCGTATAACAGCTTTGGAGGTCTCCCCTAACAATTTGAGTTAATGAAATGTCTCCGATAAGTTTATCATTTTCTCTTAAAAAGATTCCAAAAGGATATACTTGCCCTTCAGCTTTCTTTTTAATACTTGTTCAAGACGTATTTTTTG
The DNA here is from genome assembly GCF_022664295.1 of Bacillus cereus group sp. BfR-BA-01311. Taxonomy (NCBI): domain Bacteria; kingdom Bacillati; phylum Bacillota; class Bacilli; order Caryophanales; family Bacillaceae; genus Bacillus; species Bacillus cereus group sp. BfR-BA-01311. The sequence goes on from NZ_JAKUHC010000007.1 coordinate 27,256, forward strand.
ATGTTATTCTGTATAAAAAACTTCTGAGAGCAACGGGCAACCTCGTTGAAAAAATTCGCGATTTCTAATATGTAAGTTAGCTAACTCGTTAGCATCAGCAGTTTTATAAAGCCGAATATAAATGTGCTTCCCTACTAGTTTCATAACATTCCTCCAACATTTTTATATATCTAATGAGGAAAAAATATACCGTATACTATATACAGTTGGATATTATCAGGAATCATTTTGCACGAAAGAAAAGACACTCCATATGAGTGTCTTTTCCAATAGTTTTTAACAGAAGCAAGAAGCTCCAACGATGATTAATAAAATGAATAACACAACTAATAAAGCAAAGCCTCCCGAGAAGCCACAACCGCCACAACTACCACCATAACCCATAATAGTTCCTCCTTTAGATAAGAGGGGAAAACTAAGGTTCACTCATGTATTTTAATGGATTCGTTTCATCTTATGTTTTTCCGTATTGATTGAGCAGGTCCTTTCGAAAACTATTCACATATTAACTATATTTTTAAAAATAAATAATTTAACTATACCAATAAATAGATTAATTAATATAGTGTATTAATTCTAAAAGAAGGGAGGAATAGCCATGCAATTAGTTTGTTTTAAAATAGTAAGTGGTCAGTATTTCTTGTTTGTAGAAGGTATTCAAATTCCTGTACCAATTCCAGCAGTTGCTGCAGCTTTATTAATTGGTTTAGGAGTAATTCCACTTTGTTCTTAATGTAAGGAATTCGGATCATTCCTATCTTTCCATTGGAAAAGCCTCAAGTATATGAATACTTGAGGCTTTTCTTATAATTGAGAAAGACACTTTAACGTGGCTGAAGATCTCCTGATTTAACTAATGCGGCCGTTACATCATCACCGAAAGTATTGAAACAGAATACTTTCTCGTCTATCTTATCCATTACTGTGGCTTCACCTATCTTGCCACCTTGAAGTTTAATAAAATAGTTATGTTCTTCTAAAATTTCACTAAAATCTCTATTTGCCCATCTTTCAGTAATTGCTAATAGCTCTTCTTTATTCTTGAAATTGTTTCCGTTTAGAATGTTTCTTACTTTCTCTGCATTCTTTTTGGACATAGGGGTTGCTCCCTTTCCTTCACACGCTTTTACTTTTTGATGAGTCATGCTATGCATAGCTGAAATAACTTCTTCTTCAGTAGAAGTTACTGTAATGTGAAGTTGTGCATTTGAACCTTTCACTTCTGCTTCATTCGATAGTATGTCTTCTTTATTAATCTCTGCAAAAACATGGTCCTCACTCTTAAGCGGGACTTCAGCAAACTGTAACATTCCATAAGTCATACCAGTTGCAAGTACTACTCCCCCTATAATAGATGCTAGCCAATACGTTAGCTTCTTGTCCATCTTCATTTCCCCTGTCTTCGTTTACATACATTAACTAAAGAATATCATATTTAATTCCTTTTTATTGAAGAGTCTCTAATTTTTACTACAAAAAAGGATAAATCTTTTAATATAAATATAATAACTTCATAATCATGACTATTCTCATAACAGAATCTATATACGATGTCACTAAATCATCTGGTGAACTATTAGTTATTAGTACGGCTTTGCATCGTTATTCTCAAAAAGGATAATTATTGTACATACCAATTCTTATGTATGAAGACAACCAAAACAAGTGTTACGAAAAAAATATGAAAAAGACATCTTTGCTAGGGAAAGATGTCTTTTTTATATAAACCTTAATGTTCGTTCTGTAAAACTCTCGCTTTCTTTACTCCTTCTTTCTCTTCTTTTAAGAATAATGATACGATAAATGCAATAATAATAAAGATTAACCCAAGTGCAAATGCACCTTGGAACCCTGAAGTTAAACCGTTTAACTTCTCTACTGGATCCAGTGGATTTGCGGAGCTTTCCATATACTTAGTTGTTCCTGAAGACATTTTCGAAATAAAGATAGCTGTACCAATTGCACCAGCTACTTGTTGCAACGTACTAAATAGTGCTGTTCCGTGCGGATATAAATCTGGTGTTAATTGATTTAAACCGTATGTTTGTGCTGTCATGACAAACATGAGTCCAACCATTAATACGCTATGCATGATAATAATTTGTACCATTGATGTATCAGGAGTAATGCCTTTAAATAAGAACATTGCAATTCCTACTAAGACAATGCCGGGAACGATAATAACTTTCGGACTAAATTTATCAAATAGTTTACCTGCGATTGGTCCCATTATGGCGCTAATAACACTTCCCGGAAGCATGATAATTCCTGATTTAAAAGCTGTAACGAGTAAAACGGTTTGCAGGAACATCGGTAATAAAGTCATCGTTGAAAATAACGACATCATCACAATGACAATTAATCCAACTGATAATGTAAACATCGGAACTTTAAATGCTCGTAATTCTAAAATTGGATTCTCAATTTTCAATTGTCGAACGGCAAAAATACATAATGAGATAAGCCCAACAATTAAAGTGCCATACACTTTTGCATCGGACCATCCTAAATCACCCGATGCACTAAAGCTATACACAAGCCCGCCAAATCCTAATGTCGATAAAAGGATAGATGGGTAATCTACTTTTGGCCTTGTTAACTCTGAAACATTTTGAATGTACTTCATCCCAATCATAATGGAAATAATCACGATAGGAATAACAATATAGAATAACCAGCGCCAATTTAATGAATCCACAATTACTCCAGATAATGTAGGGCCAATTGCCGGAGCTGCCATCATCACGAGTGCGATTAATCCCATTGTCGCACCACGTTTTTCAGGTGGACAAATGATTAAAATCGTATTCATTAATAACGGTGTAATTAACCCCGTCGCTACAGCTTGGACGATACGGCCAATTAATAAAACGGAAAATGTCGGTGCGAATCCCGCAATTAATGTACCGACTAAAAACGTTACCATAGCGATCAAAAACATTTGTCTCGTTGTGAGCCATTGCTGAAGTAACGCTGTAATTGGAACTAAAACCCCAACTACTAACATGTATGCTGTAGAAAGCCATTGAATCGTTGAAGCCGTTACGTCAAATTCTTTCATTAATACCGTTAACGCATTTCCAAGTAATGTTTCATTTAATAATGCAACCATTGCACCTAAAAGTAATGCAATTAAAATGGGGGTATGTTTCAAATTAGAAGTATCAACTTTGCCACTTGCTGGGCTCTTAGTTGTCATATTCATTTACAGATTCTCCTCCTGTTTCTTACTTAAAAAACTTTAAATACACCGGAACACATGTAATATAATATACATATGTAGATTAAAAAGGGAGAATCAATTTTCAGCCACTGTATATTTAATCTACAAAAAAGGAGAATTGTAGATGAACGATAATGAAAAACAACTTGATTTACGTATTAGACGTACACATAAATTACTGTGGGATTCCTTATTTGAATTAATGACGCAATCAAAACAAAAATATAGTACGATTACGATTAACCAAATATGTGACCGCGCAATGGTACACCGAACAACCTTTTATAAACACTTCGAAGATAAAGATGCTTTATTAGCATTTGGATTTAAACGATATAGCAAGATGATTGCTGAAATACCGGTTTCAGATCGATTAAGTAAACCATTTCAAGTAATGGAACAATTTCTACACCATGAAGAAATCGGTAAAATATTAGAAACGCAAATGTCTGATGAACAATTTATTAACCGAACACAGCATTTAAGTCACGAAACGAGAAAACAAGAAATAGACGCGTTAAATCAACTGCACAAAAATCATACGATGCCCAATGATTTAATCATTGAATTTTATTCAGGGGCAATCACCTCATTAAGCGCATGGTGGTTTAAAAGTGAAAGAAAAGTTTCTGCTGCTGAAATGGATAGGTATCTCCATCAACTTATTAATCGGGATATTTTTCAGTTTGAAAAGGAATAAGACTACACCTTTTCAATCATGCAATAAAGTGAAACTTTAATCAGCCCTCACCAATCGGACTTTTACGGACAGCCCGCCCCCCACCTAACTTCTTTGCTTCCACTGAATTTTGAGGTGGGGGTCTTACTGCCCGTTAAAGCGGGATCAAATTGACCACAAAATAGGAATATGATATATTTTCCGTAGAATACTATATAAGTGTAACAGCGAATAAATTGGCATATAATAAAAAGAAGAGATGCGCTAACATCTCTTCCTTAACTGCTACCGTATAGGGTGGTGCTTATTATACGTTATTATTTTTTACGAAACCCACCCTTTTGCTTCCTACGGCGCGGAGTGGGTTTTTTGTTGTCCTTACCCAGAAGTTGCTTCCGCAAAAAATACGCTGAAACTTCACGTACAGTCGCTTTTACAAATTCTTTTACAAGGTCAAACAAAAACTCCATATTATCACCCCCTTTCCTTCCAAATGGAAAGAAGGGATAACCACCCACCCTCACAATATGCAGTTGACTTTATTTTATCAAATGATTGTAAAGATATTATGTAAATAAAACAAATGAAATTTCATATGGAAAAATATGAGTTTATATTTTTTTCATTCTCTTCACTTAGATTTTCTTTTTAGATGCTATCTTCAAATAAGGTAGCATCTAAAAAATATTAAAAGGAATTTTCTCCCTAGTGTCTTCTTATATTTTATGTAATCTGCATATTTGACCTTTTCTACGTTCTTTAATTACTTACTGAATATAGTCATACAGATTTTTCGCTAACAATAAACAAGTTACTGTAATGAAAAGAGCACGAACATACCCACTACCTTTTTTTATAGCGAATTTGGAGCCAACAATCCCTCCAGCAATTTGAGCAATCCCCATTATAAAACCATATGCATAGTTGACTTGCCCTACATACATAAACATCAACAATGCACCAACATTACTTCCTAAATTAAGAAGCTTCGCATTACCTGCTGCTTTTAAAAAATCATACCCAATAAATAAAAGAGAAAACATTAAAAATGAACCTGTTCCAGGACCTAGAAATCCATCATAAAAACCAATAGCAAAAATAAAAAAGGTAAAAATAATGACGTGTCGACCAGACAACTTCTTATGAGTGGAAATACTACCCCAATCCTTTTTGAATATCGTATAAATAGCGACCGCACCAAGCATAATTAACATCAATGGCTTCAGTACTTCTGGATTCATTAAATGAACGGTCCATGCCCCTATTATGGAACCTATGAAAGTAAGCGGAACTAATTTAAACGCCGATTTCAAATTAAGATTACCAGAACGATAAAACACAATATTACTAGTTGCACTTCCCATTGTCGATGCTAGTTTATTCGTAGCTACTGCACTTGCTGGATTCAGTCCTGTAAATAATAAAGCTGGTAAAGCAATGAGTCCACCACCACCTACAACTGAATCAATAAATGCAGCTACAAATCCAAAAACAATCAAAATCATTAATACAGATGGGTCTAAATAAAAATCCATACTATTAACCTCCCCTTTAGTCACTATTCGAATAGTAACTAATAATTTGCTAAATGTAAACAGTTATTGTAACGTTGAAATATAAAAGCAAACATCGGAGGACGAAAAAAGTGGACTACATAGTGCAACAGCTTAAAAAAATTGGTTTCAATGAATATGAAGCTAAATCTTATGTATCTCTTGTTAAACAGGGGCCTGTCACAGCCTACCAAGTGAGTAAGGATTCGGGTGTCCCAAGAGCGCGAATTTATGAGATTTTAGGTAACCTTGTAGAAAAAGGAATTGTCATGAAGGAAGAAATAAATGACACCACTCGCTATTCACCTCTACCTGTTGAAATCTTTTTACAGAAGGCGCAAACAGAATGGCAATCTACTTACGAAGGAATAAGTGATTCATTAAAAAAACTAGAAACTTCCGAGGAAAAAACGGATAATCGAGTAATTACTTTAAAAGACAATCAAACAATCATTAGCTATTGTCAGGCATTAATAAAAAAAGCAGAACGACGTATTGTCATTTCAATGTGGGATGAGATGTATGAAGCGTTAAAAGAAGATCTATCTGAAGTAGCTGATAAAGTTACAATACAAGGTATTACCCTGCATGTTGAAAATCCCATTAAAAATCTAGAAGCCCATCGCATAACACCTTATACAGAAACCTTGTCTACAGATCATTGGTTTATTGTATCGATAGATTCTAAAGAGATGATTTATGGACCATCACTTGAAGAGCGTAATATTGCTTTTTATACAGATGACCCCGTTCATATATACTTATTAGAGGATTATGTATGGCATGATGTTTTAGTGAATCGACTTGTCCGACGTAGCCAAGATGATTTGCAGCAATGGATTACTGCAGAGAGAAAGTCTTTCTTTATGGGGAAATGAGAAGTATATTAAAAGAATCAAAAAATAAAGCATAAGTTAATGAAATGAAAAACTTATGCTTTATTTTATTTGCAAAGTGATACTCCAGTCTTTTCACTATTTTCCCTCCACAAACCGACCAAACTCCTTCATAAACCTCAGCTTAAAACTCCCCACAGGTCCATTCCGATGCTTCGCCACATGAATCTCCGTCATCTCTTTCTGCTTCTTTTCCTTATCGTAATAATCTTCACGATACATAAGCATAATGACATCCGCATCTTGCTCAATTTGTCCGGTCTCTCTTAAATCAGATAAAAGAGGTCGCTTATCTTGACGTGCTTCTACCGAACGAGACAATTGCGACAACGCGACTACACAAACATTTAATTCACGTGCTAATACTTTAAGCTTACGAGAAATTTCACTAATCTCTTGAAATCGATTGCCCTTATGCTTCGGATCGCCCGTAATAAGCTGCAAGTAATCTACAATAATTAAAATCTTTTTATCACCGTGCTTCCTCTTTAACTTACGAGTTTGCATCCAAATATCTTGCACCATAACACCTGCATTGTCGTAAATCTCAAATGACAACTCACCAATCTCCGCAAACGCCTTACTCACCTTTTCCCAGTCCTCTATCGCAAAACGATGCTTCGGATTTTTCAGCCTACCTCCTGACACTTCGCCCACGCAAGACGCCATCCTTTTTAACAATTGCTTACTACTCATCTCTAACGAAAACAATCCAACTGCCGCTCCAGCCTTCGCCGCATGCAGTCCAACATTTAGCGCAAACGCAGTCTTCCCCATAGAAGGGCGTGCACCAAGGACGACAAAATCACCCTCCTGCAATCCGCACGTCATTTTATTTAGCGATGTATAACCAGTCTCAATACCAGTAATCTCTTTCACATCTTGATGAAGCTCCTCATACAAATCAACTAACGCATCCTTCAAATCAAACTCACATACAGAGTCTTTCTCCTCTAACTCACAAAGTGCCGTAATCGTTTCACCGATAACTTTCTCACTCTTCTCCGCAATAAGACGCTCCCCCATCTTGTGCCCGAGAACACCAGCCTGATACATTTTCCACGCACCTCGAACAAGCCCCTCATAATATGAGAAGTTGCTAGTAGTAGGCACACCATCCATTAACCCTATAAAATACTCCATTCCCCCGATGCCCTTCAAAAAATTCGGGTCCAACCTAGAAGTGAAAGTCACAAGATCAATCGGTTGCCCCTCGCCTTCCATCTTTCGCATTAACTGAAATATAGACTTATGTACTGGCATAGAAAAATACTGCTCCGTCAAACGGCACTCCTTAATAAGCTCTCCATCAATTAGTAGAGAACCTAACACCGTCTTCTCCGCCTCCACATTTTGAATACTCATGGCCGCCACCCGCGCTCCGCTAAAAAGCGCTGCAACTCTTCTTCAGACGGCGCATTCTTCTCCCACTCCTCACACCTCGCCAAAAATTCCTCCGTCTCCCCCGTACTAACAGACGACTCCTTCTTCCTAAAGCTCGCCGTATCCGCCTCAACCTCACACAATTTCGTAAACCCTTTCCCGTGCCACCCACGCAGAATCCCCTTCACATAAGCAATCGTCCGCTTATTATTCTCAAACGCAATTTGAAGAGCCTTCAGCACAAGCTCCTCCGACAAATCATCCATCCACGCACTCAGTTCCTCCACCGCAAAAGGAGACAAACTACCGAAATGTTGCTCATAAAAAGAAAACACGCGACTTCCCGTCTCTTCTTCTATAACCTCTTCTTCCGCCTCTGTCTCCTCACAAACTGGCTCAACATCATCCACAGCCAAATCACTCGGCATACCGAAATGCGCTAAAAGCATCGGAACATTCAGCTCCTCCTCTATGCACTTCTGAAGAAACATATGTACAAACTCCTTATTCTTCACACCCTTCAGCTCACGAAGCACACACTTCTCCACATTCGTATTCGTCACCGGATTATAACGAAGCCAATTCAAAACGAATAACTCCCGAGTCTCCGCATCATAAAGAATCTTCCCATAATCAATGAAGCGCTGCACAAGCTTATCAACAGTCTCCCGATTATAACCCGTCTCCATCTCCGCTAACCGCTTCGGAAAAGGAAAAATCCCGCACTGCGTCGTCTTCGAACAAGTTAATAAATAAACATAAAAATACCGCTCCTCCGGCGTCAAATCCAAAACAAAATCATCCTGCCAAAAATTCACCTGCACATTACGGTATACCGCCATCCTAATTCCTCCCGTCTCCGTTCAAAAGTAAAAGCCCCTTCATAATATATATGGGAGGATGGCCGGGTTTTTGGCGTGTTATTTTTAATTTTTTTTGACTACTACGGTGTTTGTTGGTGTTTTTGTTTTTGTTATGTTTTTTCTTAGTGATTTATTACTTGGTAGGGGCTTGTAAGGGGCTTATAAGGGGCTAGTTATCGGTTACTTCGATTAGAAAGACTCGATCTGAGAAGCCACCTCGTTCTTCTGCTTTCTTTTTTCGGATTTTGTTGATTTCTTCTAGTGTTGTGCCTTCGTGTTCGGCTAGGGCGTTTATTAGTTCTAGTAGGTCGGATAGTTCTTCTAGTTTATGTTCTTTTGTGTCTGCTTCTAGGTATTCGGTTAGTTCTTCTTCTGTTTTCTTGCAGATTTCTTTTATGTATTCGTCTTGGGGTAGGATTATTGTTGTGGGTGTTTTTCCGTTAGCTTTTATGATTTGTGGGATTTTGTTTCGGATTAGTTTGTTGTAGGTTGGCATGTCTTTTTTCCTCCATTAGTTTTTCTTCTATTATAATGGAAAAGCAGTTTAACTAGGTGTTAAACTGCTTCATTGCTTCTTATTAGTTATCTGATTTTTCTGATAAAATAATTTACTACTGAGTCAGTCCCATAGAATTTTATATACTTTTCTACAACCTATCACCTGACTACTAATTGAAGCGACTAAAAACTATGCACTCAATCATATATAGCTCAGTGGTACATCAAAAAACAGTGGTTCAAGGATTTATGCACCCTTACTTTTAATCGCTCCCAAAATTCTTTTTATAGGAAAACCCCACAACTTTTATTCAAGAGCTAGCTTTTAAAATAAAATTCTCTTTATTCATACAAATACTTTTATCATTCTAACACAGCTTCTTAGCTTCATTGAATTTTTTGTGGAGAAAGTCTTTGTTTAACATAAAACAAGTTTCCTTCTTATCATCAAAAAACCTTTCATATACCCCTTTAATCTTACCTTTCGGTGCAATAACAAGCTTAAGTTCATTTTTAGGTTCTCTTGAAGCTGTAGGTAGTTTAGTAATATCTTGTGTTTCAATAGCTTCTTTTATCATGTTATAAGTTTTTCCAAATTCCTCTACTTCTTCTAAGGTAAAAGTAACCTTAAAAATTCTATCTAAAACCCTATAACCATTGCCTAATTTCTCACCATATCTGTTTCCTAAATAGCCAATATATATAAATGTTACTTCTTCAAAAAATATTTTCCAGTCAGATTCTTCCCATGGAGAGCTAAAATCAGAGAGTTTAAGGGTACTAAAAGTTGCTTTTTCGATTGGCCTGTTATTCTCTTCAATTGGAATGTTTTTTATAAGAAAGTTTGATTTGCTAAACACTTCATGTTTTTCAGGTAATTCTTTATCTTTTCCTACCACCCTATCTGATACCATCTTACTAATGTTGTAAGGAATTCTTTTAGTAGGATCATATTTTTTAAAATGGCTTAATATCTCCAATTGACTCATACCCTTATAAGGTTTTAATTGCTTCCATATAAATTCTTCAGGAGCTACAAAATCCACAGATTTTTCAACTATTAACCTTTCTTCCACATGATTTTTTAAAATACCGCGGAAAAATGAATTTTTCAAGGAAAACGCCCTTGTAGGAGCAACAACATCAGAATTTGGTTGCTCTACCGTTTCTCCTTTTTGTCCTTTTGTAGCAGCTCCCAAAATAACAGAATCTCCTTCCGATAATTTATGAGCAAGTCCATCCATCACCTTTTGTTTAATTGTATAGAAATCATTTCGAATAATATCTTCATCCCTTGACATATTGTATAACTGAAAATCATAGATAACAAAGTCCTCATATGGTACATCCCTGATGTATTCATACCAAATAATTAATAGCTTTCGATTCTTAGAAATTACCTTACTAAATTCATACTCCTCATGAATGATATTATTATAATTAATTCTACTCAAGGAAATTCGTTCCTTTGCAGACCAGGATTCATCTTTAAGTCTATTAAATCCAGATACCTTTAATTCAATCCCTAGTTTACTAAAATCTGCCTCAGGCCTATTATTCAATTCATAACCATAGAATCCTGTTTCAACAACCTTGCCTAACCTTCCTTTATCATTATTATTTCCTTGCTGTAAGATTCCTTTTTTATCTATTTCTTTAAACGTTTTACCAATAATCCCCTTTGTATATTCTAGTAATTGTTCCTCTGTTTCAAAAATCATATGTATTCCCTCCTACGAATTGCTAATTACTTATTCACTCTCAATTTATTCAGACTAACTCACAAACCATTTGCAATTTTTGTATCCCTCAATAAATCTTTCCCAAAAGTAACGGATACTGATATACATATACCCGGTGCTGATTTATCTAATCTTTATAGACATTTGACGCTATGAAATAGTACTATCATAACCGCTAATAATAATTATATATCACACATAATATTCACTAGGTAAAATGTATGAGAAGAGTATAAACTTCCCCATCCCTCATCTCTAAAATAAAAGGACCATTCTCTTACTTCTAATATGAAGTAAGAGAATCACCCTTTTTTCGTTATCTACTATTTATAGGCGGCACCTTCACAATATGATACATGGGTTTACTCAAGGTTTGATCTCTTTGCATAAATTGCCCTAGTACAAGACATTGCCCTTTCTGCAACATACGTAACTCTTCAGGTGTAGCATTTCCAATTCGACTAGCTAATACACGCACTTCACTTTCTGCTGGATTAAAGTAAACTTTAGTTCCTGCATTATCAAGAATAGAAAGCTCGTCCTTCGAAAAATTATTAAAGGTCTGTGTAGCAAACCATGCAGACCAACCAAATTTCCGTCCTTCGCGAAGTATTTTAGCAGAGGGTGAGCCATCTGAAAAATCAAGATTCTGTGCCTCATCTAAGACGACTGGAATTGGTTTATCCTTTGTTCCGTTTTGTGTATAATACCATAAATCCCAAAGAATGAATTCAGTCATAAGTCTCTTAATCTCATCCTGGTCATATCCAGCTAGTTGAATAATTGTAATATTTCCACCTGGAGAAAAGTATTCTTCCCATTGATTTCTAGACTCGTAATCAAACGGATCAATATCAACAAATTGGACGATTCGAGTAGTGATAGACGATAATACTGAATTTGCATATCCGTCCAATTCTTCCAGGATTTCAAGCAAATGCTCCATTTTCATTTTATCATCATAGCGTTCGATACCACGCTTTACTGCTTCATAAAGGGCACTCTTTTGTTGTGCTCCAAAACTATTATAAACAGCTGCGAATACATCAACTACTCGCCGCGCTACCTCGGTCGGCTTTTCTTTCCCAACAACCCCAGCAACTTCCTTTTCGCGTCGCAGAAATGGATTTATCGGGAACCCTTCATGATACACAATTCGTTCTCTAAATCGATTACCCACATCTTCTAAGAATACTGGATCTAACTGTGTACGAGTATAACTACTAGAATAATCAAGTACAACAGCGGATTGGTTCGTTCTTGATAAATCTCGTAATAAAGACTGAATAAAATAAGTTTTCCCCTGTCCAGAACGTCCTCCAATTATAAGGTGACGATTGGATAATTGACTATCAAAAAATTCCCAGTAAATTTTTTGATTGTTTTCTATTCCTATTAATGGTTGATTACACGAAAGAGTTTCTGATTTTTTGTTTACATTCAGCAATGACGATATATCGCGAGAATGTTTTCCCTCTATATCATCAGAATCTTTAACTTTTTCTCCAATCGCCACACTAGATGTATGGTTACATTCTAGTTTATAGATATTAAATTCTTTTCGTTCAATACTTTCCACGTCTTCGTTAAAAGAATCTAAGTGCTCTGCCGCAATCTCATTTTCCATATCCATTCTACTAGGAATAGAATATATTTTTTCAGGTTGTTCCTCATAACTCACGGACAACTGCTTCATTGTTTTCGCTAAGGTATCATATCCATTTTGTTCAGGAAACTCTAACATAATAACTCCATGTCGTCTCTCTTTTACCTTCAATTGCGCCCCTTTTTTAAAAGAAATGAGAAGCCCTTGTCCATAATCAGCACGTAGCGTATTTACAATTTCAAACTTGTCATTCAGTAAATCATTGATAACATCTGGCGTGAGATTGTAATCTTTTTCAGGCCATACTTTGTTATATGTCATTTTAGCGGCATTATTAATAAAAAGCCTAGTGAAATAATTGCGGAGAAACTTAGCATCAAACGTATTTTGACCAATTAATTGTTCATCTAATCGATTTTTTAATTCTTTAACTTGACTAATTCCCTTTTCAATAACACTCGAATCATTTAGACCTATTTTTACTTCAACAGGATACATATGAATTTTTAATCCATCTTCAGTTTGTTCTAACCCCATCATTAGCAAGTCATCACTGCAATTCCCACGTCTTCCAATCGTTTTCCCAGAAAAAATACCAGCTTTCTTGCTTAATTTGACACTCCCTGCTACCCGTACAATCTCCTCCATAGAGATAGGAACCCAAAGCACATCTGGTTTTTCAAAATAAAGCAATGCCTGTTTAATCGCAGATACGACACTCATTTTTTCACGCCTATCATGTGCGCGTCCTTGTACAGCACGCAGGAGCCATTCTCCATTGAAAGTGTTAAACAATCGAATTACACCTTCAATATTTTCATCACAAACGTTTACCCTTTGTGATTTCAAAAAATCACGAATTACATTAAAATATTGATTAGATTTATCCGTTACTGTAATTGCATCATAGCGATTGGACGATGAATGCTGATCGCTGTAATGAACAATCACCAGATTATCTGATGATTCTTGAAAATACTTCAAATCCAATACGGGATCTATAAAAGTCAACCAGTGAGATTGACTGTATATCGAAGATAAATATTCTTCATCTTCTGCACTAATATGCATTGCCAAGGAAATTCCTTTTGTATAGGGGTTTTGTCCTTTAGCTGTCATGTTTGCTGCAAGTTCATTCATTTTTATTGCAAACATTTCTAATATGGATTGATTTATATTACTTCCATCACCTGTTCCAAAACCTACCCGATATCCGCCATTATCGCTTTTGGAAGATGTAACAGTCGTAAATAAGCCATTTAGATTTAAGCTACTTGGTGCATCTTTAACTAACTGCTTAACAACTTCCTCTTCTGTTTTCATTTTATAAAAGGTGATATGGCTATATCCCACTTTTTCAGAAATATCCCGTTTTGAGTAACGTAAAACCTGTTGAATCGTAAATAAAACATCCTCTGCTAGATAATCACCCATCGAAAAATTGATACCAAGTCGATTAGAAATTTCTTCTGCATTCCCTATATCATTAAGCTCATCAAATACACTATAACCATCCATATCCTGTCTATAGGAGACTATTTCAATTGGTCGTAATTCTGACAATTTATTCGTCTCCTTGATATGTTTTTTCAACCATTCAACGATTCCATTTAATATTTCCCTATCATTGGGGATGTTAATAATATTTAGTAGTATTGGAGATTTTGAATCTAATGCAAATAAGTAATCATAATGGTCACAAAACTGGTCAAGTTTTTCCTTTACAACTTGAGCCAAATACGTATTGGTTTCTCCTACAGTCACTTTTTCACTAGGTAAAAAGGCATGCCATTCAGGCAATCGACTATCCATAGTAGGTTTGAATAAATTCCCTGAATAGGCCACAATATAAGGCAATGTGTATACTGCATTCAATCTCTTCAGGATATTGACGTCAATTGTCTCACCTTTACATTCCTCCGTAATCTGTAATTGATAAGCTACATTCAACGGTGAGAAAGGCGTCATATATATTACTTGTTCATCCCTTGCACTTCCTAGATAAAATAAACCTCTTTCCTCATTTGTCATAATTTGTTTATCTGAAATGTTTTCGATTGCCTTTATATAAGATTTAACATAGATTTCTGCTTTTTCACGAATTAAGTCCGAATAATAAAGCAACGATGGAATTGTTTCTGTTTGTTCAATCACCTCTAAGAAATCGTCATATGCTTGTTCCACTTCCTCTGGCAGCTCCACTTGCTGTGGTACCAGTGTGTTAAATTTAATTTTAGCCTGGCGAACTCGTTTTCTAAGCCAATCAAACTCCATTAAGAGAAATGGGCGATCTTTTTCAAAGGTAACATATGGTAGATTATCAATCTCTATTCGTTTCACTTCTGAATCTGTTAATAGTGACCTTTGAATACTCTGCTTTCTTTCCCATATCTCCTTTCCATTAATAGGAATATTTTTCAGCACTTTATCAGCCACTTCGACCGGTAATTCGAACCGTTGGGTTAAAATAGAAAATCGAATATTTTTATCATTTTCATCTAACAACCCTGGCGTAAACCGGATTGTAGCACCATCTTCTATCGAAATAGATTGTCCCTGTTCTTTTAAATCGACCTCCATAGTTCCATCACCAAAAATCAAACTTTGATTACTTAAGGTTAGATGTATGGATTGTTTTGCTTTAGAAGTTGCTACTACTTGAAAAGATGTTTGGAAGGCCTCAAAGAACTGCTTTTCACTAGAGACAACAACAAAATTGAATGAATAGTTACCACTTGCTGCTTTTTCATGTTTGTAAACTATCCTGCCAAATGTCGCTCCATCTTGTTCCAGTTTCAACTCAGCTATTAATGAATGCCCCCTCGTTCTAGCAATCTTTTTACTAGTTGAATTTAAAAATTCTGTTTTGGTATGTCGGTCAAATGGTAAAGTAATCTCAATTTTTTCACCCTCTTTATATGTAGGATGAAAAATAATAAAGCTCCAGTTCCTACGTCCAGCAGCTGTACTCGATTGAGGCCGTTTCCAAAATTGGAGTGTCTGTGACTCTACAGTGATTTTGACTTTTTCAGCATAAAATTCGATTGCTTTTTTTTGCTTCGTCGCTTCCTTCCAATCCTCTATGTCTGAAAAATCGACGGTATACCAATTTTCTTTATTTAGCTTATTACCACCTTTATCATAGGTTTCTTCTAGTTTTTCCTTTGGATTTCCCAGTGAACGTAATCTCTCAATTTCTTCATGCTGACTATTATTTTCTGTCAGCCTTTTATTAATCTTTCTCTCTAAATTCTTCCATTTACTAGAATCAATAGAATGAGATTCTTGTTCCTTGACAAGATCCTCAAGTTTTGAATCATAAAAATATTGCAGTGAACGACAATCTTCGTGTTCCAGGTTACCTTTATTTACAAGTGCTAACACATCCTCAAAATCGAGAAATGAGGAATTTGCTAACTGATGTTCAGATTTTTTTCTATTTAAGTAATGACTAGCCATCTTCCGTTCAATTGGATTTAAATTACTTTCTAACAATAGCTGATTAAGATTTCCAGCTATTTGATTAACATGTAGCGGTAATCCCTCTCCAATAAGATCTCTACTACCACCACGAATTGAATCATTCAACGTATTACATAGTAGAATTAAAGAAGTATTTTCCCAGTCCCCTTTTTGCTTACTCATCTCATTTCGAAGGGTTACAAGGAAATCAATATTGGTATTGTTACTTGTAGTAGCAATAACATATTTGATTTTTCCGAAACGCAAAGCAATTGTTTCGTATGACTTTGAGCCTTCTTCATGTCGATAAACAAATGGTTCACAGTTATCATTCTCATTTAATGCATTATACAAACTAGAGATAACTTCTTCAGTTGGTAGATACAAAAAGTATCGATCTGTTTTATTCCTGGAAGCTTCTTTTTCGAAAAATAAAACAAGTTGGTTACCGATATATTTATAAAATTGATTTAACATACTGAGCATCCCCACTATCACTTTTCTTTTCCATGTAATTTAATTTATCTAGCACTTTTACTACTTCCTCTTTGGAATGAAAATCAAGCCAAACGCCACGTTTTTCTAATTCAGTCCATAATTGTTTTAATTCTATCCTGTCCTCAGTAATTGATACCGCAACCAACATTAACAAATGCTCCTGAGACAGGGAAAGAATCGTACCAAGAGACCCACCATGTTTTCGAAAAAACTTTGAAACAATTGTTTGAAACGATTTTTGATAACGAGAGTTAATTTCACTGGATATTCCCGTTTTTATTGCGGAAAACAAATCATCAAATGCCATCTCTAACGTTTTATCATCCGAATATTTTTCAACATTAATATTAGTTTTCACTTCGTATACCTCTGTCAGCCACTTGTAAATAGATTGAATATATTTACGTTCAGCCTCAAATCCAGCTTCCTTTAATTGATGTTGGATATCATGATAAAACTGATTTGGTTTTTCCGCATCCGATATTGTATTCATCCCTAAAATATTCAAAGCATGTTCATGTGCAAAAAAACCATCCATTTCTCCAATCAACATTTTATTCCCCTGACGATAGCTGTTTCGCCATTTCGCGGGTGTTTCCCATTGTAAAATGTAATAAACAGGCAAGAATTCATCTTGGCAAAAACGAGTCATCTTATTGGTCTGAAGGATGAGTTGAGACATCGCGATAAATGTATAATGA
Organism: Bacillus cereus group sp. BfR-BA-01311; assembly: GCF_022664295.1. Lineage (NCBI taxonomy): Bacteria > Bacillati > Bacillota > Bacilli > Caryophanales > Bacillaceae > Bacillus > Bacillus cereus group sp. BfR-BA-01311. Next base: position 44,360 of record NZ_JAKUHC010000007.1, read on the forward strand.
ACAAAAAACAGTGAAATATGATTAACTAAAAAACTAGAATTACTAGCTAAATTATCTAAATCTTTTATAAACTGTTCTCTTAAATTAGGAAAAAAATTATGATAGGTCACCATACTTTTGTTTTTCACAGCAGAATCCGATGTAGAAAGACTTAATATCTCTGATATTAAATCTGAATCATCTTGTCTTTGTAGAATCTTTTGTACACGAACTACCTCATTACTGATAAACGTATCAAAAAAGAAATTGATAAAATCGATTTCTCCCTTTCGTTCATTTTCATTTTCTGACAAAGGAATACGTTCTAACTGATTAAGCGAAGTAACCCTTCCTAAATGCAACTCTTTTATTTGTTCCTCTAAGTAATGGGTAAACAAGAGTTTACTCTCTTCATCATTAAATTTACCGTTAGAAATAATATCCTCAACAATGCCATGGCTCGTCTCAATAAATAATGATTTCCCATGTAATTTTCGAATTATACCACCCGTAATAGAAGAAAAACCCCTATCAAATTTAACACGTTCTGGTTCCCTTGTTGGAAGTGGTAAAACACTTGTTACCGAACGTCTCCTGAAGGTATATTTTCCACTTTTATCTATAAATTTATCGATCTTATCAAAGTCTAATTGATACATCCTCTTAATTCACCTTCCCAACTTCAAACTTCGCTTTCGAAAACCGTGGCTTCTTCACTTCAAGAATGGTTCCATCATGAGTACGAACTAGAAGCATATTATTTTTCTTATCAACTGATTGTAGGATTTTTTCATGAAATTCATAAAATTGAAGTGCATCTTGTATATCCTGACGGTTAGGACGATACCCTTCATTTATTCGTTTGAGTAGTGAATATAGTTTATAATCTAGTTCAAATAGAAATGTCTTTCCATTTTGGCTATACCCAATCCTCATTGATGGTATAAAGCGCTCTATCTTATCTAGTTGACTCGCTGAATTGAACACGTTTTCATCCACTTCTGGATTAATATTAATTTCAAACGCAACCCTAAAGCTCTTGTTAGGAGAATCTAAAAAAACATAACGATCCCTTGGTGAACCCTTCCATGCATAAATCACTTTTTCAATTAACTCAAAAAGTCTACCAATTCTTTCTTCATTCCCTTTATAGAAAGAATATAGATATGCTATAAACTCATGATAGGCGTCATTGTAATCCTGTTTAAATAATAAAGCATGTTGTCGTACGAATAGCCTAGCAAATTCTATCTGAGTCCCCTGTTGATGCATGTTATTAACTTGTTCCCATGCGCCAATACTTGTCTTTTCTCCCAGTACTTCCTTCACATATTGAAATGGGTCTGCTTTTAGTATAAGATTTGAGACTAATTGATCTGTTCCTTTCAACCTTCTTTTTAATGGATCAATTTCATTTAGAGTAGCTAGTAAGAACGAGCGATCCGGGTGACCATACATTAAATTTGGTAACATATCGTTTACGGGAATTACTGAATCATTTACAAGCAATTTATGCTTGGTAGGTACCATAATTTCAAATAAAAAATTATAAAATGCCCGAGTGGAAATAAACACCTTTTTCTTTATCATCGCTTCAATAAGTGACTGAACAATTGATTCCTTCACTTCTTGTTGTTGTAATAAAAAATAGTTATAGTGTGCTGCACTGATTATTCCATTTTCTTTGTCTTGAACCCACGCAGTATAAAATGGATTGGCATAATCTTGATTTGTTATCTTATTAATGAGCTGTAAGAAAAACGGAGACTTTGGCCCTTCCTCTGTTAATATATATGGTTGTGTATCAGCAAAATTAAGCAAACGGAAATTTCCATCATGGCTGATTACATCCTGTCCCTTATCAAACACCCCACAACTGTCTATGAAATTACATAAAGCTTGAAATCTACCATTTTTTCGTTGTTGGCTATAAAAATTATGTAAAATACCAAGATTAATCGCAATAATAACATGACCATTAGCAATCCCCCCCTCTTCAAAAGGTGCTAACACCTGTTCAAGTGTTTCCAATGAATTTTTATCAGGATTATACGATTCCGTTGAATCATTATGAATCATCACGTCTTTTAAAAGTTCAGAATGATTTTCATTCATATAAGCCAACAAATGACTCTTACCGTCTCCCACACTCCCACATAAGAGAATTAAACTCGGGGTTTCTTTCTGCTTTAAATCTATCAATATTTTTTCTAACTCTTTTTGAATATCCCGTTCCACATGCATATAATTCTGAAGAAGTCCAAATGAGTTAGCGTTTACTACAGATTCCTTCGAGGAAGATTGTAAGACTTCTAACAGTGAAACAAACCTACTCTCGTCCTTTGAATAGGTAATTTCGGTCGTTATGTCCTCCCTTAATTCTTCATCTATTGTAGCAGCAGCCTCCATTTGGCTCACATCTAGGTTAACGACATCTTCCGTTTTAGACTCATCAATTACTAACTTTTCCGAAATTAATAGGATACAATCCAAACTTTGTTGAGCTTCCTGCACAGTAAAATTATTTTTAAACTTTTTCTTACTTACCGTATAGTATTCCATAGCACAATCAAATTCTTTATCGGAAATGCCAAACTCACTTTTTAATAGCAACCATGCTGTTTCTATTGTTGATAATTCAAAATAAGATTCATTGATTTCTTCACTACTTGTTTGTATTGCTAACTGCTGCATTCGCTGAAATGAAATGGCGCAAAATACTTGATCCATATAAGCAACAGCAAGTCCTGGTTTATCTTTCAACATTATTTGCAATTCACTATAATCCATTAAACTATCATTTAACTCTATTATTCTTTTTAACTGCTTCCATGTTAATTCTTTCCTCATGGTTCTAATCTCCCTTTATTTAGGAACTTTTCTTTTAATATCATAATGTTATACTTCCCTGCTTTATAAAATTATATCAAAAAATGGCTAATTATGGTGGATTCGAAAAAAACATATAATTAATGTGTAATGATATTCCCACATTCTGTCCAATTCTATAACGATTATTTCAGTTAATCCCTTCTTTCTTTACCATAATAAAGACGTTGGCAGAATAAAAAAATTACCGTTATACTGCAATATAAGGATTGTATATATTATAAATTTCAAGATATCGAAAAACTACATAGACTCTACATAATCCTTATTAATCATCATCAATTTCATTTCAAAAAAAGTAGCTTGATTCTGTATTGATACAAAATCAAGCTACTTTCTTATAGAAACTATATATTGACTTATACAATATCTGTCAACTAAAACCAACTCAACTGCACAAAGTCCTTCATCTTTTCTTCTTCCTGATTAATCTCTAAAATCCTTTGACCCATGCGCTTCACCAAATCAACCACTAAAGCATTTCCCATACAAAAGTATCTATTTCTTTGTGGCATTCCCGTATTTGTCCAGTCCATCGGGAAACCATTTAACAACTCACATTCAACCGGCGTTAAATATCTTAGCCTTTTTGTATGAGGATCTTCTATTACATGGGAACTTCTATTACATGTTCCTTCACTTGTTAACATTGTGCGTCCAGGCTTATCTAAATCATCAGGGAAAGCCATTCCTCCCTCAGAGTAGAAATATTTATGACCTGTCGCTTTTGATACTCTTTCTTCTTTTTTAGGACCTTTAAGATACTTAAGTTCCTCAAATTCCGTTCTGCCCTTTTTGTTAACCTTATCCATTTTCAAATAATATGATTCATCTGCAGGACCAAATTTATCATATACTTTTTGAACAACTTCACCTAAAGTCTCTGGATTTTCAGTTACCGGAACTACTTCTTCAGTATAAACTTGTCCATCCATCATCACGCCAGAATTATAGTATTCAGCTTTAAATGTATCAGAAACCTCAATAATATCGACCGGCAACTCAAATTGCCCTCTTTTTTTGTTTTCCTCAGGCGCTTCATGCACTTTAAAAATCGGAGCGAAAAATCCATTTTCACACAATATCTCTAACGGCTTCATTTTACTTTGAACAGATGTGAAATGAGATTCTTTTAAGTACGCAAAAATAAATACTCTTCGTCTTCTTTGTGAATTCCCATAATCCGCAGCGTTAATGACTCTCCATTCCACTACATAACCTGCATCTCTAAAGCTAGCCAGCATAATTGAAAAATCACGACCTCTTTGTTTTGCTGGTGACTTCAATAATCTATCTACATTCTCTAACAAAACAAATCTTGGCTTGCGAGAATTAACTATGTTCATTATCTCCCAAAAAAGAACACCTTTTTTCCCTTGTATTCCTTTTTCATTTGATAAAGTACGTGCTACAGAATAGTCTTGGCAAGGGAAGCCTCCTACTAATAAATCATGCTCAGGTATTTCCGGCCAAGCTTCAGCTATATCTCTATTTACATGTATTCCTTTATTTTCAAAGCGAGTTGCATAACAATTAAATGCATGTTGTGCTTTAGTTGAGGGTTCCCACTGGTTTCCCCAAAGAACTTCAAAGTTTTCGTTTGCTTCTAGTCCTAATCTAAAACCTCCTACTCCCGCGAAAAGTTCTACTACTTTCACCATAAATACACGAACATCCTTTCGGTATTTTATTTATCTATGCTTCATTATAATAAAAAGTAAGGAAAAGATCAACTATAACATTTCAAGAACCGTACTTTTTTGTATTTCCTTGTTTGGCTTGTACCAATTAAGAAAACTGTTCGCACTTTATCAATATTATAAAGGACATAACTCATATTGAATAAATTCAATATAACTGTTATCTAATAATATAAACTGTCTTTTCCCTCTTATAAATTTTACTTATATAAATTTGAAACAGCTTTTTATTATAGCATAACTTTAATATGTATTGTTTAAAATCATACACCGCAGCACTGGATACAGAAAGGAGATTATTATGGACTACACTACAATAGAAGAACTAATGAAAAAAGCACATGAAGCTGAAGGAAAAACATTTGGTGAAATCGATACAACTGACCGACTCGCAAATGCAAAATCAAAAGGTGGGCTAGGGCAAGTAATTGAGGAAAGCTTCTTTGGATATGAAGTAAATTCAAACGCAGAAGCTGACTTTAAACACCTTGGTATTGAACTCAAAGTAACTGCATTTAAACAAAATAAAAACGGTTCACTATCGGCCAAAGAACGGCTAGTCTTAAATATTATCAACTATATGGAAGAAGTTCATACACACTTTGAGACATCAAGCTTTTGGAAAAAAAACGAAAAGCTACTACTAATGTTCTATGAATGGGTACCTGGCGTAGACCGTAAAGATTTTCATATTACAAAAAGCCTTCTGTTCACCTATCCTGAAGCTGATTTAGAAATAATTAAACAAGACTGGGAAACCATCGTAAATAAAATTCGTGCCGGCAAAGCACATGAATTATCCGAAGGTGATACAAACTATTTAGGAGCTTGTACAAAAGGTTCCAATAAAAATTCACTTCGCTCACAACCGCATTCTGAAATTCCAGCAATGCAAAGAGCTTTTTCGTTAAAGCCTTCTTACATGACAGCACTAGTTCGCAGGTATCACCTAAACGAAGAACTAGTAAGTTTTACAACAACAAATGAACTAAAAGGAAAATCTTTAGAAGAAATCCTTTATTCAAAATTTGAAAATTACATAGGCTTAACTGATCAAGAAATCGCTCAAAAATTATCTATTGATTACAAACCTACAACCAAAAGCTTTGTTCCACTATTAGTAAGCTCTTTACTTGGTATCAAAGGAACTCGACTCGATAAAATTGAAGAATTTGCGAAAGCTAATATAGAATTTAAAACAGTTCGTTTAGAGCCTAACGGTAAACCCGAACAAAGCATGTCATTTGAAACAATCGATTTTCATCAATGGACAAACGAATCATGGGAAGAAAGCGAAATTAGAGAACGCTTCTATCAAACCAAGTTTTTATTCGTAATTTTTGAATTTAACCAAACAAAAAAAGAAAGTCCAAATCGTAAACTCTACTTTAAAGGTATTAAACTTTGGAACATGCCTGCTCCTACAATAGAAAAAGAAATACGTGAACTATGGGAAGAAGTTAATAAAGTAATACATGAGGGTATTCAAATTGAATATAAAAAACGCGGTGACAAAGTCGTCGAAGCAAATAACCTACCAAAAATAAACTTCAACGGTGTCGCGCATATTAGACCAAAAGCTCGCAACGGTGCCGATAAAGTAACTTTACCTGATGGTCAGCATATTACAAAGCAGTGTTATTGGTTGAATAATTCTTATATTGCTTCTGTCGTTGCCAATAGCGTTAATGAATAATTTATCTTTAGTTCTATAACCATAAAAAACACCTTCTCACTTCACATGATTAGTACATACAGTGAGGAGGTGTTTTTATATAGCTTATTGTAGAAATACTATCTCTCATCATCTCAAGCCAATTCCTCCTATCAGCTCACCATACCCTAAACTACTCTCCTCCAAAAATCCCCTACTCTCCCCACTCCCCTTATAAAAACTCTCCCAACCCCGTTCCCTCAAAATCCCCTTCCAACTCTCACTCTCAACCATCCTTTTAATTACACCATCCCAATAAGCAACCTCTTCCTCCGTCATATCTTTCGGGCCCATGATCCCTTTCCAGTGCTGGAAGATGACGTTGATTCCTTGTTCTTTCCATGTTGGGATTTCTGGTAGTCGGTCTAGTCGTTTTGGTGCGGATACGGCTAGTATTTTTATTTTGCCGGCTTTGTATTGTTTTTCGGCTTCGGATAGGGTCATGGTTGCGGCGCCTATTTGTTTGTTCGTTAGAGCATTTATGATTTTTCCTTTGTTTTCGTAGACGAAGAATTGTAGTTCGGCTGGGTTTATGCCGAATGCTTTGCTTACTTGTACGAATGATAGGTGATCGTCGTTTCCTAGGCCGGGGGCAACTCCGATTTTGAAGTTTTTCTTGTTTTGTTTTAGTTGTTTCATTAGTTCGTTTGCGTTTTCTATGTTTGAGTCTTTTGATACGACAACGACTTCCCAGTCCGATGCGAGAGTTGCGAGCGGCGTGAAGTCTTTATATGTTAGTTTACTGTGGCCTAGTAGGTTGTTCGTTATGAGTAAGCTTGAGTTAATCGCCAGTACGTGACCACCTTTTTGTTTCGTATATTTCCATCCGACATCACCGCTGCCACCTACTTTGTTTGTGACAGTGATTGGTTTTGTGAAGATTTTTTCTTCTTTCAGCGTTTTTTGCATCGCTCGTGCTGTTAAGTCCCATCCTGCTCCTTGAACGTTTGGCGCAACGATTTCTACTTTGTCTATGTTTACTTTATTCGTATGGGATTTTTCCGAAGAACAACCAGCTATTACTCCTGTCATGATCCATATACATAGTAATAATCGTTTTTTCATAGTCCTCGTCCTATTCGGTACTTTCGTTCTGGTCGTCCGATAATGCCGTATGTGTACTCTACTGTGCATTCGCCGGTCGCTACTAAATATTCTAAGTATCTTCTTGCGGTTGTTCTGGAGGCCCCCATTTGTTCGCCCATTTCTTCTATTGTAATGCCCTCTTCGAATCCTTTTATAATCCCTTTCACTTTTTGCAGTGTTAACGGATCTACACCTGTCGGTAAGTTTTTTATGTCTTGTGTTTGCGAAAGGCCAAAGAAGTTATCGATAAGTGCTTGATTCACTTCATTGTTACTATGTAATAATTGCTTCTTTCTTTTATAGTCTTCAATTGTACGAACGAATTTTTCTAACGTGACCGGTTTTATAAGATAGTTGCTTACGCCGTTTCGAATTGCTTTTTCTAGCATATGGTTTTCATTTGCCGCAGTAACCATAATGACGTCAACGTCTGGAAAGTCGGCGTGAATTTTCGGTAATAATTCTGTTCCGATTCCGTCTGGTAAATAATTATCTAATAGAAGTAAATCGATTTCTTCCTTTTGTAGTAGTTCTATCGTTTCTTTCGCGTTCAATGCTTTTCCGATTATTTTTACATCCTTTATTTTTAATAAAAACTCTTCCTGAATTTGCGCGACGCGGAAATCATCTTCTGCAATTGCAACCTTCAACATGTGCCCATCCCCCTGTTTGTCATGTACTCTCTTTCAATGTTTTCGGAAGGTAAATTGTAAAAATAGCTCCCCCATTTTTCTCGTTTTGAATTTCAATTGTTCCCTCTAGTAGATCTACCATTTCTTTCACGTTTGCTAGCCCGTAACCACGATCAGTTCCTTTCGTTGAAAATCCTTTTTGAAAAATGGTCGTGATTTTTTCAACCGGTATCCCTACTCCACTATCTATCACTTCAAACACAATATCGTGTCCAATATCCGTAACAAAGAAGGAAACACTCTTTTCCTCTCGTTCATTCACCACATCAAATGCATTGTCGATTATGTTTCCAAGAATCGTAATAAGATGCGAAACCTTTATATGGTCTGGTAACGGATGAAGCGCGCTATCTCCTTCAATATGAAAATCGATTTTCTTTTCAGACGCTGTTCCGAGTTTTCCTAATAAAATAGCTTGTACTTTTGCATCATGAATTTGATGGAATAAAATATGATTTTGGCTTTGATGAATATTAGATTCTTGCTGGATAAATTCAATCGCTTCTTTGTAATGTCCTAACTGAAGTAATCCTGATAAGACGAAAAGTTTATTTGTAAATTCATGCGTTTGAGCACGTAAGTCCTCGGAATATTTTCTTACCTCAGATATCGTATTCACTAAGTTTTGCAGTTCTGTTTTATCTCTAAAACTACATACAACGCCTACCGTACTATTATTTTCGAGTATCGGTGTCATGTTTAAAATAAACACTTTATCTTGAAACGCGATTTCTTGATCGTTTTCTAGCACTCTTTCCATATTAAAATTCGGTAAAACTTTTGAAATGTGCTGCTGCATATAATCACCATTTACATGTAGCATCTCTTCTGCCGACGTATTCATCATCGTAATAAAACCATTTTGATCAATGGCGATAATCCCTTCTTTTATAGATAGTAGTATCGCGCTTCGTTCCCGGTATAGCGCTGCAATTTCATTGGGCTCTAAACCGAGTGTATCTTTCCTGATGCTACGCGCTAAAAGAATGCCACCAACAATGCCGGCTAATAATACCGCTAAGGAAAAGAGTATAATTTCTTTCGTTCTGCTCAATATGTTAGATTCGATACCTTTTATTAAAAATTCTACTGTCACAACGCCTACTACTTGATCGTAGTCTCCGTTATGAACAATAATGGGTGCCTTCGCCATTAAAGCAGGACCACTTTCGCCATTTCCTTCGAGCGTATAATAGCCACCAAAAGTGAGTGCTTCATAGTTATATGGATTGTTACTCTTTGTGCCAATTAACTCCGAATTAGAATGGGAATACATCACCCCAAAGCGATCTTCTATAATGACATAATCTGCACCAGCTTGCTCACGAACTTGTTCCGCAATGGATTGAATGGTACTTTTATGCTCGTTATATTGAAAAGCATCTTTTATAGCTGGCATAAAAGAAAGAGATTTAGCCGTTTGCAGTGCTAACTGTTCCACTTGGTGCTTCGTATCAACGGACTGAATGTAAACAAATATTCCTGTTAATAGGAGAACGACAAATAAAATTAACGCGATAATTAAGCTTACTATTTTCGTTTGTAATGACACTTTGCGTGATTTTTTCATGCTTCATATCCTTTGATAAAATATTCAAAACTATCAATCTCCTTTTTCTATTATTATGACAAAACTGAAAATGAAGCAACTATTAAAAATATCCATGTTCATAAAGTACAAAAAGAATAAAATTGTCAAAATATTGAGATTTCATTTAAAGAACAGTACAATTCAACTATAATGAACACGCTTTCATAATTATCATTTTATTACTAGCAAGAGGAGGAATGATTATGGCTCAAGCAAAACCTAACCGAGTCGCCGGCAATATTTTCAAAGGTTCTGTCGGTAATTTAATTGAATGGTACGACTGGTACGTTTACTCTGCTTTCGCTGTTTATTTCTCAGCAGAGTTCTTTCCTAAAGGCGATCCAACGAGTCAGTTACTGAACACAGCGGCTATTTTCGCGGTTGGATTTTTAATGCGCCCTATCGGAAGTTTATTAATGGGACGTTATGCAGATCGGCACGGACGCCGAGCAGCATTAACGCTTTCGATTACGGTTATGGCCGGTGGTTCTTTAATTATCGCCTGTACACCTAGTTACGAAAGCATCGGTATTATGGCACCTATTATTTTAGTTCTTGCCCGTTTACTGCAAGGATTATCACTTGGCGGAGAGTACGGAACTTCCGCAACGTATTTATCTGAAATGGCTAGTAGTGGTCGCCGCGGTTTTTATTCAAGCTTCCAATATGTAACGCTCGTTGCCGGACAAATGGTTGCATTAGGCGTTCAAATTGTTCTTCAGCAATTACTAAGCGAACCAGATATGAAAGCTTGGGGATGGCGTATTCCATTCATTATTGGAGCGATGGGCGCAGTAGCTGTATTATGGCTTCGCCGCACGATGGATGAGTCGGAGCAGTTCTCAAACATAAAATCACAAAAACGCGAAAGCGCAGGAACCGTTCGCGCTCTTATGAAACACCCAAAAGCAGTATTGACAGTAGTCGGCCTAACATTAGGAGGCACTGTTGCATTTTATACGTACACAACATATTTACAAAAGTTCATGGTAAACACAGTCGGCCTTCCGAAAGAAATTGTAAGCTGGATTAACTTTGTCGCACTACTTATATTCGTCGTACTTCAACCAATTGCGGGTCTACTATCCGATAAAATTGGACGCCGCCCACTATTAATGGCATTCGGTATTCTCGGAACGTTACTAACAGCACCAATCTTCTTCTTTATGGAAAAAACGACAGAACCAATCGTAGCATTCTTACTCATGATGGTCGGCCTCATCATCGTTACTGGTTACACTTCCATTAACGCAATTGTAAAAGCAGAACTCTTCCCAACTGAAATTCGCGCACTTGGCGTAGGTTTACCATATGCACTAACAGTTGCGATATTTGGCGGAACAGCTGAGTTCATCGCATTATGGCTAAAGAGTATCGGAATGGAATCACTATTCTACTTCTACGTAGCTGGATGTATCGCAATAAGCTTTATTACGTATTGGCGTATGGATGAGTCATCGAAGACTTCGCAGATTGAGGCGGAGCTTGGTGGTGGGGATAAATTAGTTAACAATAAATCTAGTTAAAAATTATGTATTCTATGTTCTTCGTTTATCTGAACTCGATTTGTTTTATCTAAGGAGGCATAATTCATTAATATATAATTTAAAAGCAACCTCCTTAAATTCTGAATGTTCTGATTTAAATTGATTATTTGGCAGACTAGTATAATAATTAATCGCAATTGTATATTCAAGTTCAATATTATCGAGACTTCACATTATGGTTGTACTGGCTTTTTAATAAAGTATATAGTAACTAACTTTAAAACCAGTGAATTAAAGGAGATAATTACAAATTTGTTTCATTTTCTAAAAAACAAAAAAAGGAATCCTTTACGGATTCCTTTTTGCCTTGAACTCTTTTTCAAATAGTGCATCTTTGCACCTAATTTTATTATACCTTATAATTCTTATAAGATAAATAAGAATTATTGAAATTCACTTCTATATTTTCATAAAAAGATGTGTGTCTAGAAATTAATAATACTAGGTTCACTTACGAAAGATTTGTATTCTTTCACCCACAATGAAACATCATAGCCCTTCATAATTTCACAGATAAAAACAGAAAGAATACAATAATAATTCTAATCATAAAAAAAACCGTGCTATTATATCTACTTTTCATATGCAATATTGCATATGAAGACCTTTAATCATTTTGTTATAATAGTTATGTGGATCTTACATTCATCGAATCCACACATACGAAAATGTATGTAGGCAACCTTAATTACTAAAAGTGAGAAGAATGATAAATATTCTTCTCATTTTTATTATTAAAAATAATCTTATAACTACCACAACAGGTAATAAATATACAACCTTATATTAGAATTTATAAATGTTGTTATACAGTTGAAATACTCCCTCAACAATTTCTAAATTAATATTCTTAATTACTTCAGGCAATAACATCTTTCTAACTAAAAGAATGAATATCAACTTTATTAGCACCAAATATGTAACATTGCATATCTAATGCTTTAATTATTTTGTTATAATAGTTGAGTAGATTGTTTATCCATCAATCTACTCAACTGCATATTTGGTGAGTATGCAGACCCTAATCACAGAAAATGAGAAGAGTGTCAAACATTCTTCTCATTTTTTGCATACTAACTAAATTTTTAGTACAATTTGATTATTACTATAACCTGTAAGTAATGTAACTTCTAAATACTCTTATAAGAAATACAATTATAACAACCATCGGTGTAGCTACAATAATAGCTTTTTTAAAATCTTGATCTATATAAATAAAAACCAGTTATCTTCAGATAACTGGTTTTTAAGTAGTTATTTTGAAGGTTTATTAAATTGAATGCTATTAAGCACGTTTTATTTCTTTAAAATTCCTATAAATTAATTGGTAAAAGCTTGCAACTAACAAAATACAACAAACTAAAATAGTTAAGACCATTGGAAGCTGCGATGTCATATTAAAAGCACTAAGTATAAGGCCACAACAGAAGCCAAATATCATTTGTATAAAGAAAAACAATCCTGAAGCGGTCCCTACAATTTCATTAAATGGTTTCATTACTGCAGCCTGACATGCAGGAAAAATCCCTCCTACACCAATCATTAGTAACATCATCGGGAATATTATACCAAATGGATTATAAGGAATAATCCAAACGGCTATTACCATTAATATTGAAGAAAAAAGGGCAATATAGCTTTCATACATAATTACTTTATTTAGGCCTACCCTACTCCCATTTCTTCTAGTAAAAGTGGTCCCCATAATATATCCTATAATTACCAAAGCATACATTAAACTATATGATTTTGGGCTAACATGAAAGAATCCTTGTAATACAAAAGAAGATGATTGAATAAATGTATAATATGCGCACCAAGCAAGTCCTATAGCAACACTATAAGCTAAAAATATTTTATGTGTTAGTAATAATTTATAATTATTAAATATAGATTTTAAATTTATATTCTTTTTACCTTGTACATTTTTTTCTTTCTCTAAAATGCATAAAGTTAAAATTAAAACGATAGACACAAGAACTAATAAAAATACAAAGCAATATCTCCAATTTAAATACGTCTGAATAAAGCTTCCAATCGCTGGTGCAATTGCTGGTGTAACTGCAATTGCCGTCGATAAATTTGTAAGTACATTCAATTGTTCTTTATCTTTAAACTTTTCTTTAGCAATAACTCTAGCCAGTACCGTACCACAACCGCCTCCAAGTGCTTGAAGAAATCTACCCAAAATTAAAACATAAATATTTGAGGTATATAAACAAATAACTGTTGCTAATAAATATAAGAACAATCCAAAAGTAATTACTGGTTTATTCCCATATCTATCAGAAAATATTCCACAAGCTAAAGTTGATATGGCATATCCAACCATATATATACTTAAGGTTAATTGCATTAAATCATTTCCAGTATTAAAATCATTTGACATATGAGGTAATGAAGGTAAATATAAACTAATAGATAGTTGAGGTATACACACTAAGCAAATTAAAGTTATTAAAAGTAAATTATTTTTATTCTTAACCATTCTGAAATTCAATTTCATACACTCACCAATGCGATTTTAGACATATGTTCTAAAATATCATTTGATATTAGTTTTGCCTGCTTAGATATCATTTCAACAGAACTTGTGAAATAATAAGTTCCACAAGTAATATGCCCTAAAGCTTTTAGCTGCTTATTTACCTTACCATTTGCATTAATAATACTTCCAGATTTAAAATCTACTTCAATACCACCATAATTATTTAGTTTTACTGTTCCAAACTCTATTAAATGATCTAATAATTGATCTCTACAAGATTTGTGTAAATATTTTGTAGATCCCACTGCATTAACAATGTATCCATATTTTTCTTCAGAATCTTTAAAATAAGCTTGAAACTGATCATTTATAATTTTTATATCTTTTATTCCTTTTTTAACCACAAGCCTGTTTTCATTTAGCATTTCTAAAATCTTCTTTGCATTTAATATAGGCATAGGATTCCTTTCACTCATAAATAAGCGTTCATATTTTTTCAAATACACCATCTTATCATTTGGATTTAGATAATACCAATATTCACTAATCACATCATTTGCCGTCATTAGAATCGATTGCCATAAACCTATCTCATTTAGATTTTTCATATCGCTTTCTATTGCTTGACTAGGTGTTAGATTATGTTTTCTTTTATATATCATATTATTCAAATTCAAACCTACATACTGACATTCTTTACTTAGAATATTAATTATCTGTTCAAGTGTAATTTCATTATTATTCTTTAAAAGTAACTCATTTAGAGTTTCTTCAGTAAAAAAGTTTAATTTATACGGCTGAATATTCCCTCTAACAGCTGGAAGCAATCCATTTCTTGATAACATATGGATTTTCCCCTGATGCCCTTTCTCTTTCAAAACTACACTAACATCAATGCTAGTTAAACTAGATCCTAAAATACCTATGTCCTCTTTATCATTTATATTATTTAAGGTTTTTATTAACGGATAAGGGTCATAAATAAATTTTTCATTACCTTCCAATTCGTAATAATCAGATAATTTAGTGTGACCTAGACACAATATCACGTAATCATACTCTGTTCTATCCTTCAAAGATGTTACAATAAATTTATCATCATTTATGGCTTGTATATTAACAACCTCATCAAACTTAACATCTACATAAATATTTTTATCTTTAGCTATTTTTAATGATTTATGAAAAGTTTCATTAAGGTATTGTCCAAAAAAACGTCTTGGAAGGAATTCATCTAGAGAAAAATATACTTCATGTTTCTTTTTATACCACTGCCAAAAGTCATCAGGTTCTTCATTGAACACAGACATTTGTTGAGAATGTCTATTTAATAATAAGACATCATAATCTTCCTGATATGGTACTCCAGGCCCAATCATAGCGTTCCTATCATACATTGTTATATTTAGGTCTACGTTTAAAAGTTTGAATTCCTTAATTAAATAATTAAAGGTACATAAACCAGAAACACCCGAGCCAATTATTGCTAATCTCTTTTTTTCTCGCATAGCTATTCATCATTCCATTTCTTATTGTTTTATTACAATTCTTCTCTAAGTGCCAATTTATCCAATGAAATACGAGAACTTGGATAAGCCGGTGCTGCCGCCTTACCAATTGTCAATAACATAACTGGTACAAAGCGACTTGAAACATTTAATTCTTTTATAAGCGCTGCTTTATTAAATCCCCCCATCGCACAGGTATCATACCCTTTTGATTTCGCTGACAGCATAATCTGCATTGCAAATAATGATGAATTTAAAATAGCTTCATCTCTTGCGAATGATTTATTATGTTTATAGGCACTTTCAATTTGATCGATTAAAGTTTCACAAACTTGCTGATTCATATGTCCCTCTTTAACTGCTTGATTATATATTTCATAGGCAGATTTATTAGCTTCTAAGTCTCCCAAAATTACTATTGTTACAGATGAATCTACTACTTGATTTTGATTATACGCAATTGGTAATAAGCGATTCTTACCATCTTCTGACGAAATAACTATATATCTCCAATGCTGCAAATTCCAAGCTGAAGGGGCAGTAGTAGCTAATTTTAAAATATCTTCTATTTGATCTTGAGGGATTTTTATTCCTTTTTCGTATTTTTTCACACTTTTTCTTGCTTTCATAATTTCTTCTACTGTATTTTTTGGCATAATTAACACTCCTAAACCTAATTTTTTTCTAATAAATATATAATTATCTTTAAAATTTCAGACAAAATAAAAAAATGTAAATCTAAGTATAAAATTTTTTTATTTATTAATAATATTATTTTGTTGAAAATAAACAAACCATAGTTAAAAAAAGCAATTAAAAATCTTTCTAGAGTTCTTACCCTTCCCTAGTTCTTTTTAACTAACTTTAAATTAAAATGAGCCACCATCTGCTAACCTATTAGATCTGCATTCTTTAATAATTAAGCACATGCCCAAGATTTTCTTACTTTGGATGGTGGCCCATCCCACAATAATAGTCATCCCCTTAAATTTTTTAAAAATCAATTTAGGAGGTTCGTTGATTTCGATGACTTAACGTGCTATCTTTTTTAAACTTTTTATAATAGATTCCTGTTAGCATTAAAATCCATATAGGACCAACGATTAACGCTATGCGGTTGTCATCCGAATATAGCATAGTTACTAAAATAACTAATAAAAACATTAGAGTCATATAGGAACTATACGGAAAAAAGGGAATTTTATATGATAACTTTTTCTTTTCCGTATTAGATAATTTTTTTCTAAATTGCAACTGAGATATTATTATTATTATCCATGTCCAAATCGCTGCAAATGTAGCAATACTAGTTAACCAAGTAAACACTTTTCCTGGCACCAAATAATTTAGGACTACTCCTATTAATAAAACAGCGGATGTTACTAACGTCGATTTAATAGGAACTCCATTTTTACCTAATTCTCCAAATGCCCGAGGTGCCTTACCTTGTCTTGCCAATGTAAATAACATTCGACCTGTACTAAATAACCCTCCATTACATGAAGAAAGTGCTGCTGTTACCACTACAAAATTTATTATAGCCGCTGCCTTAGCTATACCTATTTGCTCAAAAGTCAATACAAATGGACTTCCTTGATCTCCAATACTATTCCATGGGTAAATTGACATTATTACAAATAAAGCTCCTACATAAAATATTAAAATTCTCCAAAACACATTATTTATTGCCTTTGAAATTGACTTTTTAGGATTTTGGGCTTCTCCTACTGTTAGACCAATCATCTCTATTCCTAAATATCCATATAATGCTATTTGTAATGAAAGTAAAAACCCTTTTATACCATTAGGGAAAATCCCGCCGTGATCCCATAAATTATGAATTCCAGTAGGAATCCCCTGATTACCTATACCAAATAAAATCATCCCTGTCCCAACAACAATCATAAAAATAATAGTCACTATCTTTATAAGCGAAAACCAAAACTCTAATTCTCCATAAAGCTTTACAGCCATAAAATTACAAATACTCATTAATAATAGTGCCAATAGGGCCCATAACCAACGTGGTGTATTTGGAAACCAATATTGCATATATACACCAATAGCGGTTATTTCAGCCATACAGGTTATAACCCATAAAAACCAATAATTCCAACCAGTTAGGTATCCCACTAGTGGACCTAAATAGTCATATGCATACTGGCCAAAAGATCCTGATATGGGTCTATGAATAGTCATTTCCCCTAACGCTCTCATTATAAAAAAAATAGCAAATCCAGCTATAGTATATGCAAATAAAATAGATGGACCGGCTAATTTAATAGCAGATGCGGAACCTAAAAATAATCCTACTCCAATAGTAGAACCAAGAGACATAAGTGTAATATGCCTCTCTTTTAAGCTTTGATGTAAATGTGGCAAATTCTCATCTTGTCGCATAAATACCCCCTGTTTCAATAATTAGTAAACTACATTAAATTTTTATTTATAATTTTGCGAAATCCTTTTCAATTAATTGACCCAACTCATTTTGTATACTAAGATCATTTAAATAGAAGTGATCCCCATGATAAATTTTTAAAGTAAACATATTAGTAGTATGTTTAAACCACTCTTTTGCCTGTTCAATATTTAAATTGTCATTAGTACCAATAATAGCTGTTATTGGACAATCAAGAATTACCCCTTCTTTAAAGTTATAAGAATTTAAAACTGCAAAATCCGCCCTTATAATAGGAAGTAACATTTTTATAAACCTTTTATGGCTTAATATTTCTTTTGGTGTTCCATTTAATTCTTTTAATTTTATTATTAACTCTGCATCATTTATTTCATCTTTAATTAGATTTTCATTTAATAAATGAGGAGCGGGATAGCTTGATACATATATATGATCTGGTTGTTTTTTAAAATTCTTCTGTAATAATTTAGCTAATTCATAACTTATTAATGCGCCCATACTATGACCAAAAAAGATAAATGGTTTTTCTAAGAGGCTTTCAATATCTCGGCTCAGCTGTTCTAACACCTTACTTATATCTTGAAACGGCTTTTCTAAAGCCATTCTCCCTCTTCCTGGTAGAGTTAGTATACACACATTGCAATTTTCGTTTATAATTTCATCCCAATTCTTATATAACTCACTTGTTCCTCCAGCATGAGGAAAGCAGAATAACGTAAACTCTGCATCATCTTTCTTTCTTAAAAATTCAAAGTATCCGCCCATAGATATAACCTCTTTTATAGAAATTATATACAGCATGTTTTTACTAAAAACATGCTGTATATAGGTATTTATTTTTTGACAAGCATTTTAGTTTTAAAGAATCCTTCTGATTCTTCAAGTCTACGTAGCTCAAGGTAATCATTTTCGATTTGCTCTTTTGATGTACTAGTTAATATAACAAATCCAGGATGCGTCTCTACATTAGTAGTTTTGTATAAATGATCTCCTACATTCTTACTTAATTGTATATCTGCAAAAGATAATAATCCTTTGACGAAGTCTATTCCATCGATACTTTCAATTACTCCTTCTTGCTGCGAATTTAAAAATACTACAGAAACATACTTTTTAATACAATAGTTTTCTTGGTTTTGTAACGTTTCTAATAATTTTTTCGGATTAGCATAACAATCAACCGCTAATGAAGAATGGCTATAAGATAGTGCATCTGAAATTACTTCTTCTTTTAATGAGAGACCCATAGTTCTACAATTCACTTCAACTAATCTAGGCCCTTCATTTGTCAATCTAACCTCCGTGTGAGTTGGACCATATTGAATTCCCAAAATAGTAATAATATCCTCAACATATTTAGTCATCTCATAATAATGTTTACGATCATATGGCATCAGTTGAATTTTGTCATAAATGACAGTTGTTCCATTTCCTTTAAAGAAATCATGTCTCCATATATCTGTTATAAAATGTTTTCCTTCATGTGTCATAGCATTAACTACATAGTGAGGCCCTTCAAGGTAGCGTTGAACTAAAACTTCATCATTTAATATTCCAAGTGAGTTCTCTATATTAACAATTTTATTAAAAGCATCTTTTAATTCATTCTCATTGTAACAAAAGGCTACTCCATCAGAAGCTGCACTATGAAGAGGCTTAACTACAACAGGCCACTTATTAAGATCAAGAGCCCAATCGATAGCTTTTTCTGAATCGTTAGTTTTCAACTGTTCTACCGCTGGAAGCTTTTCTTCCCTAATTAATTCATTCATTATGAATTTATTTCGTCTAGCATGTACTTTATCATCATCATTCCTTAGTAAATATAATTCCTTAGCCAGTTCATTGGCTAGTTCTACCCCTGTCTCAGCACCAGGAACAATATGTTTAGGATTATACTGTTTAATTTGTTCTAATGTTTCTATTAGATTTCCATTATGAATAATATTAATTTCAAATTCTTTTCTTCTAAATGAAGGTTCAAAAACAGAAGAGATAATTTTTGAACTTTGTACGTGAATTACCTCAAATCCATATTCTTTAAAATGTTTTGCCATTTGATTCCCTGTAGAATAGGCATCTACAATGACACAATAATCATCATTACGCATGCTTTAATTTCTCCCCTTTTGTTTTTTCCTTATTTAAACCCACATTTTGAATGAACATTTTGATTATTACAAATACACAAAGGCATCCAATCCCAGATAGCGATATCCATGACCACTTAACTCTTGGGTCTAACAATTGAAAAACAAAAGTAAAGACTGGCCCGAGTGTTAGAGTGACCGACACAAAAAGTGGATTACAATATTTTATTCCTACCTGAATTAGGTATAATGGAATAATTAAACCTAAAAATGTAAATACAATTATCCAATTCCAGTTACTTTGAAATACATCAAGGATATAAGAAGCTTTTTTATTTAGAACAAAAACTATTGTGACAGGCACTAACATATAAAATCTGTGAGCTAAAATTTCATATGTACTCCATCCAGCTTGACTTAACTTTTTAGAATAAATAGTTGCTAAAACCATACCTATTCCAGCCGTAAATGTTGCCAATAAACCTTTATACGTGAATGAAGCGTCACTTGCTATCCCTGACTTACCGCTTAACGAAGCCCAAACTAGAATTAAAGTTCCTATCAATATACCCAGACAGACATAAATATCGAATTTTAATATATTAATTTTTTGAATAATTAAACTTAAAACTAATGCTATTATAGGGCCAATCCCTATTTCAATTGCACTTACAATAGCCGGTTCTATATACTTGTTCGCATAATAAAAACATATAAATATTATCGCTGTAATTATATTTAATACGACTATACTATTCATACCTGCTCTTTTATTATTTAACTTAATATTAGATTTTTTAACTTTAATACTTTTAAGAACAGTTAAACTTAAGAAAAATAGCAATGTTATAGAAAAGCTTAAAAAGCTATATACAAATGGATCTATATCTTGAACCCACTTTGCATAGAAAACCTGATTAATTGAAGACAAAAAGGCTGAGAGTATTAATACCAGTGTTCCAATTAGTGTATACTTTTTCAGTTAAAACACCCCCTCATCTTTATAAATCAAGCTCTTTTTTGACACTTTCAGGCCATTGAGATACATTTAGACCGTGTGTTTTAAGTAGCGCTAAAGCTAACCTTTCTAAGCCAAAACCAATACAAGATGTATGAGCTACCTCTCCAGTTTCTGTGAAAATTTGATGCTTTTTAGCAAAATGCTCTTGATGATAATTAGAAGAAACAACCGCAGTAGGTTTCTCAAAACTATTTATAGGTATAACAATCTCATATTTCAGTTCCAATTGATTTTGATTAATTTTAAGCAATCTACCTCCATTTCCAAAAAACGGATCGTTCGCAATCTCTACTTCATAGTTTAATTCTAAATTAGATAAAACCACTTGAGCTTTTTCAAGCCATTCTTGTCTCCAAGTTTTCACATCATCAGGTGTACCTGCTTTTACAAACTCAATCATTTTAAAAGATTGCATCCTTGTTGGTTCATCAGATGGCTCATGTCGATAACAAAATGATGATACCTCAACAACCCTTCCGTTTTCAGGTAAATCACCAGATAGATTTGGATAAACAGGATAACATGCAGCTGGTGTCATAACCACATCAGTATGTTTAAATTCAGTTGTCCAATCCTCTTGATTACTGATTTTATCTAACATTTGTTTATGATTTTCCTCATCTCCAAAGAAAGCATGAACGCTCCCTAATAAATGCGGGAAAGATTTTAAATATTCGGTTTTCTCTATATTCAATTTATTCATTACTGGAGGGAACATCATTATTTCTGTATCAGAAGTACGACCTATATCTGAAATATATTTTTCCAGATTAATTAGTAACTGATTCATATCTTTTCCTTTACCATAAACACCTTTAACACCTGTTGGAATAAAATGTCCTGCTTCAATAACTTCATCTAATAATGATTTTGTAAGTACTGCTTCCATTTTCTATTTCCCCTATCTAAATTTATTTTTGTAACATAAGTAATGAAGAATTTGTTGCATATAAACGATCATTATGAATCATAACTACCGATGACATAATATCTCTAAAACTTCTCCCTAGACTATATGGTGTATTATTTAAATAAGCTACAATTCCACAGATATACATTGATTTTTGTACAATCTCTACAGCCATTTCTGAAGATACCATTTTTAAATTATTAAGTTGTAAAGTGAAATCTAATGCATATAAGCCTCGAGAATCTGTATTAATCTCATTAATTAATCCACTGTATTTATCAGTACAAATATCCAAATTATTAATCATTAGTGTCAACTTATTATCAACTTCTACTAATTGACTATTCACTGTGCCCTGAATTCCATTTTTTAAATTTTGTTTCATTTTGTATTTAGTAGCTTTTTGAGCTTTTGACACGGCATCTCTTGCCATACCACTCCAAACTGAAGCCCACAAGATATGAGTTACAGGTACCATACTTTGGACTGCAATATCCTTAAATGGTGTATCTAGGATATAGTCTGTAGGAAAGGTAGCTTGAATATTAAACCCTGGACTACATGTTCCACGCATTCCCATAGGATCCCATACAGTAGTCTGTTCTGCCACTGTATCTTTACTCTCAAATAACACTAAAACTTGATCTGTTTCAGAAGCATCTAGAGATTTTTTTGCAGTCGTTAAGTAAGAATCCGCATATTTCCCATAAGAAATCACTGATGCTTTTTTATGTAAAGTCCCAATTTGATTTGTGATCTCCACACCTGCAATACTTCTACCAATATCTCCTCCTACACCTACTTCTGAAGTAATAGATGCAATAAGATGTTGGTTTTCTGCAGCACGTTTTAGGTAATCACGGATGGAATCCATATGCATACCATGATGTACTAAGCAAGCTAATTGAATTTGATGCATAGCCCAAATCATTGCTGATGCAGCACAATATCTACCAAGTTCTTTACCTATTTCAACTAATTCCCTCATATTACATCCAAGACCACCAAGATTTTCTGGAATATATGCCCCCATCAATTTAAACTCTTTCATTGCATTTATTGCTTCATGAGGAAATCTTCCCTTCTTATCTACATCATCAGCATTATCTTGCATAACTTTCCCAATTTCTTTAAGGTTAGAAAAAATAATATCTTTTTTTGATAGTTCTTCAATAATCATTTTAGTATCTCTCCTTTAATTAATTCTGGGCTGCTTGAACAGCTTCTTTTAAATTCGTAATACTAGCAAACATCTTTTTGCTTAGTAGTTCATCTGAAAACTCTATATCAAATTCCGTTTCTAATGCTAACATGACATTAACACTAGAATGAGAAGACAAACCAGCTTCATATAAATTACTATTTTCATTTAACTCTTCTACTTCCACTGTTAATTTTCCATATTTTTTCAAAATCATTTTAATTTGCTCTTCCATTTTTTAATCTCCTCGTTTAACACTAGCTATTACAGTAGCTAATGCATATTTTTCTTCATGACTTAAACTTACAGAAAAATCATTAATATTTTTGTTTTTAGCTAAAATCCTTGCATTATTATGAAGTCTTACATTACAAGAACCATCATTATTTTTTTCTAACTCAATATCTCTGAAACTAATGTGATAATCACTTGGATTAAGTATTTTTATAACTGCTTCCTTTACAGCAAATCTAGCAGCAAAATTTTGAGCGTATGTATTATAAAATCTCATACAATAATCTATCTCTTTATCAGTATATAGTTTTAGTAAATATTTTTTTCCAAAATAATTAATAGACTCTTTCACTTTATCTACTTCAATAATATCGCTACCAATAAGATAAATATGAAGCCCTCCTTTCAATTTCTTATTATATAGAATTTACAAACAATTTAGACCGCCAACATAATGCGGATTACCACATTTTATTGGCGGTCTAAATTATCTTAAAAAATTTAATTTTCTGATTTATAAATGATTAAAGCTCTATTAAAATAATAGAGCTTTAATCATTTAAATTCTTATTATCAGGAATTAATCCTAATTCTTTTGCTTTTGCTACTGCCTTTATTCGAGATGTGACGTTTAGTTTTTGAAATATTAATGTCAATCTATGTTCTATAGTCCTTTGACTTACATGTAATTTTTGAGATATGGATTTATTAGTCAATCCTTTATCTATTTCAATAAGGATAGCTTGTTCCTCTTCAGTAACTGTTACATCTATATTAGACTGATCGTCTAATACTTTTAAAGATGTTCGACGTAACTGCCTTAGTAAAGTAACAGGTAGCACTGCTTCATCACGAATTGCACACCTTATTGCATTAACTAATTGTGATGGAGAAGAAGTTTTGCTAACTAATCCAATTACTCCACACTCTACAAGTAAATTAAAATAGTTATCTATATTATATCCTGTATAAATAATAATTTTAGCCTGATGTTTCTTATAAATCATTTTTGCTAAATCTATACCGTTAATTTCAGGCATATGTAAATCTAAAATTACTACTTCATATTTATTTCTTTCCATCAGTTTTAATCCTTCTATACTAGAAAAGGTCATATCAACTTTAAAATTACCTTCTTGTTCTAGAATATATTTAGTTCCTTGCGCTACAGCTGGATGATCATCAATAATTATTACTTTAGTCATAATCCTTGTTTACAACTCCTACCAAATATTTGTTTCTACAAAAGAAATATTTACACTTAATCCTTCACTTGGTACTGAAGTAAAAGTGATATCTCCTTTCATCGCATGAACTCTTTCTTTTATACTAAAAAGTCCAATTGAGCTGGTGTTTTCCGTATACCTAGAATTAAATCCCACTCCATTATCTTTATAATTTAAAATACAATTACCATCCTTTATTTGTAGCGTTATTATTACTTTAGTTGCATACGAATGTTTTATAGCATTATTTAACAATTCCTGTATAATTCTATAAACATTTATAGTTACCTCATTAGAGAAATTTTGCAACTCATCAAAGTAATATATAACCTCAAAATTAGCATGAAGTTGAATTTTTTGAATTAAATTCTTCAACGCCTCATTAATTCCAATTTCTTGCAAAAATGCAGGTCTTAAATTATTACAAGTTTCTCTAATTAAATAAATATTATCTAATAAATTTTCTTTTAGACCATCTATTTTTTCAATAGGAATTTCATGTCCATCTTTTAAAGTAGTTGTTATTTGCTCGAACTCTCTATAAATCAAGAGTTGATCTTGTAAGATATTGTCATGTATCTCGTTTGCTAATTTCATGTGTTCCTTTTCTGAAATGGTACAGAATAACCTTGAAACCCAATAAGGGTATTTAGAAGTATCTTTTTCTAATTGTTTAATTTCTAAAAGAAGTACATCTATTTTCTTCAAGTTTTCAAACACAATACACGCGTAATACATAAGCATTTCAATCCACTTTTTTTCTTCAGGGTTAAATTGAATGCTATTTAACTTTTCCGTTAAATGCAGTATCGTGTAGATTGATTTATTTTCACCTAAAACTAAATATACTTGATTCTCCACATTAATAACATTATTTAATTGGTATATATCATTTCCTTTGTTTAGTAATTTTTGAAACAATAAATCAACATGACTACAGTTTAAAGCAACTTCGCTACAACACATTTTTGTCTTCATGCTTAATTTAAAAGAAGTAACCTCTACACCATTAAATACTTCCTGTATTTCCTGATTCATGCAATCTACTAAATCTTCTAATGAATAAATATATGATGTCTTTTTTATAAAATTATATAAACTATTTTGATGAGTAAAATGCTTTTTAAATTTTTCCTCTAAGTTATCCCTTAAAAAGAAAATAATATTAAAGCATATTAGTAAACAAATAATAAATAAAAATAAATAACTCAATTCATTTTCTATATTAGTACTAAGCATTACAATAATAACGCTAGGAAACAGCGCAAATAACGAGTACTGTTTAATTTTCTTTAATAAATAATCCACGTCAAAATATATTTCTTTTTTAGTTAAATAGAACAATGTTGTTGGTAAAATTATCAAAGAAGATGCAGCAGTATCTGCAGGAACTATACATTTATCGAACAATATTTTAGGAATAACATATAAAATGAAAATCGGTAAGAAGGAAATGCAAAGACCACATAAAAATATCCTTAGCACCGGACCATCTTTTTTCTCTTTCACCTGAAAATATATTTTTATAATAAAAATAAATAATAATAAGTTACTTAAACTAAAAAAAACTAATCTTATTACAGTTGTAACTTTACTTATATCTACTGAATGACCAAGCAAATCAGTTATACAAATAATAAATGATAGTATATAAGCAAAATAGAAAAATTTATAAATATGTTTTTTTATAAACAAATATGAAAAAGTGTAATATAAATTATGGGCTAATAGAACTGGTATTATGTTAAAACATAAACCTGTTATTTCTCTTGATAGTATATCTCCTCTCGCCGAAGCACCAGCACTAAAATAGCCAATTGACAGCATTAAACAAATAAAAATAATATTTCTATGTAATTCATTAAAATTTTCATCTCGATACAATACAAAACAATATATTAAACAAACCCCAATAAAAATTGAAGGAATAATTAAATGATAAAATAATTGGCTAAACAAATGATTATAGTTCACTTCATACTCTATAATTTTGTGGTTTTTTATAACTTTTATTTTTTTCGCACCTTCTAAATTCCCAGAAGATTCATCATAATAAGGGAATACCTCAATTATTTTATCATTAACTTTCAAATATTCACTGCCCCAACTATTTTTATAAACATCCGTAATAGTTAAAGTTGCCCCTTCTCTTTTAACCTCTACTCCAATGTATGGATTGAAAATTATTTTCACTCCAATATATAGCAAAAAAGAAAAATAGGTAATTATTATCATTGATATATAAATATTTTTTCTTTTCACTATTCCTCCCCCTCTACTTAAGAAACCGATTAGGAAATCCCTAATCGGTTAAAAATGTTATTGCCAATACTCACTACGCAAAGTAGCAATAGATTTTTTCAAAACATTTACTATCGTTTCATTGCTAACTCCCCATTTAGGATCGATAACTAAACTTAACTCATTTTTCTCTAATTTATAAACAAGTTCTGGATTTTGACTTAAATAATACATTAACTCTTTCATTATTTTCCCCCACCTAATAAAAAGTCTATAAATTCATATTTTTTTTTCTGATTAGAAAAAGCGATTCCCTTTACTATTTCAAGTGCTTTTTGAACAAAAATTTCTTTGTAAATTAGTGTATATTCTATTGCTTTTGAATTTAATATTTCCTTGATTATTAATTCTCTATTTTCAATCAATTCACCAAAACCGATCTCATCATTATAGTAGGATTTTACAATAGTAAGGTTTTGACTTGGATGATTTAATAAATATAAAACGGGAAACGTCAATTTTTTATTTCTTACATCGCTTTTATCATCTAATCTAATTACATCTGAAGCATCATTAAGCAGTTGTCCTGAAATCCCTATGTATGTTGCATACTCAATGATACTTTCTAATGCATAATTATCTTGAGCAATTAAAACACCAATTACCACTGCTAAAGACGTTAATGCACCAGATTTCTTTTTTATTATTTCTAAATATTGTTCCTCATTTGTACAAACCATATTTAAATCTAAGTGCTGTCCTTGAATTGCTGTAATAGTAAGTTCATTAAAATAACGTAAAATTGCATCTTTTTTCATTAACTCAATATCTATCAAAATTTTTTGACTAATAAAAATAAGCAAAATAGCATAATTAAGCAAGGTTGCCTTATTTATGCTTCCCCATGCATTTCCTGCATTATCTTCATCTTGAATGTCATCTATGATATCAAGAGCTAAATTTAAGTACTCAACTGCTGAAGCCGCTTTAATAATTTCATTGGAACTGCCATTAAACATTTCAAAATGTAAAATTGTTAATCTACTAAAATAAAATCCGTGTTCTTCTTTAGACTCAATAAACTTATATATTTCCTCCCTTATCTCTAGATTTTCAATATAAAAATCTAGTAAGCTAAACATTGAATTTTTCACATCATAAGTCCTCATATTTTATACCCGCTAAAAATTTTTTATCGTAAAATAGTTTATCAAAAGTATCTATAAATATCTATAAAAATATTTAAAATATTTTTATAGATATTTATAGATACTTATAAGTAATAACCAGCGATTTTATAGATAGTCAGCAAAATACATTATCTCTAACATCTAGTCATTAGCAAAATATATTTTATTAGAATATAAATTATATATATATAACGAATTAAAGTCTTGTTACGACGATTTAATATTTCCGCAAAATCAATTTGATACAAACAAGATAATTAAATCCCAGCAACGTAATCCCACAAAATGCATATACCATTTTAGTAGATAACAATTATTTAGTGGTTGCTACTACCTCTACAAAAGTTGAAGCTCTCGCTTATCAAAATTATTGGTAGTAATCGGTAAATAAAAATAGAATTTTATAGTCCCCCCAGAACCAAAAATTATGCTAACTTATAACAAAGAGCTCATTTTTTCGTTTTGGGGTAATTGTGAATTCTTAAGTTGATGGTGATGGGGTACTACCCCAACCTTCAAATAAAGAATATATTTATGATTAAAACTAATTATATTTTTTACCTTTAAAGGAATAGATATAAAATACAAATCTATAGCATAAATAGTAATCAAAATACCTTTACCTTCATCAGCAAACTTTGATTGATGAAACTGTTCTGAAACTTTTCTTTTTCACCATTTTTTAGGAAACCATTGAAATCCTGAAAACATATAATTAATCTACCTTTTCACTAAAATTTTGATAGTTTATCTCTTAACTCTAACTCTTCAACTGTTTCAAAACCTTTAAAAAATAAACTATCAATTTGATTATGATTAAAAAATACATTTAAACTATAAAAATAGATAATAGCATTACCAAACAAAATACAACAGATAAAATAATTTTTTCATTTATTAGATTAACTTTCCTCCTATTTTTTCTATCCTTTAACCAACTATAAGAAGAATGCAATTATACACTTGAAATGCAACAAATCCTCTTTAAAATCCTATACGTATTTTCCCTCCATCTTCTATATGCTTCCGTAAATAATAATACTTATGGAGTTCTATAATCATATAAAACAAAGCAAACGAAAACACTGTGCATGCACACATACATACAATTACCCCCATCTGTTGTGTTGCAATGCTAAGAATTATATTAGCAATTAACTGCCCCAATCCAGCTGCAATAGCTGCTACTTTTACACCACCAGTTCCTTTCGACGACTTTGATTTTTTTCTTGGTTCCTGAAGTTTTTCAATATGATTTTTATAAAAATAATACAAAGCAACACCATACAAACCAACTGAAAAAATAAAATAGATAGGAGTTTGTAATTGTAACACTTCATAAGCATATTTTTGAGTTATAACCAATAATCCGACTGAACATATGGCGCCATATACTCCTCGAAATAGAGTGTATTGTAACTGTCGTTTCCGAGGATTGATAGCAATCCATATCGCCCACAAATTTAAAAAAACAACTGGAGGAGTTACTATATATACATAGAGTAATCGAAAAGGATTCGCAAACGCAGGCAAGAGAACAAACACGTCTGCCCCCAAAAGGACAAGGACAATTACGTGGACTCTTATTTCATTTACAGGATAAAGAGCCATATAATGTGCAAAAGCTTTCTTATTAAAATCTATACTTTTTTTCATATTAATTAAACCACCCCGCTACTGTTCCAATCAGTAAAAGTTTCATAACTATTCATTCTCTCCCCATAAATTTATCCATAATATTATGAGCAACTATATTCCATAGTAAAGAAAGTACGGTAACAAAAAGTACAGCTAAAGAAAAATAAATCCTATCCTTCCATATATCATATACAATCATGCCTAGTATAATCATTATTAACGCACCAACACATATAACTATTTTTGAAAATTTTCGCATTCTATTATCTCGATTCCTTCTCAAACTTAAATGAAACTCCTGCGGAATCTATAACCATACCCACCTATTACAATCTCACCTTTAGAACTTATATCATAATCACCTAATACAGGTATATAATTAGGTATCTTAATTTTAGTAATTTCCGCTTCATATGTTTGCAACACTATCAACGTTTCAAATGTCCTTTATAAATTCCTGACTTAACTCCAAAACATTAAAATATGAATATTATAAAAATTAACTATCTACTTCCCATCAAAATTACGGTAATCCTATTAAGCCTGGGGTTACTCCTTCTACCTTCGCCCATTCAAACGAGCACTCAACTAACATTTGATTCTTACACTTAATTTTTAATAAACCTTCTTCTATCTTATTTATTTCAAAATAATCAATTATATTTTCTGTCCCTAAACCTTTTATTGTTAAATTATAAATAGTAAAGAAAGATATCTCTACATAAATTACATCCCACTTATTCCATCGTTTTGGCTTATTTTCAACTTTTTCCTTTATCATCAATTGAATAACTAAAGTAGGACCATCTCTTTTAAGACGCACATCTACTAACTCTGATTCTTCAAACTTTGGTATTTTCCCAAAAATACTAATTAACGCTTGTGGATTTAAAAATTTAAATTGATCAATCATTTTTTACTCCCTATTTATTATTTCTCTTCTCAAAATAATAATAATCCTCCATACCATCTACCTGTCCTGTTCGTGTATTGTATTCAGGTCTTACATTATGATGCGGTGGATGATCTCCAACTCCACCTTCTCCAAACTTATGACCCTCTGAATAATCTTGATTGACCTTTTACTTCATATGTAAATTCTCGAGTCATAATAGGCTGTTTATTATCATTCAATATCCTTTTACCATTACTATCTGTTAATGGTACCATCTTTTGACTAATCGGGTGTTGAAATCTAGGTATATTTAATTGTCTTTTAATTTCTTTTAAACTAGCTCCCCTAGATTCATGAGAATTTTCCCCCTCAATCTTCTTAACTTTGAGATAATATTAAAAAGACTTATGCGTAATTCACATAAGTCTTACTTTTGTTACTCATAATTAATTATTCGTCCTCGTCTTCAAACTCATATAAGCTATCAAGTAATTCTGCAAAAGATGAACAAACAGGATAGATGGATTCTTCCATTTCTTCTTCCTCATGGTCCCAAAATACGACTGTTGGTGACTGAGGATTATTTCGGTAATCAAAGCATAGAAGGTTACCAAACGGGTCTCTAGCAAAAGGATATACTTTATCTACCAATCTATCTTTTATACTATTATATGTTTGCAGCATAGAAATTTTTCTCTCAGAGTCTAAGGTTAAAAGGTTATTAAGTGAATCTTCATCCTGATTAGGAATATTGAATGTATCTGGAGTAGGATAGCCACCATCATATTTCTTTACACACTCAATAAAATCATTAGGAAATTTAATACCAAAGTACTCTTCTAATTGTTCAATTTGTTCATCTGTAACTTTTTTCTCACTTACATTAATCCATGTAATGTTGTTCATAATTATAAAACTCCCTATTTATCACTATCTTTTCCCCCATCTTCTATATGCTTCCTTAAATAATAGTACCTATGGAGTTCCATAATGAAATGAAACAAAATAAACGAAAACATGGAGTATACACACATTAATACAATTGCTACCATCTTTTGTGTTGCAAAACCAAGACTGATATTAGCAATGAGTTGACCCAATCCTACAAAAGCCACTACTCCAAAACCAGAGTTTTTTTTCGATGATTTTATTTTTTGATTGATTCCTGAAGTTTTTTAATATGATTTTTATAATAATAATTCATAGCAAAAATATACAAACCAACCGAAAAAATAAAATAGATAGGGGTTTGTAATCCTAACATTCCATATGCAAACTTTTGGGTTATAACTAATAATCCTACTGAACATACCATGCCAAATACCCCACGAAATAGAGTGTATTGTAATTGCTGTTTCCTAGGATTTATAACAATCTATATCGCCCACAATTTACACTTAAATACATTGGTATCAATAAAGAAGAAAAGGATAATATCCTTGATACATTTCTCCTTTAATTTCTTTAAAATATATATCAACCTATTAAAAAGCAAATATTAGTCTTCTTTTTTAATTAAAATATTAAAAGCAAAAAAACTTTAATACAAATTCAAACCCATAAATAAAATTTAATTATTTTTCTTACATTATTCTTTTAACATACTTAAAAACTCACTAAAATTATCTGCAACTTCACTAGTTACCTGATTCAACTCTTCTGATTCTTCATGATACCATACCACAACAGATGGTATTTCCTTTTCTCTAAAATCTAAACAAAGAAAATCACCTGCGAATAAAACAGCAAATGGAATAACATTTATCCCTGTTAAATCTTCATCATCCGTTAAACGAGTATCGATATCAGATAATACAACCTCTATATCATACCAACCATTTTCATCATCATCTTCTGGGTCCTCCAACAAACATAAGAAACGTTCAATTAAAAGTTCGTTTTTTTCATGTGAAAAAACATTAGTAATTGGAATAGAGCCATTATATTTTTTCAAAAAATCTATAAAATCATTTGGTAATTTTATCTCACAATATTCCTCAAATGATTCAATTAATTCATCATTTGGTGATTGAAGTTCACTACCATTTTTAATCTTCATTTTAATTCCTCCATTTCTTTACCTACCTTTAGATCTATAAGACCAATGTCCTTCACTCCGCCCACCTTTATGAAATATGCTATTATGTATTCCAAATGGTACTAATTCCATTTTACCTGGCATCTAACCATTTAAATTGTTGTTTGTCACTTGCCAACCACATTTCCTCTGGTAACTCATCCGATTTAATAATTAAACCAGCTTTCTTAAAATCAGGATATTGTGTACCTAATTTCATAGGAACATCAGGTATTAAACCTTTCTCAATAGCAACCTGCTTAATAATAGCTTTTTGGGGAGCTGTTAATTTTTCTCCACCACTAATCTACCTCCATTTCCACGGACTATTAGAATTTACTACTGCAGCATTATATTCTAATTCAAAATCGAGATATTTCCCTTCTACAGCATCGTCTAAAATCTTTATATATTCATCCACTTCATATAAATTTTCTATAAAATCAGATACAATAGCAATCTCTTCCTGTAAACGAATTCTTAATCCACTAAATGGATCACACCAAAATTCATGCGAACTATCTCTCCACCCATCATCATATCTAAATACCTTTAGATTCTTTTGCAATGACTATTGCTGATAATTATTTAGGAAAAAAGACTTTAAAACCTGAGATAATGGAGAAATATGAAATAATAGATAGAGCTGACCTCTATAAGAAGTCAGCTCTATCTATTATTTCAATTCTTTATTTTTTCCTTTTTTAAATTTTTTTTGTTTATCTTGCCAAATATGAATTAAATCTACTAATTCAATCGTTTCTATCTCACAAAAATCTCCCTTACCATCTTCAGCCAAATTGTCTAGGACAGTAGTTGTATCTTTCCGAATTTCTAAACCACAAATGTTTCCATTTACTACTACGTAATTTTCTTTCCCATTTAAAACACTATGTATTTCTTCTAAAATCCAATCTCCAAACGCAGAAACTTCAACGCCTAAAAAAGTCTCCATAAGTTTAATTTCTTGAGGAAGCCTCATAACTAGTTTTCCATTGGTAAGTACTTCAAAGCTATATGGATATTTCATTACTATTGTACTCCTTTATACTAAAGATAAAATTTATTCCGCTGGGAAAGCAGAGATAATTTTCCCATTCCCATCTATATACATGCTAATCCTTATACCCTCTGAACCTATTCCAGAATATGTGTTACCAAATTCATACGTTCTATTATTATATGCTTCATTTATATTATCTACAATCTTTTGCGGGCTCCAATCTTTAGGGAAAAATGTAGAAAATCCTCTATTTCCAGTTTTAGGGGTTCCATTCACTTCTACCCTAGCTTTATAAATGCCTTGATCATTTAATATCTCTTCTGTTCCGCTAATTATTTTTCCAGGTGTATTCTCCAATACTTCAGTATGATAACCCATTGCGTCACCACGCCAATTTATTTCACCCTCTAGGATATGTTTGAGTGTATTTGGTCTAAATTTTTCTGTATGTTGTAAATTAGATATAATTTCCCTATTAGAAAGTGAAGATCTATGATTTTCATTAACAAAATTACTCCCACCATAATTACTTTCACCTCTAGCAAACTGATAGGTCGACAGCTTTTCTTCAGCTTTTTTAAAATCAGGCGTATCAAATCTAAACCGCAAACTATTTCCACCAGCAAAAGCAAAGCGATCTCCCATTTGTAAATTACTTGTAATATGTGAAACAGCTTGCGGAATCTTATTTTTTGCTAGTTTGGTCACTTTACCTGCTTGACCTAATTTACTTGCTTTACTTAATCCTTTATCACCAATAAGTCCTAATCCAACTTGTGTTAAAGCATAACTTCCCCATTTAGCACGACTTTCAGCATCTCCATTTATTACATCATTAATAAATGAATCTGACAATGTATTATACATGGTACTAAGGGTATCAATAGGGTGCAAAGCAGCGTTCCCCATGTTTTCCCACGTTTCCCAATCTCCTAAAGCTTTTATTCCGTCTATTGTATCGCTAACTGCTTGTCCCGTACCCTCTACAATACCGTCCCAAATTTTTTCACCAGTAGATTTTTCAGGTAGCTTACCACACATTTCACCTTCTTCAATTGAATTGGCAGCTTGTCGTGCCCTCTCTTCTGTAATCGCTTGAATTGAAGTTGTCCATTCCATATTCAACCCTTGCGTACTAAATGTACCACTTGCAGGACTAAAGCCTTTTCCACTTTGAACTTCCGCAAGACCTGCAGCAATACTAGCTGCTAATTGAAGTGCTGTACTATAATTATTACTAGAGGTCTGATTGAATTGATACAAATGATCCAGCTTTTCTTGCAGTTTTTTCCTCATCACAGTAAAAAGATTCGCCATAGCGTCCATACCTGGGATTGGCATAGCTTGACTGATGGCTTCCATACTTGCTTTCATTCGGTCAATTTCTCGAATTTGTTCTAATATTTCTTGTTCAATTACATCTGTGGAAGCGACTTGTGATTGAAATTGACTTGGAAAAGCATCGTTCTGGCGAATTAACTCTTCACACAGATAAATGATTCCTTGCGCTAAAGGACGAAAGGTTTGTACAAAAAATGATTTTGCACTGCTATAAGTTTGTCCTTGTAGAACAGTATCAATTGCAAAGGCATCAATTGACTGAATGACTTGTTCCATACCTTGAATAGTAGCGTTACATACAGCATTCATACTTTGAGTTTGGCCTTGTACTTCTCCTAAATACATATTTAAGCTCATGCATTGACCTCCCTCGCTAATTGTTGTTGTTGATAGGAAAGGTCGTTTTCTAAATCACTAAGGTTTCGTCTTTCTTTAAGCAACGTTTCTTTTTGGTTTTCTAATTCAAATGTGACTTTTCGTTCAATATGTTGTGCCTCTTGATATGTATTCATAAAAAATTGAGACATTTCTCTATCACCATACCAAGTTCCTAAAATTCGATCAAACAAACGATGGTTTCGACCTCTCCATTCATAAAAATCTGCTTCCGCTTGCTCC
This sequence comes from Bacillus cereus group sp. BfR-BA-01311, assembly GCF_022664295.1. Taxonomy (NCBI): domain Bacteria; kingdom Bacillati; phylum Bacillota; class Bacilli; order Caryophanales; family Bacillaceae; genus Bacillus; species Bacillus cereus group sp. BfR-BA-01311. The sequence continues at coordinate 79,661 of NZ_JAKUHC010000007.1, forward strand.
TGAATGTGAATCGCGGATTGATTTCGGTCTTGTTCTTCAAATACACTTCTTAACTTTTGATTTACTTGATTGATTTGTTTTTCAATATCTTGACTCATTATATTCCTCCTACTATTTTACCTTTACGTAGGTTGTCACATTAGCGAAAAGTATTGTGAAGTTCGTTATCCATTCTCTCAAACTCTTGGGCTACTGAATGAATATTATCGACCGCTTGTTGAAAGGCAGTGGAAAATTGTTTCGTAAAATCTAACATTTGTTGATTCGCTTCTTGTGCTTTGGAATTAACAGATAGTGTTGTACGCGTCGCCTTTGTTATAGAACGATTTGTTGCACTTTGGATTATATTCGAAGCTGTTCTCATCTGCGTAGCAATTTGTTGTGCCGTTTGAAAATTACTTTGAAATTGTCCCATCACTCAAATCCTTTCTCTAATTTTCAGAACATGCCAAAGAAATCCCAATAAATATATGAAAATTCCCTATCAATATCACTCTTTTTAAACGTGTGTCCAGCTAAGTTGGGCATGCAATCAAATGAGCCATACAATATAAGCTGTATGGCTCATTTGAAATGCTTGTTATATAGAGTATGACAATTTTTATTTCAAACCGAAATTACGTGATAATTCTTCATCATGAGAAGCAACAGCCTCTGCAGTTTTATTAAGCTGCATATTAATTTCTTGTAATAGCTGTGCGAAGTTTTGTACTTTTGGCTTTAATTGATTGAACTGTTGGTCAAAACCTTCGAAAGCACGACCTTCCCATTCTCCTCTTAATTCATTTTGTAAATTTTGTAGTTGACTTAAAATGTCCTCAATTTGATTTGCACCTTGTCCATATTGAGCTGCTTTCGATTTAAGCTCCTCTGGTGACATACGAATTTGTCCAGCCATTTTCATTTCCCCTTTAATACATAATGAGCAAAATATAAATTGGTTAATTTTACTAAATATATTATAATGTATTATTTTGAACTTTAAAACATTTTATCTTTCTATTGAATATTAGAATATTAATATTCAACTTTTTCTTACTTTACAAGATTTTATGCAAAAAAGACCACCAAAAGGCAGTCCCTCAAAACTCAATCCCATCCCGCGCTCCACTACTTTCTCATACAAATAATTCGCAACGATAATATCTACTACAGCCAAACTAACTGATTTGAAAATAGTAATCTCTTCATCATTTTCGCGTCCGTTTTTTCCCTGCTTAGGATTTGTCCAATTTCGGCGTGGAGATTGCTAGTTTTATCGGAATTTGAAGATCACCTGTTTCTAGATCCTATTCAATTAAGCAATCCTACAAATGCCTCTTCTTCCTCATCTATAAAACCTACAAATATAATTTCTTCGATATCCTCATGATTAAATACAAATGTATACTCAGGATTAATATATCCTTCTGGATAAAAACAGCCAATATAGTCACACATCACAAGTTCTTTAATCCCAAGTTTTTGTTTTCTTCCATAGTTATTTATGTGAATTCAGCTCGTTTTTTTGTTTTGGGTGAAAAAAATTTTTTAACTTGATAGCAATGTGGTGCTGCCCCTATTAGGCAAATTCGACAAAGAAAAAACACCCAAAGGTGCCTTCCTCCCACTTGAACCATCTTAATTTTATTGTGTTGTTATTATATAAGAAAAGAAGACATCGCTTAAGATGTCTTCTTTTACTTGTACACTTGGTGTTAAGAAGGTATTTATTGCTTAAAAACCATAAAAAAATATAACAATCATCGAGTAAACCTATTATAGCATCAATAAATAGAGTTTTTATATGCATTTTTACATATATATAGATTTATTTATGTTTTATCTATATAGTTAAATTGTCTGTTTCTTGTTTTAATTCGTTTGTTTATTTTGAGTGCTCCAGCAATGGAGCCTTTTTTTATGCAATAAAACATTTTCTTAGCATTACTTAGTTGATCTATATTAACTTTACCCTCTTAAATTATATCTATATTTTACCAAAAAATCATATGGATAACCAGTTTTTTCTAATAATCTATTGGATTGATAATTTTATTGTTAGTTGTTAATACTTATTAGAAAATTCATCATGCAATGAAAATTTAGAAATCAAGAATTATAAAAAACTTATAGTATCTTTTGGAAAAGTATATTTAAAATTTGTATATTAATATGTTATAATTTAATTTCTAAAACTACCAAAAAAGGACTGCCAGTAATGGTGGTCCTTTTTTATATCGGTGAGATTGTACTAGGTTGAGCAAAAAAATGGAACCGAAAAAGTTATTTCTAATGAGGATAGCCTTCTTATGATGAAGTTTCATTCAGTGGATCTGCAAGCAAACATAAAAGAAGGAAAAAATTACGATTTTACTTTACGTGGATATAGAGTACCTATACTTTCATGGTTTCCAAATTTAGATGGTGCCGAATCAAAAAATTAGCACTATTCTTTAATAAAAAATCCTACTCATTTTTTAATGAGTAGGATTTTTTATTAAAGAGCTATTTCGTATTAATTTGTGCCATCATTTAATATGCTATTTTAAAATATTTTCTAAATTTGATAACTTATTATCTAAATTTCCAAATTATATACAGCACTATCAATTAAACAATTATTAAATATATCTTCTATCTAAAACATCGTATTATCATTAGCTGCTTCACTTGGAATCTCTTGAATTACATCCCAGTGTTCGAGAATCTTTCCATCCTTGATACGAAATATATCCACTATAGCAACTCCCTTATCTTGAGAATTAGTACGAGAATGTACATGAAGAGCAACTGTATCCCCTTCAGCTACTACACGTTTAATCTCTGCAGAGGAATTAGGATTTTTAACAAAATCATCCTTAAAGAAATCCATGAAGGCTTTTCGTCCATCAGCAACAAAAGGATTATGTTGCTTATAATCTTCGCTAACATATTTAGGGATAATATCGATATTATGTTTGTTAAAAACTTCATTATAGAAATCAACTACCATCTTTTTATTCTTTTCATTTTCTTTTACTTCTTTTGATACAGAAGCGACATTTTCGCTCTTAATTGAGTTCCCTTTGTTATTACCAGTGGAAGCTTGATATACCAAAGTCGAAACTACTCCTAAAATAAATACAGAAATAATTGTTATGATTAAACTTTTCTCTAATTTCATATATACCTACCTCTTCTACTTAAATAAGTTTTCTTCTATTGTTAAAGTTATTAACTAATTATCATATTTTTATCTTGTTCCGATAAAGTGAAACTTTAATCAGTGGGGGTTTTGTTCATCCCCCACTGATTATTAGCCCACACCAATCGGACTTTTACGGACAGTTGATCCCCCACCTAACTTCTTTGCTTCCACTGAATTTTGAGGTGGGGGTCTTACTGCCCGTTAAAGCGGGATAAAATCTCCCACTCCCATTTATCTGAAAGTGTAATAGTACTGGCGAATATTCCGGAGATAAATGTCAGGTAGCTTAAGATAACATGTTTGCTACTATATCCTAAATTTTCTTAATATAAATTTTTAAAACGCGCTTCAATTTTATCCGGCGTCATTACGCCACCACCAATAGGAATAATTTGATTATCCTTTTGTAAAAGTAAGGAAGGATAGCTATTAACACCAAGCTGTCGAACTTTATTGAAATCATTTTGGACATCTATTATTGTTTCTTGAGCGTTTAAACGTTCTAATACTTGTTCAGGGTCCAAACCATGCTCGATTGCAATTTTGCGATATGTTTCTGGATCACTCAGACTTTGGCCCTCATAATAAAACGCTTTTTGCATAGCCGAAGTGAATTCTAATAAACGGTCTGGCGCTAATGAGCGTAAAGCTGAAAAACCAATTGCAGCATCTTTCGAATTCATTTTAAAAGTCCCTTCCTCCACCAATTTTTGATAGGAAGGACCAAATTCAGCACCTGTAAGTTGATTAATTCTTTTATTTCCTTCTTCTATATATGAAAAGTTTTTCATTGGTAAATTATCTAAAAATAACCCTCCACATAAAACCGTTAATGGTACTTCAGTGTGGTTTTTGTAAAATCCTTTAATACTTTCTGAAAAACCATAGCACCATCCACAATATGCATCCCATACGTAAATAAGATTATCTTGTTTCGTCTCCATTTAAATCTCCTACCTTTTTTTTATTATCCAGCTCAACTAAATTTTTGGTTTATATAAGTACATCTTTTTATACCTTATTCTTTTTTAGATACCTTACTATATTTCCCCAAAACTAATATTTCCAAAGAAAGATCCACCAAGGTTTTTAACAAAAGATAACGTTTCACCTTATTGCCCCGTAACAGAAAATACTAAAGCTTAGAATATGCATCGATTTGAATGTGTTAGTAACTTTCTACACCGGGTGGCAACGTATGGACCACCATCCTTAATTAAATATATAAATCATATTTTTAGCAGATATTAGTTGTAACTAAATTGATTATATCTTTATGTAACTATTTTAGTTACAACTAATATAGAAGTCAATTCTTTTTTTCGAAAACATTAAATTTCTACATTAATCTACAACTAATCCCACTCTTTACAAAAATATATCAACGATTATTCAATTATATCGATCGTAACTCCGAATATATCAACGTTTCGACACAACATATCGATTTACCGACACAACATATCGATTTACCGACAAATTTCGAGCGCGTTATCTCCTAAACTAACAACCAATCCCACACCCCAACGCAAAAAAAAAAAGCACCAGGTCCCCCTAGTGCTCTCCCTCTAAAACAAATGACAAGCCACCTGATGCCCCTTCGCAATCTCAACCATCTTCGGTACTTCCTGCGCGCATTTTTCAGTGGCGAATTTGCATCGCGTTCTAAATTTGCAGCCGGATGGTGAGTTTAGTGGGCTTGGTACTTCTCCCTCTAGGATGATCCGTTCTTTTCCTATGTTTGTTGGATCTGGTTCTGGCATGGATGAGAGTAGTGCTTGTGTGTATGGATGTGCCGGTTTTGTGTATAGGTCTTCGCTGTCGGCAATTTCTACTATGTTTCCTAAGTACATGACTCCGATGCGGTCTGATATGTGCCTTACCATCGATAGGTCATGTGCGATGAATAAGTATGTGACGCCTGTTTCTTCTTGGATGTCTTGCAGCATGTTTACGACTTGTGCTTGGACTGAGACATCGAGTGCTGAGATTGGTTCGTCACATAGGATAAAGTCTGGTTTTACAGATAGTGCGCGCGCGATGCTAATGCGCTGGCGCTGGCCCCCGCTAAATTCGTGCGGGTAGCGATATAAATGTTCTTCTTTTAAGCCTACCTTTTTGAGCAGGTCTAATATGATTTCTTTTTGTTCTTCTTTTTCATAAGATCCATGAATGTTCATTGGCTCACTAATAATTTGGAATACGTTCATTGCCGGGTTTAATGATGCGTATGGATCTTGGAAAATGATTTGCATTCTTTTTCGATATTCTTTTAGTTCACTTTCCTTTAAACTTGCGATATCTTTTCCGTCAAATAAAACGTTACCTGAAGTGACATCGTGTAAGCGAATGATACTTCTTCCTGTCGTTGATTTTCCGCAGCCAGATTCTCCTACTAACCCGAATGTTTCACCCTTTTTAATAGTGAAGCTTAAGTCATCGACTGCTTTTAATTGCTCTGTTTTTCTACCGAATAGTCCTTTTTTAATAGGAAAATACTTTTTTAAGTTCCGAACTTCAATTAAGTTTTCTTCATGCATGGGAATCACCTACCGCCCTATCATTTAACCAGCACATGGAACGCCTTCCGTCTCCAATTTCAAAATATGGCGGACGTTCTTTTTCACAAATGTCCATCGCATGCGGGCAACGCTCTGCGAATGGGCAACCTTGTGGCGGGTTTAATAAGTTTGGCGTTACACCTTGAATAGGAGCGAGTCTTTCTTTTACGCCGTTCGCTATTTTTGGCAAAGAGTTTAATAGCCCTTTCGTATATGGATGATTCGGCGATTGGAAAATATCAAGTACAGGTCCTTCTTCCATAATAAGCCCGCCGTACATAACGATAACGCGCGTACAGTTTTGCGCGACGATTCCTAAGTCATGCGTAATAAGAAGTAACGCCATATTCGTTTCGTTCTTTAAGTTTTTCATTAAATCTAGTATTTGTGCTTGTATCGTTACATCAAGTGCAGTCGTCGGCTCGTCCGCAATAAGAAGGTCAGGGTTGCAAGACATCGCCATTGCGATCATAACTCGCTGCTTCATACCACCGCTTAGTTCATGCGGATATTGTTTTACCCTTTCTTCTGGCGACGAAAGGCCGACTTGTTTTAACAAGTTAATCGCGATTTGCTCTGCTTCTTTCTTTTTCACTTTTTGATGACGTATAATTACTTCCATCATTTGTTTCCCAATTTTCACGACCGGATTCAGCGCTGACATTGGGTCTTGAGAGATAAGTGAAATTTGATTTCCTCTAATAGAACGTAATTCTTTTTCAGATTTAGAAAGTATGTTTTCATTATGAAAAAGGATTTCCCCTTCTTTCACTTTTCCTGGTGACATAACGAGAGACATAACAGACTTCGCCATTACACTCTTTCCGCTTCCAGATTCCCCAACGATACCGACTACTTCTCCTTTATTTAAGCGAAATGTAACGCCGCGAACCGCTTCAACTTCGCCACTTTCTATGAAAAAAGAAGTCTTTAAATTTTTCACTTCTAGTAGTTTTTCAGACACGCTTCTCACTCCTTTCACTTAACACTTTAGTTTTCATGTCCGGCTCCTTTTGGTGCGAAAGCTTTCTTCAATGCTTCACCAATTACGTTAAAACTAAGTACCGTTAAAAGGATAAGAAATCCTGGGAAGAGCGTTAAATACCAAGCTTCACCAATATATCCTTGCGCATTGTTTAGCATGCTGCCCCAAGAAGAATCTGGTTCTCTAATACCTAAACCTAGGAAACTAAGTGATGATTCCATTAAAATTGATGTCGCAATCGTTAATGTCGCGGCGATAATAATGGTTGATAAAATGTTAGGAATGATATGTCTTACAATAATCATAAGTGACTTTTGTCCTGATACTTTTGCGTATAAAACGTACTCACGCTCTTTTACAGATAACGTTTCTGCCCTTACGATACGGGCGGTGTCCATCCATGTTAGTAATCCGATAATAAGAACTAACGTCGTAATTCCTGGTTTTAAATACGCATTTAATAATAGCATTAAAAAGAATGATGGAATTGACATAAGCACTTCAACAACTCGCATTAAAAAGTTGTCTAACTTTCCGCCAAAATACCCGCTAATTGTTCCAACTGCAGTACCGATTGTAATAGAAACAACCATCGCAAGGAAACCGACCGCAAGTGAAACTCGTCCGCCATATAACGCTCTCGTTAAGTAATCCCTTCCGTAATCATCCGTTCCGAAAGGATGACTCATACTCGGTTCTTGTAAGCGATCTGGAATCGACATTTTGCTAGGATCGTACGGCGACACGAATGCGAAAATTGATGCGACCGTTAAAATCGCAAGTATAATAACTCCCATTGCAACAAACTTATTTTTCGTAAAGCTATGTTTTATCGTTTGAAATCTCCTATTATTCATTCCAAATCACCCCCTCATTCGAATGCGCGGATCTACTACGCCATATAAAATATCAGCAATTAAGTTACCGAGAATTAACATGAATGATGATAGTAATGTAATTGCCATGATAATCGGATAATCAAATCTAAAAATAGCATTTACCCCAAGTGAACCAAGTCCTGGCCATGAAAATACTGTTTCCGTAATAAATGCTCCACCTACTAAACTTGGAATCGATAATCCGAAAATTGTAATGATCGGTATTAATACATTTCGAAGTACGTGATTAAATAAAACCGTTTTCTTTGAAGCGCCGTACGCATATTGAATTTGTACATATTCTTCTTCTAATTGCTGAATCGTACTTGAACGAATATATCTCATATAAACAGATACGTTTTGGAACGCTAGCACCATGCAAGGTAAAATGCCGTGTTGCACAATATCCCAGACAGAATCTTTACCTACGGTGCGCATACCCATACTCGGAAGTAGGTTCAATTTTAAAGAGAATAAGTAGACTAATAGTAGTGCAAACCAGAAAACCGGCATAGAAATACCAACGTATGAAATAAAGTTTACAATGCGGTCAAAGAATGAATTCTTTTTCACACCTGTAAATAGTCCAAGCGGTATTGCGATTACGAATGAGACGAGTAAAGATGATCCCATTAATCCAATTGTTGCAGGTAATCTTTCTGTGATAAGTTCCAAAACAGGACGATGATTTTGAAGTGAGTAACCAAAGTTTCCTGTTAAAATGTTTTTTAACCATAAAAAATACTGCACGTAAATTGGTTGATCTAGTCCTAAACTTTTGCGAATACGCTCCACATCAATTGGACTCATGTTTGGCGTTACAAAGTTTCGAACCGGATCCCCCGGTGCTAGTTTTATTAATAGAAAAGAAATAATAGAAATAACAAATAAAAGCGGAATTGCATTTAAAAGCCTCTTCGCAATTACTTTATACACAAACTTCCCCCCTCAAGCTAAAGAAGCTGATTTCCACCAGCTTCTTTATTGTTTCTTATTTCACTTCATAAATCTTAGATAGATCTTCAAACATTGTGACAGGAATTGCTTTCGCTTCTTTTAATCCATCAAACTTTTTATCTACTGCAATAACTGCTTTCGGATACGCGATTGGTAGATAAGGTACGTCTTCTCTAGCTGTCTCTTGAATTTTATGGTATAGCTCTGCGCGTTTTGTTTTATCTGTCTCAACTGCAGCTTCTTCCCATAACTTATCGAAATCAGCGTTTTTATATCGTGCATAATTGTATTCAGCATTGCTTAAGAATAAGCTCTTATATGAATCTGGCTCAGGTCCCATTATGTAACCACCAAATGTAATGTCATATTCTTTATTCTCTTTATCTAAGCCTTTTTCACTTGCCGCACTAGCATCTAATGCATTTAGTTCAACTTCTAAGCCAACTTCTTTTAATTTTTGTTGTGTATATAACGCTAAGCTTTCCATAATTTTATTATTCGTTACATACATCACACGTACTTTTTCTTTATCTTTCACGCCAGCTTTTGCTAATAAATCTTTCGCTTCTTTTTTATCATACTTATAGTCTTTAATATCTTTCGCATAATACATAGCGTCTGGCGTTAAGATTGAATTTGCTGGTTCTGCAAATTCACCTGAAACGAATGCTGAGTTAATCATTTCTTTCTTATCTAACGCATGTGCAATTGCTTGGCGCACTTCTTTTTTCTTCATAAGCTCCGTATTCATGTTATAAGATAAGTAGAATAATCTACCTTCAGGGAATGTCACCATTGAGAAGTTCCCAGTGCTATCTAATTTCTTAAAGTCTTGTGGCTCAATCATCTTCATGTTGATTTGACCATTTTGCAGTGAAACATTTGCTGTATTACGGTCTTTTACAACTCGGTATACGATAGAGTCTAATTTAGCTTTCCCACCTACATAATCATCAAATCGATCTAATGCAACGTACTCATCTGATTTATACTCTTTAAACTTAAACGGCCCTGATCCTACAGGCTGTAAGTTTTTCTTACTCTTCGCTAAATCTGCTTCCCCTTCAAATACATGTTTCGGAATTGGGAAGAAATCATTCATCACACCTTCGAAAGATGCGCTTACTTGTGGTAAAACGAATTGAGTTGTTAACTCATCTACCTTTTTCACCTCAAGCGGCTTTCCTTTAAAAATAAAGTTTTCACGACTTGAGCTATTTTGCTTCTCATCCAAAATAGATTGGAATGTAAATGCTATATCGTCTGATGTAATTTTCTTACCATCATGCCATTTCAAATTATCTTTTAACTTCAGTGTCCAAGTTAATTGATCTTCTGAAGGCGTAAAGCTCTCAGCAAGAACAAACTTTTTCTTACCGTTTTCCATATGATATAGCGGCGCATATAAAGCTTGCTGCACAGTTAATGACACACGATCATTCGCATAAAGCGGATTCATCGTATCTGGATTATCGCTAACACCAATCGTTAACGCCCCTCCGTCTTTCGGAGTCCCTGATTTACTAGTTCCTGCTTGCTTCGAATCTTTTTCCCCTGAACAAGCAGCTAATGCAATAAATAATAGTAGGACAAATGGTAATACAAACAACTTCTTCTTCATATTTCGACCCCTCTCGACTATTTACACCTATAAGAAAACTCGGAATTAATACCGAGTTTTCTTATAGGTTTTAAATTACCACTACCCGTATGTATTGTCAAACTTTTTCGCAAAGGTAGAAAGTTTGTAATCTATTAATGCATTCTTGCAATAAACTATATTTATGCGGAGGAGAAAATAAAAAGACCACGAATAAGTAGCCTCATAAAATGAGGTAAAAAACTATCAACTTACAGAAAATCCCTCTAAAATGATTATTTTATATGATCGAAAATGTAGAATGGGATTAAAGACAAAAAACACATTTAGGAGGTTATCATGACATTTGATGAATTGAAAAAAAGACCACCAAAAGGCAGTCTCAAAACTCAATCTTATTCCCTACCCCTTGCTCCAACGCTCTCTCATACAAATACTTCGCAACGATAATATCTACTACCGCCAAACCAACTGATTTGAAAATAGTAATCTCTTCATCATTTTCGCGCCCAGCTTTTTCTCCGCTTATAATTTGACCAAGTTCAGCGTGAATGGCGTTTGCTTTGAATAGACCTTCTTTTATCGGAACTTGAAGGTCTCCTGTTTCGTCTAGTGCTGCTTCTTTTGATTCGACTACTACTTTGTTTGCTTTAGCTATGGCATGTGAGGGTAGTTCTTGCATGCTCGGTCTGAATGAGCCGACGGCGTTTACGTGGACGCCTTTTTGCAAGATTTCTGAGAAGACTGGTGTGGTTGCGTTCGTAGTTGTCACGATGATGTCTGCTTCACGTACTGCTTCATTTGGATCCTTGTAAACGTAAGCAGGTTTACCAAATTTCTCTTGTATATATTGCGCAAATGCATACGCTTTTTCTTCTGTGCGATTGTATAAGATGACTTTTTCGATATCTCTAACCGCAAATATTGCTTCGGCAATTCCTTTCGCTTGTTCACCCGTGCCGATAATGCATAAAGTTTTTGCGTTATGACGAGCTAAATATTTTGTCGCTACTCCTGATAAGGCGCCCGTTCGGATCATCGTTAAGTACGATCCTTCTAGAAGTGCGAGCGGTTCTCCCGTTTGAAAGTCTGATAGCATCACAATCCCATTGATCGTTTTCTTTCCTATCTGTTTATTTTGCGGGACTACCGTTACTATTTTTACTCCAAGTGCCTCAAGTCCTTCCGCTACTGAAGGCATAATTAATGCCGTATTTTGCTCGTTCGCAAATGGTAATGAGCCTCTTATTGGTGTAATCGTTCTTTCTGCGGAAAATTCTTTTAAAGCAAGCGCCGCGTATTCAATAACTTCATTCATATTTACTAAGTTTCTTTGTTCGTTCGCGCTTATGACAAGCATATCTTTCCACCCCCTCCTCTTATCCTAACAAAAATCCTCGATTCAAATCATCTCTCGGATCTACAACGAACTGATGAAATCCTGTAATAAAGGCATTCCCCGTTACTTTTGGAACGACAGCTTCATATGTATCTACTGCGGTTACCGACAATACTTCCCCCTCGAATTTCCCGTCAGTAATGCATTCATGGACGAAAATTTCTCCCTTTTGTAAAGCATCTTTTCCAAAAAGAGTTGCGATTCTTGCGGAAGTTCCTGTACCGCAAGGAGAACGATCTACTTGCCCATCAGCAAAGATTGTTACATTTCGTAAAGTTGCATCTTTCTCTTTCGGATCATCTGAGAAAATAACGCCGTATATTCCTTTCAATCCTTCTTCAAGTGGATGTTTCACTTCCATTTTGCTCTCTATATAATGTTTAATTTTACCGCCCCACATTTGAATAGCAGATAAATCTTTGAAATCAACTTTCAAACCAAATTCTTTACAGTCTACAACAGCGTAAAATGCTCCTCCAAACGCGATATCTACTTGAAATTCATAGTTATCTATTTTAATAGGAACGTCTTTTTTGTATACAAATGAAGGAACATTTTCAAATGATACAGATTCTACTTCACTCCCGTTATATTTTGCATACGCAATAACTTCTCCGGCTGGGCTATCAATAATGAACTTTTGTTTTTCACCCTTTACTTCCAACATGCCTGTTTCAATTCCAACTGTAATAACAGCGATAATGCCATGACCACACATCGTACTCCATCCTTCATTGTGCATAAATAACACACCAAAATCAGCGTGGGCACTTGCTGGCGGTGTAATGATACAACCGTACATTCCGTGATGCCCTCTCGGTTCATACATCAGAATTTCACGAAGGTAATCCAAATGTTCCATGCAGTAGGCGCGTCTTTCCAGCTGCGTTTCTCCTTTTATTTCTGGCACTCCGCCCGTAATAATTCGAAGCGGCTCCCCAGCTACGTGTGCATCAATCGTTGTATATATTTTACTAACCTTCATTTCTATCTCTCCCCTATACGTTGATACTCTTTTCATTGCAAATATCATGCCAACGCATAGGGGATAAATTTGTATGCATTGTTTAGAAAAACATACACTACTGTCTATTTTTTTATACACTGTCCAGAGGCTATGTTATGGGGGCCCCCTTGATACAACCAGTCTTATTATTTTCAATGTAAAGTTACTTCGCTCCCCAACATATACTGTTCAAAAGCAAAAAGGAAGTGATCCCATGTATTACGGAACAAAGGGCTGGTACGTAGCTGAACTAAAAAAATTAGGCGTACGCTATCATGAAGGACGAAAACTAGAAAGTTACCGCGGACACATATTACGCAATTTATTAATCGCACAACAAGAGAAATTAAAAGAACAGTAACATTCTAATGTAACGATATCGGCGATTCGACATGTAATATCGACTTATCGACAAATTTCGCTAATTCATCTACCTAAACCACCAACCAATCACACATCAAACTACAATAGAAAAAGGTCACCCAAACGGGTGACCTTTCTCTTTCTATTCACAAACAAGAATTTGTCTAGTAAATGATCCTTTTCTTGTAATACAGCGATCTGTAATTTCAAATCCTGCTTCATGGATCATGTCGTCCATTGTCTCCATCGTTACAACGACTACCTTTTTAGCGATGCGGCGCGCACTTGAAAGAATGGAGAGCTGGTCTTCTGGTGTGGCATGCGTAAATAAGTCATACGGCATATCGATAATGGCAACGTCATAGTTCTCAGTAATTTCCTCGATTGGACCTTTTGTTACTGTTCCTTCAAATCCGAAATGTGCGATGTTTTTTCTCGTTCCAAGAACTACAAGTGGATTTATATCTCTACCAACGATGTTAATCCCCATAGAAAGTGCTTCTACTACTACTGTTCCAATACCGCAGCACGGGTCAATTGCTCGTACTCCCTCTGGATTTGGTACAGCGATATTTGCAACTGATCTCGCAACACGTGTGCTAAGTGATGTCGAATAGCTATGCGGTTTTTTTATGTGATGATACCAAACTGGTTCGCTTTCTACATAGTGCCCGAAGTACCAGCGCCCTCCAAGAGGAACAATCCCAAATACACGCTCTGGATTACGAACATCCGCTTCTCCTTCAATATGCATGCCAAGGTCTCGTTCAATAAGACGTCTTTCTCCATATTCAATTTTATTCTCCCCAACGAGGTCATTGATTTTAACGAAGATAACTTTAAATGTCGCTCCCGCCAAATCAATTTGTTCCACTTGTTTTAAAATGCTTTCTAAGTCGTCCCCTTCATACATAACTTCAATTCGCTCTTTCATAAACGCACTTCTACTAGGGTCAATTTTGACATCACTTTTTAAAATATTAACGTGGGACTCCATTCCAAAGAACGAGCGCATTTCCAAGTAACATAAAGCACGCTCCTCCTCACGAAATGCATACGTATATATACAGGCAGGTGTTTTACTATGATTATTCAATCTATTATCATCCTCTATCGTTTAAAATTGTTCTAATTACAATTACTCAAATACTTTTGTATATAAAATTAAATGATATCATATGCCGGAAATAAAGAGAAACGTTAATAAATAAAAGAGACTGCCAATGGCAATCTCTTATTATTTATTAACGGAAAGAAGACACGTTGTTACCCATTTCTTCATAGTAATCTAAAATACCTTGATAAATAGCTTCCGCTGCACGTTGTCTCCATTCTTCAGTAGCTAGTTTTTCACCTTCACCTTTAGCATCGATAAAACCTAGTTCAGCTAAAATAGCAGGCATTGTATTGTATTTCACTACATAGAAGTTTTCTGTCTTTACACCTCTATCATTTGATTGAAGTGCTTGTACTAAACGTTTTTGTACTTTTTCTGCTAGTACACGGCTTTCTTCTGAGTTTGGATTTGTTGCTGATCTGTAGTAGAACGTTTCTGTTCCTTCTACTTGTTCATTAAACCCGTTTGCATGAATACTTACGAAAATATCACCTTTATTTTCTTGTGCAAATTCTACACGTTTTTTCAAAGATTCACCAGGGGTATTTCCCGGACGCGTATCATCATTACGTGTTAATAAGACAGTAAATGGTGTCTTTTGTTCAAATAGTTTTTGTACACGTAAAGATGTATCTAATACAATAGCACTTTCATCCATTTTCACACCAGAATGACCTGGATCAACTCCACCATGACCTGGATCAATGATAATCGCTTTGCCTTCTAAGAAATTACCTTGCTTCACTGGGTTTAATTGATTTTTATTAACCCATTGGAAACCAGCGCCCATGCGGATACGAATCCAACTGCCGCTCTCTTCAATAACAGTTACTTGTTGTGCGTTATGTGTTCCCATTACTTTTGACGAAGAAGAAGCTTCTGCATAAGTAGTGAACCCTTCATTAATAACTTCTGTTTTCTCTACTAAAGGTGTCCATTTATCACCGTTACTTGTTGCAATTTTGATCCATCCATCTCGTTCTTCTTTAATTTCAACCATTTGTGGATTATGCTGATTTGCACTAATCCCAGAACTTAATGATGGTGCGTGATATGTAATGAATTTTCTATCTATGTACATTTTCTTTGTTTCTACTGGACGATCACTATTCTTGCTAAATTTATCTGTTTGCGCAGTAAGCTGAGCTGCTTGTTCACGCGTAATAGAATCATTCGGTTTCCAGCCATTCTCTGTACCTAAAGAAAGTTTTAATTCTACTAAAATATTAACTTCTTCTTTACCCCAATGATTCTCTAAATCAGCAAATTTTGTAGGAACTGGTCCTGTTACTTTGCTCTTCAAATTATATGCTCTTACAAGCATAGCTGCCATTTCAGCACGAGTTACTTTTCCTTCAGGATCAAATACTCCTGGTTCTCGTCCCTTAATAATATTCTCTTTTTCCATGGCTGCAATAAATGAAGCTGCCCAACTATTTTTCGCATCATTATAAGACGGCTTTGCATTTGGATCTACTTTAGCACCAATTGCTGTTGCGATAATCTTTGCTGCCTGGGCACGTGTTAAATTTCCGTATGGCATAAAGTTACCATCTGGCATACCGTTAATTACATTTCTCTCTACTAAATAATAAATTGCGTCTTTCGACCACGCACTATCTGAAACATCAGGAAATTTCTTCGTTTCTGCTAAACTACTAATTGGATGTGCTAGTAAATTTGCTGCTAATAAACCTGCGGCTATTGCTTTGTACTTCATGAAAAATAAATCTCCTCTCAAAACTTCATATTCATACAATTTTTTTAATCAAGCTAACTAAAAAATATTAACTATTAATTAATTCCTTTCATAGTGTATAACATTATATATCTATAGTAAATACGTTTCCGGTCGTATAACAAAAATCGCATATATATAACTTATAATGAATGTATATAAAAAACTTTAATCAGCCCTCACCAATCGGGCTTTTACAGGCAGCCCGGTCCCCATCTAACTTTTTTGCTTTCGCTGAATTTTGAGGTAGGGGTCTTACTACTCGGCAAATAGCGGGATTAAAAAGCGATTAGAACATGTCTCCTAATCGCTTTGCCAAATAAAAAGCTGATTAAAAATAATATCTTTAATCAGCTCTCTATTATCTATGAAATTATTCTTCAATTAAATTAGACATTACATATGCATACACTAATGCTTCTGTATGCGCAATAGAACTTTCATGTGTACGTTCAAATGCGTGAGAAGAATCAATACCCGCTCCAATTAACGCATGTTTCACATCAAATCCCGCGCGAATCGCAGCTGATGCATCAGATCCGTAGTATGGATAAATATCTACTTTATATTCAATATGATTCGTTTTCGCAAGCTCTACTAAATGTTTACGCAGTGCGTAATGATACGGGCCGCTAGAGTCTTTTGCACAAATAGATACTGTATATTCATCAGATGCTTGTCCATCACCTAACGCTCCCATATCAACTGCTAAGTATTCAACAGTTTCTTCAGGAATGTTAGAATTACCACCGTATCCAATCTCTTCATTATTAGAAATTAAGAAATGCGTCGTATATGGTAATGTTACGTTTTCATCTTGTAATCTTTTAATTAATTTTAATAAAATCGCAACACTTACTTTGTCATCTAAATGACGGGATTTTATGTATCCACTCTCTGTAATTTGAACACGCGGATCAAATGAAACGAAGTCTCCTACTTCAATTCCTAATTCGCGTACTTCATCAGCTGAAAATACGCGCTCATCAATACGAACTTCAATATTTTTCTCATCGCGTTTTGCTTCACCTGCATCTTTATATACATGTACAGATGTTTGATGCATTAAAATCGTTCCTGTATATGTCTTGCCACTTGATGTTTCAATTTCGCAATATTCCCCTTCTACAGAGTTCCAGCGAAATCCACCAATCATAGAAAGACTCAGGCGACCATCAGGCTTAATTTCTTTCACCATCGCACCTAACGTATCAACGTGTGCCGTTAATAAGCGGTGCTGCGCATCATTCTTCCCTTTTACCGTTAAAATAAGAGCTCCCTTATTATTACGTTTCGTTTCTACGTTCCACTCACTGACATAGTTTTCAATGAAATTAATAATTTTTGCTGTATTTCCAGATGGACTTGGAATAGAGACAAGCTCCTTAATCAGTTCCATCGTTTCTTTCGTATGGTGTGCCATTGTCGTTTCCTCCTCATTTTCTCTACTATTCAGTATACAAAATTCGCCAGAAAACCTCTACTTATATGGCCTAATTTTCTAAATTGTAGTAAAATTCTTTTTAGTATACAAAAGGAGCCCTGAAATATGAATATATCAAAAAAATATATACACATTGCACTCATTTGGTTTTTAGCATCATTATTTTGTTTACAAATCTCTTATGCCATTCATACTACTACTTCTATTACAATCGGCTGGATATTAACAGCTATCTTCTTCATTATTAGCTTCATTGCAACAAAAAAGCATAGTGTTACTCATTAACGCTATGCTTTTCCTATAAAACTATTCTTCTGAAACATCTAATAAATAAATACCTCTTTCAAATCCACCGCGCTCTATCTCTTTTTGCTTACGAAGGCGTTCCACATCTTCAATCGATGCACCTTCTGCACGTGCTAATGAAATGATAACCTCTAGCGCATCTGCAAGAGAATCTAGTGCATGTTCGCGTTCTTTCATAGAAGCAAATTCACGAATTTCTTCCGTTCCAATTTTCGCTAAAGCTTGTATGTAGGCTTGACCTGTTAATTTTTGTGCTGTATATGTTTTTCCAGACATTAAAATCTTCTCTGGAACACGATCTCTTACTAACTTGTTATATGCTGACATCATTCATCCTCCTATATTTAATAACATCCGAGCTCTGCTTTATAGAAAAACCATTTTTTCTTCACGCATGCACTTAACATATCAATTCCTGATCCATGTGCTCTTACATGTGGAAAGAAATAGTGCTCTAAGTCTTCGTCCTTACCATATAGAGTTTGATACTCATCTGGAATCGCTTCTTTTTTCACATCTTTTTCTTTCGTCACCCCGTCAGAAAATGCAACACTTGGATGTCCCTCAAAAAATAACGCAGTCCGAACTGCCAAAGATGGTGTACTATGCAAAGCAGAATATGTAAGCAAAATAATAGTGATAACACCGATCATTTTCTTCATGTATTACTCCTAAAAAAAAGTGCTAACACAATTATACTAAAATGTGTTAGCACTTTCTCCCCTTTATCCCGAATTAACGAGCTAATAATCAGTGAGGAATGGACAAACTTTATTCCCCTTTAAATGCTGGTAAACGTTTCTCTAAAAACGCAGCAATACCTTCTTTATGATCCGCTGTTTGTCTCATTGCATATTGACCACGCTTTTCTAATTGCAATGTTTGCTCTAAATTAGAGCGATTTACTTCACATAAAATTTGCTTCGTTTGAATCATTGCTTTAATCGGTTTTTGTGACCATTCATTAATCTTCTGCTTCACAGCCGTTTGGAAATCTTCGCCGATTACTTCATCAATTAAGTCGATATCAAGCGCTTCTGTCGCTGATAATTTCTTACCTTCCCAAATAATTTGCTTCGTCATATTTTCACCGACACGCTTTTGAAGGAAGAAATGACCGCCTCCATCTGGAATTAAAGCGATTCCAATAAAGTTCATTGCAATAACAGATGATATATCCGCCATTACATAATCAGCTGTTAACGCAATACTTAACCCAAGACCTGCAGTCGGTCCATGAATTGCACTAATAACAAGCTTTGGCATCGTATATAATGTCACGACAACTTCAGAAATGGTATTCATAATGCCATCAAACTTACTTTCATCATTACTTGAAAGCATCGATTTAATATCCCCACCCGCAGAAAAACCACGGCCGTTCCCGCATAACACAACGATATGCGCAGAACTTTCCGCTACTTCTTTCAACTTTTGTAATAACTCTTTTAAGGTCGGCTCATCCAACGCATTTAACACCTCTGGGCGATTGACCATAACCGTTGCAACGTGGCCTTCATATTTCACAACGACAGATTCTGTTTTACTTGTTATTTCCATTATATATACCCCTCTTTTCTCCATAAAGATTATACTTATATAATTATAGAAAACCACTGAAAAATCCTTCTTTTTTCTCAATTTTCTGTCTAATAATCTCGCAATTTGTACATATACCGTATAAAACATACAATTCCGTTGAAAAATATAGAAATTAAAGTCGGTTTATCCATGCTTTTCATCTATTTACCATTACAATGAAATGGTGTATTCTTAAGTTTGATAAAAAAACAAATATTGAAATTCATTCGCCTTACTATGTAAAAAAGGCTTTATACCCATCTTTTGGGTGTTGTAATAAAGGAATGAAGAACTGGAGGAACATATGGTTAATAAGTTGAAACAAACGGATAACTACTTCCCACATTTCCTATTGCTATTCATTGTGTTTCAACCAATTTTAGATTTATTAACATCTTTTTCAATCTATATACTACACATGAGCGCAACAGTTGGAGTTGTAGTCCGTTTCGCCTTTATGCTTCTTGCATTAGGATACCTACTTCTTCATCACAAACAACAAGATGCGAAAAAGTACATCCTCTATTTATGTTTACTCGGAATCGCACTCGCAATCGGTCTTGTAAATAATATGATGGTTAAATCTCCAATTTCATTTGGAGAAGAAGTTAAATTTATCTTAAAGAGCATATATCCAATTGTGCTACTGTTTGGATATATTATCGCCTTTAAAGAGCTAAAAAATAAAGAATATGTATTTCATAAAATCATTACATATTTCTTATATGCAACTTTAATTTTAAGCATCACAATGATTGTCGCAATGCAAACTGGAACGGATTTCCCAAGCTATCCTCATTCAAAAATCGGTTCAAGAGGTTGGTTCTTCGCTGGAAATGATTTAAGTTCTCTTTTCGCCATTATGTTCCCAATCATTGTCTTATATTCAATTCATAAAACAACTTCTTTCTCGAAAATATATTACTGGATTCCAACAATACTTGCGATGTATGCAAGTATTATGGTCGGAACGAAAGTCGGATATGGCGCAATTGTTATTACATTAGGCGTAGCACTTTTCTTCTCATTCCTTGAGTACATGATAAATCGTAAAAAAGAAGGAAAAGGATTCACACATATTGTAAATACCGTTGTTGCCGCTGTTATACTAGGAGGTTTAATTGTTCTTACACCGCATACTCCTATCGCAAAAAATATGGGCATTCACATGCAAATATACGAATACAAAAAATCAGTACAAGAAGAGAAAGATCGAAAAGAAGGAAAAGTAATTAAAGAAGATCCAGAAGATGCAAAAAAACATGCAAAAGGTGAACTTACAGATTCTGAAGTAAAAAGTTTAATTTACAGCGATCGCGACAAATTCTTAAAAACATACAAACAGTACTATAAAGACGCACCGCTTTCACAAAAACTATTCGGAATGGGTTACGCTGGTAACTACACAGATAAAATTAAATTAATTGAAATGGACTTCCATGACCTATTTTTCGCATTTGGAATTATCGGTTTCCTTATTTACTTAATACCACTTCTATACTTTGGTATTACATTATTCATCCGCATGATCACAAACTTTAAGAAAATCATGACTGTAAAGTATATGCTATTAGCGAGCACACTCATTCTATCACTTGGCATTGGCTTTATGTCTGGCCACGTATTAACAGCGCCAGCCGTTAGCATTTTCTTCGTTGTTATACTCGCCTATATCATTGTTGATTTTGAAATTGAATAAAAAGAAGGTGCTACGAAATATTAGTAGCACCTTCTTTTTTATTTAATTAATGTTTTACGTACTCTAAGCTTTCTTTTGCAATATACGCTTCTGTTACAGTAGGATTATCTGAAATAACTTTAACCCACGCTTTTCCATTTATTATTTCTTCACCAGTAACTGTGACAACTACATTTGTATTTAAACGATACAGTCGCTCATTTGATATACTAGGATTCTTTTTCACTTCCACGTTATTCATCACACGTGCAAGTTTGTACTTGTTGTATTCTTTTTTACCTAAATAAGAATCAAAACGGTTCATATGCCCCGCTACTTTTTTACCCCAGTTCGCATCAGATGCATATTTCGCATTTAAACCAGCAGCTTTATCACCTGTATATGTTGCTGTATAACGCCAATGTCCTGGATTTAAATATCCTTCATTCATGTATAATTTTGCTGCATGTTCAATACAATCTTCTTTTGAATTGAATGCTTCTCCGTTACCATATGGACTATCGTCTGTTGCTTTTAAACCAAATAAATTATTTTTGTCTTTTGCAAGAGCGCTTGTTCCATAATAACTTTCATGAATTGCTAATGAATATAAGAATAATGCATTTACATTATACTTGCTTTCTACTTCTTTAAATTTCTTTCCTAAACCAATTAATGGAGAGTCTGGCTTAATCGATTTCACATAACTATCTAGTTGTTCAGCTGTATAATCTGTTTTCGAACGTAATGATAAATAATTGAAATATTGATAGAAAGTTTCGTCTCCGAATGTCTTTCCATCTACACTATACATTTGCTGTCCTTGCTTCATGAAAGAAGGTGCCACACCATATCTAAATTCTGTATATCCAGGTGAACTTGTATTATATGTATAATATTTATGGTATAAATATCCATCTGATTTCACATAATAAGACGACTGTTTCATTTCATTGGTAGGAATTAAAGTGATTTCATTCTTCTTCACATAACCTGTCAAACCAGAAAGTTGAACTTTCACACGATCTTCGCCAACTTCTAACACTTTCAATTCTGTTCCATACTGAATATACGTATATACTGTTGCTAAATTCTCATCATAAATATTAATGATGTTTTGCCCAGTTATTCTTTTCGCACTTGCAAAACCATCTTTAATCCATAAAAATTCGTTCTCATATTTTACCGCATTCATACCTTTATTTTGAGCAGCCGTAACCGCTTCTTTATACGTATTATAGCGCTCTACTTCTTGCTCTGTTCCGTTTTCTCTTACATTTGTCACAACATATTTCTTAGTTTCTACAGGATTGGTATTTCCGTTTTTTTCAATCGTCTGAAGCATGCGATCCAACATAGCTGAAGCCATCCCTCTTGTAGCTGATAAATGTGGTCTAAATGTATTATCTTCTGGATACCCTTTAATAATTTGAGTAGCCACCATAACTTGCACATGCTCTTTATAGTTAATACTATCTTTATCAGTAAAGGTAAGCGGACTTACAGCTACTTTAATATTTTTATAGTCTAACGCTCGCTTTACCATGATCGACATTTCTTCACGTGTAATCACATCATTTGGTGAGAACGTCTCGTTCGTACGACCATTAATAATTTTCGCTCCATATGCTCTACTTACACCATCATATAAACCGTAAGTCTTCGGCACATCCTCGAAATTCGAATCAGCTTTCGGTAAATTTAAAGCCCTTGCTATGAATGTAGCAAACTCTGCTCTTGTTACTAATTTATCAGGCGCATATACATTGTCTCCATACCCCATTAAAACTCCTTTAGTAATAAGTGAGCGCATATGCGTCTCAAACATATGTCCTGTAATATCATCATTTGCCGCATAACTTGAAATAGGAGTTAAAAGTAATGATCCCGTTAATGCCACTGCTGTTATACCTTTTGAAAAAGTCTTCAAGGTTATCCTCCTCGTAATCTACGAATTTATTATCACAAATTTGATTATATAATAATCACAATCATTTTAGCATAATAAATAGGAATTAAAATAAAACGTTTTTTAATTAGAATTTTCATTACATTCAAAACAAAATAAAAGGCACTTTACTTTTTTAATAAAGTGCCTTTTTCCATATGACCAATGAGTTTCTTTGTTGCCTGTTTGCCTTGCAACCGAAGCTCATCTATTGTCAATTGTAACTCTTGCTGCACAGTTCCTTGTTGCATTAATTGCTTTTTCGCAATCTCATATAAATATTCAGCACTCCATTCGCCATCCACACTTCCTATAACTGGCTGATTCACTTGACTTAAAAACGAATCAATTTTCGGATCGTATGAAATCCCGACCATTGGAGTTTTGGCTACAGCAGAAAAAACTAGTGCATGAAGACGCATACCAATTAGTAATGAACATTGTGATAAAATGAATATTTTCTCGTCGATATCCATTTTATATGGAAGCATATACGTCTCTTCTCCCATTAAGTCTACTACTTCACGCGAAGCTTTTTGATCAAATGGCTCATGCATTGGAACAAATAGAATTTGGTATCCTTCTTGCTTTAATTTTTTTAATGCCGCAGCTAATTTTTTTATATAATCTTCTTTTGCATTCCAATAACGCACACTAACCGCAATTACTTTTCCATGTATCGAATGCTTTTGCAACCAATCCGATTGTTTTGTCCGTTTCCATGTTAAAACAGGGTCTGGAACAATTTCAATATCGTTTTTTATGCCAAGTTCTTTTAAATATAAAAACGAATCCTCATCTCGAACTGATACATAGGAAGCTTTTGACAAGTTCCATTTTACTAATAGACGATTATATCCTTTTGTAATTGGACCTATTCCTTGTGAATAAATATAATACGGCTTTTTTAATAATCGAGCGAGTCCCATAATACCCGTATAATATAGAATACTCTTCGTACTTGTCTGATCTTGAAGAAGGCTCCCGCCACCGCTAATAACTCCATCACTGTTTTTGATTGCATGATAAACAGCTTTTATATCCCAGCGATCTACCGATTCTACACCATACATTTCCTTTGTATATTTAGAATCATTTGATAGTACTACTAGTTCTATATCCGGGTTCTCTTTACTTAACGATTCAATAATTGATTGTAGAATCGCCTCGTCTCCAACATTATAAAAACCATAATATCCTGATAAGACTAAACGCACCCTAAATCTCCTCCAAAACTAGGTAACCGTTTATTTCATCTAACATAAACTAGTACCCATTCCTTACCTAAACACTTGATACCCTACATAGTTTCCTCTTTATCAGTTCATATGAATTATAATAAAAATTAAATTTCTATATTTATCTTTTCAAAAATGGTATTTTGTTTATTGATATCCATTTTAATTTCAAAGCACATACACCATACAAAATGGTTGTAATACTTAATGCTATACCACTGAATAATAACGTCATAATTCTTGAAGATGTAATATTTATCACATTACATAGTTCATACAATCCTAGTCCCAAAATACATGCTATTGCTAGCACACCAAAAAAGCTTTTTAAATGAATAGAATAGGCAATATAGCTTCGAATATACAAATGATTTACAATACAAACCAATACGTAAGTAATGAATGTACTATACGCCGCTCCATCTATACCAAACTTCTGCACGAACATTATGTTTAACACGACTTTCACACAACTCGCACCAATAACAATCCATGCAGCTTGTGCAGAACGGTTAATGCCCTGTAAAACACCTATTGATAATACCATAACCGCAGTAAAATACGAACTGCCAATCATAACTGTTAACATACTACTGCCTTTTACATCTGTGAACAATCCGACATTTAACGGTACTGTTAATGCCATCAACCATATTGTTAACGGTGCTGTCAAAACATGCGCTAGTCGATTTGTATTTTGAATTGTTATTTTCGCCAAATTTATATCTCTTTTGGCCAATGCGGAAGTTAAGAGTGGTATTAACGGAAATACAATTGCACTTGCAAAAATAACAATTATTTGCGTGAATGCAAAACCGCGACTGTAAATTCCAAATTGTTCTTGAATTTCTGTTGATGATCCTTGTAATACATGCGGTATTGTAAGCGAGTCTACTAAATTTAAAAGTGGCATTGATAAAGCTCCAATAGCGATTGGGATCGATACCCGCAATATCTTTTTGCCGTTTTCTCTTAAATCTCGGAGCGAATAGGAATTGCTTTTATTGTAGTATGGACTTCTATTATATTTTATACGCAAATATATAAGCGAACTAATGACTCCAAGAAAAGAGCCAACCATCGCACCACTAGTAATAACAGTATTACTCTTATCCCATGATACTAGTATGTAAGCAATTATTAACATAAAAAACACACGTACAAATTGCTCAATGACCTGTGATACCCCTGTTGGTTTCATATCACCGAAACCTTGAAAATACCCTCTATACACCGCCATGTATGGCGCAATGAGTAATGCTAATGAAGTAATAAGCAACGGCATTCTAGTTTCTTGTCCACCAAGCATATTTGCAATTTCAATAGAAAATAATACAATGACTAAACAGCCGAAAACGCCAAATGCTATCCCAATAATTGACGCTGATTTAAATAATTTCGCAATTTCCTTTTGCTTATTTTTTTCGTTCAACTCTGCAATTAGTTTCGAAATTGCAAGTGGAACTCCGGCTACCGATAATGTAAGAGCAATCATATATACAGGAAAAACAAGGCGGAAAATACCGAGCACTTCATCTCCTGCAATATTTTGTAATGGAATTTGAAAAAAACTACCCAGCAATTTCGACAAAAAAGTTGTAATGGTTAAAATTGCTGCTCCTTTTACAAATGTTTTATTCATATTTTTTCTCTTTTCTTTTATACATATACTCTCAAACATATTGTTTTAAACGATAGGAATTCACTTTATCCCATTGGTTATCATAACAAATTTATTATAGGTTGAATACTTGGTTTTTTTTTCAAAATAGAAAAGAGAACCCATTTAAGCCTGTCTCTTCACAATATTTTTTCTAATTCCTTCCATTATATATGTACACACTATAACCGTTTCTGTTACTCAAAAGAGCCCTTCCTCTCTATCACTGCGATACATATTACTAAAAACATTATAAAAATATCCCACAACTCTACATTATAATTTATGTAAGATTGTGAGATATTCTAATTACCATCTAAACACTTAAAATTTTCAATTGCTCTTTCTGTTCATTGCTTGCCATTACTGCGATTGTTTTTTCAATACTCGGATGTACTTGCTCAAGCTTTACACTTGCTCCTACTTTATTTGATTGCTCAACAAAATTTAATAATGCCATAGCTCCTGATACATCCATATAACGCACATCTTTCATACGTAAAACAACCGGTGACTTCACATCTTGTAAAGTAGAGAAAATACGATCTACTGATAGGAAAGAGAGCGGTCCTTGAATTGTGTACGTTTCTTCTTTTTCTTTTACGATAGAAGTTTTGCGTTCTTTACATTTCACCATATATATGATGAACGAAAGAATAATACCGAATGCAACAGCAATCATTAAATCGAACTTCACCGTTACAATCATCGTTACGAGCATAACAACGACATCACCTTTAGGAGCGACATGCATCTTTTTCATGCTTCCCCAATCGAACATTCCAATACCAGTTAAAATTAAAATACCTGATAATACAGCAAGTGGAATATATTGTACGACCGAACCAAGACCCATAATAAAAATAAATAAGATAACACTATGCATACATGCCGAAAGTGCCGTTTTACCGCCACTTCTTATATTCACGATAGACCTTACAGTCGCACCTGCACCTGCTAATCCGCCAAACAATCCGCTCATCATATTACCGATACCTTGTCCGACCAGTTCTTTATTACTTTTATGACGTGTACCTGTCACATTATCCATTACGACCGATGTTAACAACGAGTCAATCGATCCTAATAAAGCAATACTAAGCGCTGGCAAAATAAGTGCTGCTATTCCTGTTCCACTTAAAGATGGAATATGAAGCGTAGGCATCGCTTCTGGAATGGTTCCAATCTTTTCAATTACTTTATTTAGTGAAAGATTTCCGATAATCGGTAACTTTACTGTAAGTCCTTCGAGTAAGGAAGAAAATAAAGGAAGCAAAGCTGTCACACCGACTAGTGCTACTAAACTAGACGGAATCGCCTTAATCCATTTACCAGAAACAATCATTACAATAATCGTTAACACAACAAGTAAAAAACTATTTTGTACGTGCTTTATTTCGCCTAAAATAATGATTAATGCAATACCATTCATAAATCCCGAAACGACAGGATACGGAATATATCGAACGTAAGAACCGAGCTTACATACACCGAATAAAATTTGAAATAACCCTGCCATCATAAAGGCAATAAAACTTGCCTCTAACCCGTGCGTCGCAATAACTCCTGTTGCAATAACGGTAATTGGTCCTGTTGGCCCTGTTACTTGCCCAGGTGTCCCGCCAAATAACGCTGCGAATAAACCTGCAAAAATCGCACCATACAATCCAACAAGCGCTCCCTCAGACGTTCCTGTCGCGGCAATACCAAATGCAATCGCAAGTGGTAACGCAACAATCGCAACAGTAAATCCTGCTAAACATTCCTTTGCTATTTTTTGAAACATAAAAAAACCACCTTTGTATAAAGTCCATGTTCCATTGTACACCTAAAAAGATACATTCGTTAGCTCACTTTTTACATTCTCGTGACGTAAACGTATTCAATGAAAAGTTTCCCCCTTATCTTTGGAAACAATTGCAACTATGCTATAATGAACAAATTAAATCTTTTACTATATACTTGGAGGCACTATGCTAACTTTTGAAGAAAAATTATCGATTATTGAATCTTTCCCAGAACTAGAAAGAAAGAACGTATCATTAAAACGTGTAAACTTCCACTTTGAAGAAAGTCGTTTAGATAAAAAGAACGTTGTATTTCATTTACACCCAAATGGAAATGGATTTGTATATGCAAGCGGTATTAAAGGTTATAAAACAGATGATAAAGGCATGGTTAACATCCGTGAGTTTTCAGCAGAGGAGTTACGTTCAGTAATTGCGAAATCAATTGACCTTCTATCACAAGAAGAAGTAGTAGCACCTGTAGAACCTGCGAAAGAAGAAGAATGGCAGAACGAAGATGGTCATATTCTTACTCTTATTTCAGAGGATGACATGTGGAACGTGTACGCTGGTGTAAACTTAGACGGTACATTCAACTCTTATCCAGAAGCTGCGGAATACCTTGATGAAGAAGGCTTTTCACGCAAATAAAAATAGAAACCTATTTCATTCAACGACTTTTATAGTAATCAAAGAAGACACTTAAGGTGTCTTTTTTTGTTATATAAACTCCTTTCTCACACTATCTCTACTAATTTTCATAAAATGATTCAGAGGAGGTTTATATGAATACAACTGCTAAATTAATAAATTGGAAAGAACATGGCGATATGATTATTCTAGAATGTGAATTAAATGGAAAACGCTTCGAGATATCAACATATAAACAACGAATATATAATGCACACCTTTTATCAGCTGACGTTTATATTCGTTTAGACTCATTTGATAATATAATTGGAATAAATATTTATAAAAAGTAAGAAAAGCCCCCTATTCCGTAGGCGGGCTTCATCTTTATTACACAATATTAGAGTATACTCTCTTTTTTTCATACAGTTTATGTAATTATACATATTCATTAAAAAATACACTAAATGAATATTACATGTAGTAAAATATAACTTGTGGGCACGTTCTATAAAGCAGATTCTTTTAAAAGGCGTAACATATCAATTATTATAGGGGATGTGGCGTCACTTCGATATTGATCTCAAATCTCTTGTCTTTTGTGAACTAACAATCTAGTGTATATAGACGATTCTGCTTTATAGTGTGTGTTTACACTTATAACAAAGGGGTAATGGTAATACGGATAGATTCCGATTCGTATGAAATGAAATGGTTCAAGTCGGAGAGAGGCACCTTAAGGTGTCTTTTCTTTTTGGACATTACATCCATTTTGTGTTTCCACCTTATTTCAAATGCGCTAATTAACCTTCACCAAGAAAAAATGAGAATTAACAAAGATATTGTTTCTTCTGTTTAATACAGAAAAATGCAGGATACCCCATAGATATGGGGCATCCTGCATTTTCTATTTTTTCGCACCTTTCAACGACTCCCTCAGTACAAACTTCTGCAACTTCCCGCTCGCATTACGAGGGAGTTCATCTACAAATAAATAATGACGCGGACGTTTATAATCTGCTAGTTCATCACTTTCTTTGCAATACGTTTCTAAATCAGCTTCAGTTATTGTTTCATCTTTCTTCACAATAACTGCGACAACACGCTCTCCCCATAATTCATCTGGCTCACCAAGTACCGCCACATCTAATATACCTGGATGACTATGAAGGAAATCTTCAATTTCACGAGGATAAATATTTACGCCACCGCTAATTACCATATCATCAACGCGATCAGCAACGAATAAATAACCGTCTTTATCAAAATAGCCTAGATCACCAGAATGATACCATCCTTTATACATCGATTTTTTATTCGCTTCTTCACGATTATGATAGCCAGCCATCATAGTTGGGCCGCGTAAAATAATTTCTCCCACTTCATAAGGAGGTAATACATCATCTGGTTCTGCCGGTGCATCCTCGTTCGGTTTCACAATACGAACTTCATGGCTAAAACATGGCGTGCCTGCTGAACCAGCTTTGGTAATTTGATCCTCCTCTACGAGAAATGCAACAACTGGCCCCATTTCTGTCATTCCGTATATTTGAACAAGATCAATATAAAGACGTTCTTTACATTCCTTCACTAACGCCGGTGCCATTGCTGCTCCGCCATATATACCGATTTTCATTGACGTTAAATCATACTGAGCTAAATCTTTTTGCAACAACATATTCCACATCGTCGGCGCTGCAAAGAACGTCGTAATCTTTTCTTCTTGAATCGTATGTAATACTGTTTCTGTATCAAAATGATGCAAAATAACATTCTTTCCGCCAACTTGAATGCGTGGTATGATTCCGGCATTTAATTCACCACAGTGATATAAAGGTGCAACAACAAGCCCAACGCTATCTCTATTATATTTTAGGAAATACGTACAAATCATACTATGCTCAGCCATTTCACGATGGCGATGTAACACGCCTTTCGGATGACCTGTCGTACCGCTCGTATACAGCATAGAACAATAATCCATTTCATCAATTTCGATATTTACTTTCTCAGAAGATGCTTCATTCACTTTTTCATGGTAGGAACTTGCATAGGAAGGTTTATCGTTTTCTATAGACCAAAAAGATGTATTTGGAAAATCTCTTTCAATTATAGCAACAGTTGACTCAACTGCTTTTTCAAAGACAACGATTTTCGAGGATGCGTCCTGAAGAATATAAGATACTTCTTTCGCCTTTAAGCGGAAGTTAATCGGGTTAAAAATCGCACCAATTTTCGCACAGGCTAAGTAAACGTTTACAAATTCACGGCAATTATATAAGTAAACAGATACCGTATCTCCCTTTCTTACCCCTTCTTCTAATAGAGCGTGTGCCGTTTTATTTATTTGTTCATCCCACTGTTTATACGTCCAGCGAATATTTTTTTCAGGTTCCACTAACGCCTCTTTATTTGGATACTTACCAACTGATAAATCAAAAATTCTCCCTATCGTCATATACATGCCAACGATTTCCCCCTTTTCTCTTTCATAAATCTATCATTTCGTCCATAAGTAGACATTGTCCTCTAATGATTTGACTAATTTTTCTGATTATTATCGACATAGTTTTACATACGGTACCGCTAGAAGGTAAATGAAATTATATCGGCGATTTTCCGGATATATCGACCGTAACTTGAAATATATCAGCGCAACTCGAATTATATCGGCGATTTTCAAAATATATCGACTTACCGACAAAAACTGACAAGATATAATCGGACCGCCTACAGGATAAAAAAGAGGTTGTTCCGAGTCGGAACAACCTCTTTCTTCTTATGCAAATAGCTCTTCTAAAATTTTCAGTTTATCTTCTGTATATTTCACAAAGCCATCGTTATATGATTTTGGATCTTTCGGATTCGCAAAGTGCGTAATTGCTCCCGTCTTCGGGTGAACAAATTTACTTGATGCACCACAACCAAGTCCGATAATTGATTGTACTTCTTCCATAATGACAATGTTGTAAATACTTTCTTGCGTCGGCATTGCATAACCAACGTTCTCTAAGTTACCTAAAATATTCTTTTGACGATATAGGTAATATGGTACGTAATTATGCTTTTGCGTCCACTCTTCTGCTTCATGCATCATCGCTGTAATTTCTTCGCGACCTGCTACTTTATATTTACGTTTGTTTTGCGTCATTTCAGAAGCACGTTTAAATGATAACGTATGAACTGTTAATGATTCTGGCATTAACTTTTCTGTTTCATCTAACGTATGCTTGAAGATATCTAACCCTTCACCAGGAAGACCAATAATTAAGTCCATATTAATATTGTTCATTCCCATTTCACGAGCTAAATGGTATTTCTCAATTGTTTCTTCTACAGTATGATGACGTCCAATTGCTTTTAGTGTCTCTTGATGGTATGACTGCGGATTAATACTAATACGGTCAATATTCCATTTATTTAACACTTCTAGCTTTGCTGGCGTAATTGTATCTGGGCGACCTGCCTCAACTGTTACTTCACGCACATTTTTCACATCTGGGAACGCTTCATACATTTCTTCATACAGCATATCCATCTCTTCTGCTGTAATACTTGTAGGTGTACCGCCGCCGTAATAAATCGTCGTAACTTTTACACCTTTTTCTTTTAAAAACTTACCAATTTCACGAACTTCATAATGTAAACCACCTAAGAACGAATCAACAGATCCTTGGCGTCCATTAATTGCATAAGCCGGGAATGTACAATATGCACATTTCGTTGGGCAGAACGGAATACCGATATAAATACTTACTTCTTCTTTCAAACGGTATAAATCCGGAACAACTGCTAATTGGCAATCAACAATGCGCTGAAGAAGTTCAATTTTCTCTTCATGAATTAAATAACTTTCACGAAGTTCTTGATGCGCTTCTTCTTTTGACATACCATTTTGAAGCATTTTGTGAAGAAGTTTCGTCGGACGTACTCCCGTTAAAATACCCCAGCTTTGTTCAATACCAGTTAACTGCTGAAGAACAGAAAGATATACATAAGAAACAACGTGTTTCACTTGCTTCATACGCTCTTTTTCATCTGTGAAAGCAGATAGATCTTTCGAGAATGTTTCTTCATACACATTTCCTGTGCTAACATCCGTTAATCGAGCGGATGCTTTCACATTATCCTCAATGTGTATATCAACGATCAGATTTGCTTCCTCTTGTTCAAATCCAATCGTACTATCTTCAAAAAATAAGCCGCCAATATTTTGTAGCGGACGTAAAAAACGATCATCTTGTAACGTTTTAATTGAAATTAACAACATTATCACCTTTTCATTTGCAAACTCTCTTTAGTTTACTTGAAGGGCGTTTACAGGTCAATACAGAAGGTTTTACCTGTTTCTCTTACATTTTTTCAAATAATTCTTTTTATGAATATCGCTCATGTATATAGACATCATCATTTTCTCTTGTTAAAATTTATTAGTGTTAAAATCGATACATAGTGAAAATACAATATAAAAGGAGGACTGTTAACACTAGATTCCACAATCTAATGTGTTAAAAACAAATATGAAAAAGAAATTTTATAGTGTATTAACTCTCTCTCTTGCATTACAAACTGTTCTTGCACCTACTTATTCATTTGCAGAGAGTGCTGAAAAATCCGCCGAAGTATATACGGAGGATCAAGTTTTTAAAAGTATTAAGGAGCATGTTAATGAGCATAGTACTCATGAAGAAGATATCGAGGTTACTGGCCAATTCCTACTATACACTTCAAAAAAACATTCATTATATACCGCGAATGATTTAAAAAACAAATCGAATATCGAGATTACAGAACAAGTCGTAACGGCGACAAAGAAAAAAGGAAATGCTTACTACATAACGACGCCAACTGGCGCTGGATGGATAGATAACAATGATAATAGCTTAGAAGTTCAAGAGATTCATAAACTATCTAACCAAAAATTAATCGTAAAAGAAGAAGCTTCCATACATGCACTTCCGTTCCAATCGTTTAAAGAAGAAGGGAAACTAGAGCCACAAGTCATTACTCCTACTGAACAAGCTGGAAATTGGTTTAAAGTCCAAATAAACGAAACAGCAAAATGGATTTATGCACCTTCTGCTACATTTGAAGGTACAAAAGCTTCATTATTAAAAAACAGTCGTACTGCTAAAAACAGTTTATTGAGATCGCCAGAAGCTCTACAAACAAACAATATTTATGGCGTTACATTTAAAGAAATGATTGTCCCAAAAGGAAATGACGATATTCGACCTGGCTACCCGATGGTGCCTAAATATATTACGATTCACGAAACGGCTAATACAGCGAAAGGTGCTAATGCTCTAAATCATGCAAAATTCTTAGATAATCAAGCACGCGGAACAGCTGATCGCGCCGCATCTTGGCATTTCACAGTAGATGATAAAGAAATTTATCAACATCTTCCGGTAAATGAAGTTGGATGGCATGCTGGAAATAAAACTGGAAACTATGAATCTATCGGAATTGAAATTGCCGTTAATCAAGATGGAAACTATGAAAAAGCGGTAGAAAATGCCCGTAAATTGGCAGCTTATTTAATGAACGACTTAAATATTTCTCTAGATAAGGTCCAAAAACACCAATTTTGGTCAGGAAAAAACTGCCCTGCGTTTATGATTCAACGCGGACAATGGGATGCTTTCTTAAAAGGAACTGAAACATACTATAAAGAAAATCAAAAAAATCCAGTAACTGATGACATTACAGGTGGCTGGTATGAACAAGACATTCGTCAATTAGCAGCTAGAGGCATTATGCAAGGAGAAGGAAACGGCAAGTACTTCCCAGAACGTCTTGTAACGCGTGCTGAATTTGCTACATTAATTACTCGTGCTTTACAATTACCAAGTGGAAATGCTAAGTTCACAGACTTAGAACAAGTACACCCATCTTTAAGAGACGGTATTAATCGTGCAGCAAGCGCAGGCATAATCCGCGGACGTGGTGATAATACATTTGATCCAAATACTACAATTACACGCGAAGAAGCTGTTATTATGATTGATCGTTCTCTAAAACACGCTGGTATTTTTGCAAAACAAGTTGAACTACCATTCGTAGACCAAAACTTAATTTACGCTAAAGAAGAAGTACAAAGAGTATATGGATATGGAATTGTAAAAGGTAATGAATTGAATCAATTCGTACCAAAAGGACCATCACAACGTGCACACGCAGCTGCATTTATAAACAGAATGCTTAGCGTAATTGAAGCTTAAAATATTTATCTGTATTAATTTAAAAGGCATCAGAGATTGTATATCTCTGATGCCTTTTATACATCCGTTAACTATTTTTAGCCATGAATCTTAAACGTATTCCTAGTAACAGAAGCATAAAACCGATGAATGGAACGTAATTCGTATTGTGTCCTGTAGCTGGGAGTTGTTGATTATTAGAAGAACCTTGTCCTTGTTCTGGTAAATTAGGTTTTTCTACTCCCTCACCTGGCTTTTCTGTTCCTTCACCTGGCTTCTCTGTTCCTTCACCCGGCTTTTCTGTTCCTTCACCCGGCTTTTCTGTTCCTTCACCCGGCTTTCCTGTTCCTTCACCTGGTTTTCCTGTTCCTTCACCTGGTTTTCCTGTTCCTTCACCTGGTTTTCCTGTTCCTTCACCTGGTTTTCCTGTTCCTTCACCTGGTTTTTCCGGATCTTTATCTGTATCTTTTTTATTTGTAATTTGAAGCTTTACAACTTCAATTTTTTCATTAGAAATCGTAAATTTCATTTCCTTATCGGATAAAGTATATCCTTCTGGCGCTTGGATTTCTTTTAAAGTGTAATCTCCTGGTTCTAACTTCTTAGAAGTCGCTTTACCGCTCTTATTTGTTGTTAATGTGTCGATTTTTATTCCGTCTTTCCAAATTTCAAACACTGCGCCTGCTAATGTTTTATTTGTATTATTAGCATCTACCTTTGTAATTTCTAATTGACCTGTAATTTCTTCTTTTACTTTTTCATTCATAACTTCTTGTTTTACTACTTCGTTCGCTACAACATTTACTTCTACTGTTACTTCTAACGCCTTATAACCTTCCGGCGCTTTCGTTTCTTCTAACGTATACCTTCCTGGCACTAAGCTTTCGAATTTCACAACGCCGTCTTTATTCGTTGTTTTCGCTTCTCCAACTACTTGACCAGCTTCGTTCTTTAATTTAAATTCCGCACCTGCTAGAACTTTTCCACTCTCTGCATCCTTTTTGATTACTTGTAAGCTTCCTAGTTCTTTTGCGTTTTCTATTTGTACTTCTACTACTTTGTCTGCTTCCACAACGACTTCAATTTCTTCTTTTAACAACTTATATCCTTGTGGTGCTTTCGTTTCTTTTAATTTGTATGTTCCTGGCTCTAATTTCTGAGAAATTACTTTACCAGTTTTATCTGTTCGTAACGTATCTACTTTTTTACCATCCTTATACACTTCGAATTCTGCATCTGATAATACTTTCGTTTTATCTTGAGCATCTACTTTTACGATTTCGAATTGCCCAAGGCTCTTACTGTTCGTTACTTTTACATCAATAACTTTTTCACCGTCAACTGTTACATGAATTATTTGTTTTGTTAACTCATAACCTTCTGGTGCTTTTGTTTCTTCTAACGTATATTCACCTGGCACAAGTCCGTCTACCTTAACCGTTCCAGACTTATCTGTTGTAATTCCTTCTTTTACAACATTTCCTTTCGCATCTTTCAATGTAAATTCTGCGCCTGCTAAGCGTTTCGTTTGATCTTTATCATCCATTTTAATAATTTGTAGAGAACCTAAGATTTTTTCGTTTTCTGCCTCTACTTTTACTACTTCTTTCTCGTTTTGAATTGTTACTTTCCATTCTTTATTTGAAAGCTTGTAGCCCGCTGGTGCTTTCGTTTCTTTCACTGTGTATTCACCTAGCGGTAATTTCGGTGACATCACTTTTCCACTCTCATCTGTTTTCAGTTCCGCTACCTTTTTACCATCTTTATACACTTCGAATTCTGCACCTGATAACAATTTCGTTTTATCATTCGCATCTACTTTCACAATTTCGAATTGACCTGTTACTTTTTCATTCGTAACTTCTTGTTTTACTACTTCGTTCGCTACAACGTTTACTTCTACTATCACTTCTAGCGCTTTATAACCTTCCGGCGCTTTCGTTTCCTCTAACGTGTACTTTCCTGGCACTAAGTTTTCGAATTTCACAACACCGTCTTTATTCGTTGTTTTCGCTTCTCCAACTACTTGACCAGCTTCATTTTTCAATTTAAATTCTGCACCTGCTAGAACTTTTCCACTCTCTGCATCCTTTTTGGTTACTTGTAAGCTTCCTAGTTCTTTTGCGTTTTCTATTTGTACTTCTACTACTTTGTCTGCTTCCACAACGACTTCAATTTCTTCTTTTAACAACTTATATCCTTGTGGTGCTTTCGTTTCTTTTAATTTGTATGTTCCTGGCTCTAATTTCTGAGAAATTACTTTACCAGTTTTATCTGTTCGTAACGTATCTACTTTTTTACCATCCTTATACACTTCGAATTCTGCATCTGATAATACCTTCGTTTTATCTTCCGCATCTACTTTCACAATTTCAAATTGACCTGTTACTTTTTCGGGAATCTTTTTATTCACCACATCTACAGTCAATACTTTATTAGCCTCTACATCAACAGAAACTGAACTAGATGATAATTCATACCCTTTCGGTGCTTCTACTTCTTTTAATGTATAGCTTCCAACTGGAAGTCGTTTCGATAAGGCTTCACCTTTATCATCTGTAACAATTGTTTCCACAACTTTCCCATCTTTATCGATAACATCAAATTTTGCACCTGGCAGAAGTTGACCGGATTCACTATCTTTTTTCAATAATTTAAATTGGCCATTCTCTACTTTTTTCGTATTCTTCATAACAAGTTCAATTACGTTTGTATTATCAATTGTTACTTTGACTGGTGTATCAACTTTTATATATCCTTCTGGTGCATTTATTTCTTTTACAAAATAGTCACCAAGTGGTAAATCTTTAACTTCCGCAATACCCTTTTCGTTTGTTGTAACAGTAGCCACAACGTTATTATCTTTGTCTATAACATCAAATTTTGCGTCTTTTAAAACAATATTTCCATCGTTTTCATCAACTTTTTTAATTTGTAAATGTCCTTTTTCAGCTGCTGGTTTATTCCATTTTGGCCAGTTAAATTTAAAGTTATGAACCTCAAAACCATCTCTTTGGTGTAATCCTCCAACATAGGCTTGTCCATTAATAGAACCACCTTTTGTTTCTACAACTGCATTAGGTGCAAACACACTACCTACTACACCATAACCTTTAGTTGTTATCTTTGTAGCATTAGGAAATACCCAAATTACCTTACTAGCTAACTCAGTAAAAGATGAATTAGGGTCGTATGCTTGAGATGTATTAATTAAATCCGTCGCCATCCCAGTATTTCTTGTATCATACAAAATTGCACCGCCA
Source organism: Bacillus cereus group sp. BfR-BA-01311 (assembly GCF_022664295.1). Taxonomy (NCBI): domain Bacteria; kingdom Bacillati; phylum Bacillota; class Bacilli; order Caryophanales; family Bacillaceae; genus Bacillus; species Bacillus cereus group sp. BfR-BA-01311. Next base: position 117,172 of record NZ_JAKUHC010000007.1, read on the forward strand.
CCAAAACTCACTTCTTCTGCATCTGAATAAATAACAATAAAGTCTTTATTCTCTACATTCGGAAGAAAAACGTCTTTTACATCGAATGCTTTCTTTCCCGTCTGGCCTGAAGAGACATAAATATTAGGGTTGTTTACATCTTCACCGATTCCAAAGCTCATATTAGGTTTTGGCTTATCAGTGTGTAGTTTACTTGCATCCCCAATTACACCATCAACGTCTTTTCTAAATTCTTTAAACTTAGCATCAATCTCCGCTTGCTCTTTATAAGAGATACGGTCATATGATGTTTTCATCGCGCCATCTGGGTCACCGTCTTTTGTCATCGCCACTGTTCCATCTTGAATAATTACCTGTCCTGCTCCCGCTTTCGTAAATTGACCGCCTAGTAATAATGATGGATATCCTTCATCTATCCAAGTTGCTCCAGCTAAGTTATTTGCTCCAGTTGCAGCCGCTACGACTGTATAACTTGATGCGTTCATATTTTTCTGAACAGCCATCGCACCTTCAATATCAGCACTCGTTGCACTATGATCCCCAAAAATGATGGCGTTGTAATAAGATACATCACCTAAACCTTTTAACTCTGTTGTAGCTGCCTCTGCTTTAAATGGTAAATGGATTAAAAAATTCATACATATTAGTAATACAACTATTAAACTACTACTTAACTTTTTAATTTTTTGATTAAATGATTTCCTCAAGAAATTCATTCCCCCTTTTAAACTTCCTAAAATCACAAAAAGAAGTACATTTCATATGTACCAGGTCTTACTCACATTAACTTAAAATAATCCATTTAAATACAACAAAGGAACGCTACAACTACTTAATAAAATTACTACAATTCATTTTTGAAATAATACGTGAACTAAACTGTCATGCGGAAATACTTTTACGTATGGGAGCCCAATAAAATTAATCTGAAGAATATTTCATGTGGTGTAACTATTTTGACAACATCCTTCACTTTACATTAGTTTTCTAAAGGATTCAAGTGAATTGTATAGATTTCATACACAATTCACATTTTAAAACGTTTTCATTCATTTTAATAAGCTCAACAAAAAACGTAGCCAAAAAGCTACGTTTTTCTTTCATCGTTTCGGTGTATTTTTATGATTCTTCAAAAACGGAAGCGGGAACTGCTTACGGAAATGCTCTTTAATCATGTACTCTACACCGTTTTCACTATTTGAACGTGTAATCCAATCGGCTGCTTGCTTTAATTCTACAGGCGAGTTCCCCATCGCTACCCCAAGTCCCACGTTTTCAATAACCTCTAAATCTTCCATACTATCTCCAATCGCAACCATTTCATTTAGCGAAATATTTAAATGCTCTCCAAGCAATTGTAACCCGCGTAACTTTGATACATTTTGCGGTAAAATTTCTATTCGTTTTGAATCACATTCAACATACTCTACATCTTGGAACGCTTTTCTTAATGTATTTAGCCCGCGTTCTTTTTCACCTTTAGTTTGGAAAAGAACATCAATTTTTGGCGCCGCTACCGGATGGTCACGAAGCGCGTCACCTAACGAATCTACAAATTGAACTGGATAAAATAACGGATCTGCGCTTGATAATACAGTGCGCGCAATTAAGTTTGGTGTATTTCTCTCACGATTTCCTATCGAAAACCGTTCATGAGAAATACGTACGTTACAATCAAAGTGCTCTAACACTTGCACAATGTTAAAAGTCTTCTCTTCAGACAATCTTCTTTGAACGTACGGCTTATCTAACGTTGCTGAAACGAAAGCACCACCATGTGTCACTAATATAGAATCTAATTTTAACGCCTTTGCTACTTTATGAGCGGATTGAAAATTACGACTCGTAAATAACGTAACGTATACATCTTTTCTTTTCACAAATTCAATTGTTTCTCTTAATCCTTTTGCAATTTTTCCATTGTTGTATAGTAGTGTCCCATCTATATTAAGAGCTAGTAAGCGATAAATCATGTCGCACTCCCCCTCTTCGCTGTTGTACTCTATCCATAATTTATGAAATAAATGTAGCAAATAGAACGAGTTAGAATTACTACTGAAAATTTGGTTTACTATATACATATACACTTAGCAAAGGAGATAGTACAATGCAGGCACCTCCTTCTTTTTATGAAGGCGATACGTTAGAAGTCGCAAAAAAATTACTCGGGCAAAAACTTGTTCATATTGTAGACGGAATAAAGCGAAGCGGAATCATTGTAGAAGTAGAAGCATATAAAGGCCCAGATGATAAGGCCGCACATAGTTACGGAGGCAGACGGACAGATCGCACAGAAGTTATGTTTGGTGCACCAGGGCATGCTTACGTATATTTAATTTACGGTATGTATCATTGCTTTAACGTTATTACAGCGCCAGTGGGCACCCCACAAGGTGTTCTCATTCGAGCTCTTGAGCCGGTAGATGGAATAGAAGAAATAAAACTAGCGCGCTACAATAAGACCAAAATTACAAAAGCGCAGTACAAAAATTTAACGAACGGTCCTGGCAAACTATGCCGTGCACTTGGCATCACTTTAAAAGAACGCGGTGTATCGTTACAAAGTGATACGTTACATATTGAATTAGTTCCAAAAGAAGAACACATATCATCACAATATAAAATAACAGCAGGACCTCGTATTAATATCGACTATGCAGAAGAAGCTGTACATTATCCGTGGCGTTTTTATTATGAGGGGCATCCGTTTGTTTCAAAGAAATAAGCGATATCAACGATTTTTCAAATATATCTATCGTAACTTACAATATATCAACGATTTTTCGAATATATCTATCGTAACTTACAATATATCAACGATTTTTCGAATATATCTATCGTAACTTACAATATATCAACGGTTCGACAAGAAATATCGATTTATCGACAAATAATAACATTACGAATAAAAGAAGACTGTTCCAAAATGGAACAGTCTTTCCCTCTTACTCTGCACCTTCCGCAGTTGCAATATTATCTTCTAAATTTTCTCTTGATAATTCAGCCGCCATAAAATCAGCTGTTTCTGGAAGTGCTAAATGCATATGAGCTTTTTGACAAATTTGGATCGTACAGTTTTCTATAACATAGTCGAAAACATGTCCACCTCCGCTTCTTTCATCATCAATATAATGTAAGTGGAATCCAGCTACACCAATACCTTGCGCATAATCTGGTGTCCAAAATCCAGCAAGCGTACCTTCTGTATTTTCAAATGAAAAGATTGGTTGTGATTTCGTCACTTCAACGAGCGGTGTATACGGTTTTTCTTGTCTTGGAACAGTTCTCGTCCTTACTTCACGGAACGTACCGTCCATGCGAATACCGTAAAACAAGTTTTTACTTGGCATTAATTCATGTAATAATGCTTCAACTTCTTCACGATTCATCGGATGCTCTACCGTATAACTCATTTCTTTTTCAAAAAATGTTACAGTCGCAAATGGCGTTGTTTCTTCTGGCTCTACTTTTTCCGCTGAACCGTCTGAACGTAAATGATAAAATTCATTATCAAATGCAATCATTTCACCATCTAATTGATCAAATGTGCCGATGCCGAAATCACCATGTTTTTTCAAATCTTCAAAGCTAATCACACCATCATATATACCATCTAATAGCGCAAGCATTGTAGATGTTTGATATACTTCATTACTCATTTTCGTTTTTTTTGCATCAATATCAATTAATTGCGCAACAGTCATCTCAAATCTGCCTCCATTAGTTTAATTGGTTTGGTAATAATTTTTCGCTTAATTTAATGTTGTCACGATAGTCAATTGGAATATCAATAATGACAGGACCATCTGCTGCTAATGCTTCTTTTAATACCCCTTCTAATTCATCAGGCGTGTTAACACGAAGACCTAACGCTCCGAAACTTTCCGCATATTTCACAAGATCAACATCACCAAACTCTGTAGCTGATGTTCTACCGTATTTCATCATTTGTTGGAATGCAACCATATCATATGTGCCGTCTCTCCAAACAAGATGGACGATTGGAGAATTTAAACGTACCGCCGTTTCTAACTCCATCGCAGAGAATAAGAAACCACCGTCACCTGATACGGAAACTACTTTTTTACCTGGTTCTACTAAAGTAGCTGCGATTGCCCAAGGAAGTGCAACACCTAACGTTTGCATACCGTTACTAAATAATAATCTACGTGGTTCATAAGAACGGAAACATCTCGCCATCCAAATAGAATGGGAACCGATGTCACATGTAACGGTTGTATCGTCACTAATTAAAGAACGAAGTGTACGAATCACTTGAAGTGGATGCGTAACACCTTCTGAAGGACGATTTGGAACTTCTGCTTGTTCTGATAATTTTGCGCGTAATCGTTCTAATACCGCTTCTGATTTCGTACTTAATACAAGTTTCGGTAATTTCTCCGCGATGCTATTTACCGTTAAAGCAATATCACCAATTAATTCACGCTCTGGCTGGTAATCATGGTCGATATCTGCTTGATGGTCGTCAAGATGAATAATCGTTCTGTCGCCAAGTTTATTCCAGAACTTTGGATCATACTCGATTGGATCATAACCGATAGAAATAACAAGGTCTGCTTCTTCTAGTAAAATATCACCTGGTTGGTTACGGAATAATCCAACGCGGCCAAAGAAATGATCTTCTAACTCACGTGAAATCGCACCAGCTGCTTGATATGTTTCAACGACAGGAAGTTCTGTATCCGCAATTAATTTACGAACAGCTTTCGTCACTTCATTTGTGCTCGCTCTCATACCGAGTAAAATAACTGGTAATTTCGCTGATTTGATTTTTTCTACTACATATGTAATATCATTTGTGGGAGCGATTCCAAGCTGTGGCTTAGAAAGCGCACCGATAGACTCTACAGTTGTTTCCGCAGTCATAACGTCTTGCGGAAGACTTACTAAAGTAGCTCCCGGATTTGTGGAAGTCGCACTTCGAAATGCATTACTAAGTGCTTCTGGCACATTATCAGGATGCTCTACTTCTACGCTATATTTTGTGATTGGTTCGAATAGTGCAGCATTATCCATAGATTGATGCGTACGTTTTAATCGATCCGTACGCGGTACTGCACCAGCTAAAGCAACAACGGGATCACTCTCCGCATTCGCAGTAACAAGACCTGTCGCTAAATTTGATGTCCCTGGTCCTGAAGTTACAAGACATACGCCCGGTTTCCCTGTTAATCTACCAATAGCAGCTGCCATAAATGCTGCATTTTGTTCATGACGACAAACGATTAACTCTGGTCCTCTTTCTTGCAATACATCAAATACAGAGTCAATCTTTGCTCCTGGAATACCGAAAACATGTGTAACACCTTGTTTAATTAAACAATCAACAACAAGATCTGCTCCTTTTGTTTTTGTCTTCACGTCGTTTACTTTTACACCTGTACTCAAACTAATCATTCCTTTGTTTCATAATTTGTGTAATAAAGATTTTAACTTCACCTAGTTAATTAATGTGGTGAAGTATCATTTATCATTATATTACAAATGCATTATTTTTCCAACAATATGAATTCGATATTATTTTGACAAGATTTAAAGAATGCGCTTACAACTTTTTGTTTATCTTAAAATAACATTTTTATATCTCTTCTAAAAATGTACAAAAATACTTCCACCTATTCACATTATTAACAAATTTATAGTACCTTGCAAAGAATAATAGCAAGTGATATATTTGTAAATAATGGAATAACCATTATTTGGAATGTTATTTACGATTAGTATATCGCCTTTCAAAAAGTAAATATAGATTGTGTGTGCTGTTTAGAAAAAAGATAGGATTCTCAGCTGTAATTTATCATTTTATAAAGGAAAGTGATTGTTATGAACAAAAGTGAATTTTTAGAGCAACTTAGTTCTTCCCTACGGAATATGCCTAATTTAGAAAAGGAGGATATTATCTCGGAGTACGAAACTCATTTTATTAGTGGTAAACAAGATGGAATATCTGAAGAGAAAATTTCTAAAAAACTAGGAAACCCTAAAACTATCGCTAAAGAACTTAACGTTTCATATGCAATAAGCAACGCTGACAATAGGCGCAGCCTAAAAAACATTATGACAGCACTGTTTTCTGTTATGAGCTTAAGTCTTTTAAACTTTATATTTATCATTATCGCCTTTTTCGTATTACTCTTTCTATTACCGCTTCTTCTAGCACTTATCATTGCTACACCATTATTAATTATTTCACCTATCTTATTAATAGGATTAGGATTCTTTAAAGGGTTTCATCAAATCAGTTATTCCGATGTTTATAATGTATTTATAGCTTTTTGCGTCGGTTTACTCATATCCGTCATATCTTATCAAATGGTAAAACATCTATATGCACTTTTAGTAAAGTATTTGAAATGGAATATTGCTATTTTACAAAGACACTAATGAATGTAAAAGGAGATTAAAATGAAGAAATATACTTTATATTCACTCATGCTACTTACTCTTTTATTTCTATCAGCTTGTTCAAACAGTGTACAACCTAAGGAAGAAAACGATGTACAATCTATTAAAGATGTTGCTATTAAAGTTCCAGAAAATATATTTAGTTCCTCAAAGAAAAACGAAACTATTAGTGAAGACGAAATGAAACAAAATATAAAAAATTATATAGATTATAGTTGGGAGTTATCTGAAAATATTATCCCTCTCGCTTCAACAAATTCTGATAAGAATTTCACGGAATCTGACCGAGAAAAATTACAAAAACTAATTGATTTAGCGAAACAAAACGATATGAATTTCCATGAGTTTATTAGTAATAATAATTTACCTACTGATTATAAAAAACCTTCAAAAGAAATCTATGCATTTATGTCATCATCTACGGATATTTTCGTAGAGCTAGATCAAGAATTAGACAAACTCACCCAAGATGGTAACTTATTCAAAGCCAATTTTTCTTTTACAAAACGCCTTGAGAAAATAAATGGGAGGAAACAAAAAGAGATTGAAACGTTTTTGAACGAAAAAAATATTAAAACTTCAATTAACAGCAATAAAAAAAATTAACAGATATGTTACATATCCCTTTCAAAATAACCAATAAGAAATGGCTATTTTGAAAGGGAGTTTTTGTGGTATAACTATTAAATTCCCTAAACAAAAAAGACACTCCTAAACTAGGAGCGTCTTCCACTATTACGCTTGTTGTTGCGCGCTATATAATTCTTCAAGTGGCTTCATGATAATTTTGTTAACGTCACCGATTACAACGTTTAGGCGTTGCTCAGTTTCCATTAATTTTGTAATTTTAGCATCTTGTTGAATGCGAGCTACAACTTCTTGTGCTTGTTGGTTGTCTTCTTCAGTGATTTCTTGGCCTTGCATCATTTTCTGTTGTAGGCTAAGTTGCATTGTACGGAACTCATCGAATAAGTTCTTTGAAGCTGTGTCAGCTTGAACTGCTGCGTAGCTCTCTTTTAAAGTTTTGAAGTCTTCGTTTTCAGCGATTGCTTTTTGTAATTCATATGCAACATCATGAATGTTCTTTGTCATTTTATTTTTCCTCCTTTAGAAGGCTAGCGCTTTTCACTCGCACTGCCTTTTACGTGCATTTACATACGCACCTCTTCTTACCATATCAAACTATGCAAGAGATGTGAAGAAATTTCACTTTTATTTCTATGTACTCACCTTATTATCTAAGAAACAATAGTAACAATCCTTGTACGAGCCCGATCATTCCGCCTAATAACGCTCCTAAATACGTAATTATTTTCAATTCGTTTTTCGTAATAGACAGAACTAAGTCTTCTAATCTTTCTGTTGAGAATGTAGACACTTCTTGCTGGACAATTTCCGCAAGGTGTAGATTATTTAGTATACTCTCTACATTTTCTGTTCCCCACTTTAAGCCTTTCGCTACTGCACTTGGAACCACTTTTTCAATAATTGTTTCTCGAACTGGTTCACATACTTGCTGAACAGATTGATTTAAAAACTTACTCACTGTTTCCTCTACTTTAACTGCTGACAGCACGGAGCTTACAATCATTTCTTTCTCTACAAATGCTTCTAATTCTTTTACATCTCTTCCTTTTAACTTTTCCCACTCTTTTTGCAGTACGTCAGTTAAAAGCTGCTTTGTAGCATCTTGCCCTAAAAACTTAATAACTTCTGGCTGCACACGATCCACAACACTTACATTTCCTAAAAACATTCCGACTAAGTTAAGTAGCGTTCCGCGAGAAGCAAAGAAATCATCAATCATTTTTGAAAGACGTGCTTTCCCTTCTTCACTTTCAAAAAAGCTAATTCCTCGCTCTAAAATAAACGCAGAGACATTCGGAATCGCATTCTCTACTTTTTCATTTACAGAATGAGGTAAAGCCTGTTCCCATGTATATGTATAATACTCTGCTAAAAATGCATGAATTTTTTCTGTAATAACATGTTCGATTTTTCGAGTCGCTTCTTCTTCTACATGCGCTACATTCCATTTTTCTAACATATGTCGCAGTGATTGTTCATTCGTAATTACTTTATCCACTTCCACTTGCGCCCAGTGAATTAAACCTTTTTGAAACTCTTCATTTGTTAGCTTTTTTCCAATTCCTTCTGGTGTTAACAAATGTTCTACAACCATTTTTCCTAATTGAACAGCAAGTTCATCACGACGCTTCGGAATTAACCCTGGTGTAAATGGAACTTGAAACTTTCCGATATAAATAGGACGATGAGGACGAAATAACATTTTTATCGCTAAATGATTCGTGTATCCCCCAATAATTGCTCCGAGTCCTGTCGTCGTTAACATATTTAACCATATATTCATTACAATCAACCTTTCACTTCTCCAAAACTATAGCATATCATCATACGGACAAAAGTATAATGGTATAAAAACGTATTTGCAATATATAGCTTCGCCTATTATGCAAATAGTAGTAAAGGAGTGATTTCGTTGGTTCTCGGCCTTTTAACTTCTAAACTTCATTATGAGCAAACGTATTACACCGAAATCGCTAAACGCGCTCGGCTTTATCATAATGTCGTTGCCCAGTTTACGCCATTTTGTATTGATTCTAAAACAGACCTTGTTTCTGGTCTTATTTACGATACAGATACAGGAAAATGGAAAGAGCAAACATTCCCTATTCCTTCTTATATATATGATCGTTATTCTTTTCACGAGGAAACAGACTTTGAAAAAGCAAAATCAATTATTCACTCTTTGCACAACCGTCCTTCCACTACCTTTTTAAATAACACACTTATTAACTTAAGTGAACTACATGATTTATTTCTTACTAATAAAAAACTGTCTCCTTATATACCCAAATTTGAAGTGGCAACGATACAAAACATTTTCAAATTGTTGTTAAAATCTAAAGATATTATTATACGCCCCACTAATATACATTCTAAAGATAACTTATATCGAGTCGCTTACAAAAATAAAACGTTTCATATCGATACAGTAAATGAAAAATACCATACTTCTCTTTCAATCAAGCGGACAGATGAATTTATATCTTGGTGTAAATCTAACATACGTTCATCACGCTACATAGTGCATACCATGCTACAACCACCAAATCAATTAACATACCCACTCCACATTCGAACTATTTTGCAAAAAAACAAAGAACAAACTTGGAATATTATCGGTCAATTTATACAAAAAAGTTCATTTCCTAATCAGCTTTTACCTTCAGCAACAGACGATGATTCATTGCATTCATTTTCAAAAATTAAATACGTACTATCTAGTACAGGTGTGCAACTATTGCAAGACGCTTTACACGACATTATAAATGAAGTATTCCAAACACTAGATCAGTCTTATTCTTCATTATTCGAACTAGAACTTTCCACAATTATGGATCAAAAAGGCGCAATTTGGCTTATGTATGTCAACACGATTCCTCCTTACGAACAATACATTCGTCATAGTGATTCATTAGCCGAAAAGATATTTCACGGACCACTTAAATTCAGTCGCTTTACACCATAATGAAAGGAGGTAAACCTATTTTGAAAGAACATATATATACATTAAACATTTCAGATGAACATCCAAATAGCATTACTTTACCTTACGTTTTTTCTATTACACCACCTATTACATCCCTATCCTTCGGTATACGTCACATTGCAAGTGAAGAGGTGAAAATTCATTATTCCTTTACTCGCGAAATTATTATCGGAAAGCATATTGCCGAAAAACTTTTACTGCCTCAATCAACTACTATTCATGCATTCACACAAAACCAAACAATTATTTTCGGACCATTGATTGGCATTTTTACAACTGGCTTTAATGATGATTCTTCTACCCCTTTAGGAAATCGTTCAATTGCTCTGAGTGAGTTATTAACACCACCATTCTCATTACGACCGTTCGTATTCGTCTTTGGGGTTCAACATATACACTGGGAAGAAGAAACGATTGAAGGATATTTCTTTCAAGAGAAACAATGGATAAAGAAAAAAGTCCCTTTACCAAATGTCATTTACGATCGCTTACCGAATCGGCAAGCGGAAAATTATAAACCAATTGTCAGGGCAAAAAGAAAATTAGAACAAGACTACTGCATTCCATGGTTTAACCCAGGTTTTTTCAATAAATGGGAAGTTCATCAACTTCTTACGAAAGACGAATCAATTAAACCCTTATTACCAAATACAGAAGCATTTCAGCATTTTGAACAAGTAGAACGGTTTCTTGGCACGTATAAATCAGTGTACATGAAACCAATACACGGGAGCTTTGGTAGAAATATTCATCAAATATTTTATTCTCAAACAGAGAATTGCTACTACTGTCGTTATCGCGAAAATGAAGAAAATAAACTGAGAAAGTATCAATCATTAGAAACGCTTCTAAACCACGTATTAAAAGGACATGATTTAAAAAAGTTTATCGTACAGCAAGGTATTTCGTTACTTCGCTTCGATGGGCAACCTGTTGATTTCCGCATTCATACAAATAAAAACCATTTCGGTAATTGGATAGTTAGTGCAATCGTCGCCAAAATCGCCGGCAAAGGCAGTTTAACAACGCACGTAAATAGTGGCGGTGATACAAAATTATTACAAGAGCTTTTTCCAGATTCAACGAAACAAGTTCAAATTGAAAATAAATTAAAACATACTGCCTTACAAATAAGTTACGCTCTCGATGAACAAGTAACTGGAAATATTGGAGAAATCGGTTTTGATATCGGTTTAGACACAAAGGAAAATCCGTGGCTCTTTGAAGCCAACTCTAAACCTGGGCGAACTGTATTCCAAGATAAAAAATTAAAAGAGCAAAGTGAACTGACGCGCCAGTTATTTTACGAATATGCCGTCTACTTAACTGAACATTCTTTACGTGATACAAAAGAAAAAATGTCTCAAATAAAATCAGGGGCTTCATCAAACACCGAACATATCCCTTCTCCTATGATTCACTCACAAATACAAAAACAAAAACTTCCACCTAGATAATAAGGTGGAAGTTTTCTATTTACACAAGTTTTACTACAACCTCAGTTTCCACGTTACATACTCTGCAATAAAAAATATGATTGCAATATTCATTTGAATTATTATGCGTTAAACCATCTACTGCACTTAATAATTCTTGATCCATATAGGCACTATAATCGTCTATGTAATCTACAGACTTCCCATAATCTTGGAGTATACTTTGGCAATTTTGACAAGAATATGTTTGTGATTCTAATGCGTTGCAAAGCGGGCAAATCCCCATCATGATTCCTCCATACGTTATCGTTTATAAGCCTCTCTTTTTTAGAGTGAAGAGAGCAACCTATCCAGACATAGGAGCGCCCACTCCATCCCTACTTAAAAATAGAACTATGAAGTTGCTACCGATTTCATTTTTATTTCAATAAATCATAAATAAGAAGCTAATAATTAGCCTACAAGTAGCAGGCTACAATGAAAAAATTATATTTAATATCACCCTTAGTTTGGCCTGTTTTCTTAAAAATACAACGATTACTCTTATTTCATAATTTACGAAATCAATACGTTTTTTTTGACAAAATTTACAAATTATTATTTTGTATATCTTTCTAGGTAACATCCATACTATGAGTACAAACTTAATTACCGATGGATTAGCGCCAACCGGGGCGATAATCTGGTTCAACTCCAGCTAGTCCAACCAAAAAAACTTTTATAACTCTAAGGAGGATATATTCCTATGGCAAACCAAAATTCTTCAAATCAATTAGTAGTACCAGGTGCAACAGCTGCAATCGATCAAATGAAGTACGAAATCGCTCAAGAATTTGGTGTACAATTAGGAGCAGATTCTACGGCTCGCGCTAACGGTTCAGTTGGTGGAGAAATCACAAAACGTCTAGTTGCAATGGCTGAGCAAAGCCTTGGCGGATTCCACAAATAAATATATATGGCAAAAAGGTCTCAAGGCATATGCCTTGAGACCTTCCTTAATTTATTGCAACATTTGTAAAAACTTCTTCGTGCGTTCTTCTTTTGGATTTGTAAATACTTCTTCTGGTGTACCTTGTTCGACAACGACACCACCATCCATGAAAATAACACGGTTCGCAATTTGATGTGCAAAACGCATTTCGTGCGTTACAATAACCATCGTCATGCCCTCTTTAGCAAGTTCTTTCATTACTTTCAGAACTTCTTGAACGAGTTCAGGATCAAGCGCTGACGTCGGCTCATCAAATAGTAACACTTCCGGCTCCATCGCAAGTGCGCGCGCAATTCCAACGCGCTGTTGTTGTCCGCCTGATAATTGGAACGGATATAAATCCACTTTATCTGCTAAACCAACTTTTTCAAGGAAATAGTTTGCTTTTTTCTTCGCTTCTTCTTTCCCCATCTTTTTCACTGTAACGAGCCCTTCCATTACATTTTGAAGTGCTGTTAAATGCGGGAATAAATTATGGTGCTGGAATACCATACCTGTTTGCGTACGAAGATTAACAATATCTTTCTTCGTTACTTTTTGAGAGAAGTTAAGCTCTTTATTACCGATACGAATATTACCAGCGTTTGGCGTTTCTAATACATTGAGACAACGTAAGAATGTCGTTTTACCAGATCCAGACGGCCCAATAATAACAACAACCTCGCCCTTCTCAACTGTTAAATCTATATGCTTTAGTACGGTATTATCTCCGAAACTTTTTTGTAAGTGCTGAATTGAAATCATAAAAACAAAAACTCCTTTTGTAAAAGGATTATTTTAATGTATAGCGTTCTGAACGCTTTTCTAACATCTGTTGTACGATTGATAATAAGAAACAAATAACCCAGTAAATAAGACCTGCTTCAAAATAAACAATTAAAAACTCGTAGTTCATCGCCGCAATTTCCTGCGCTTTTCGGAACATTTCTGTTACTAAAATTAACGATGCTAATGAAGTATCCTTCACTAAGCTAATAAATGTATTTGAAAGCGGCGGGATTGATACGCGCGTTGCTTGTGGTAAAATAACACGTTTTAATGCTTGTGGATATGTCATCCCAATTGTATAAGCTGCTTCCCACTGCCCTTTCGGAATGGAAAGGATAGAAGCACGAATAATTTCAGATGCATATGCACCGACATTTAATGAAAATCCAACAACTGCTGCTGTATATGGCTCAACTTCAATATTAAGAGTTGGAAGACCATAGAAAATAATAAATAACTGTACAAGAAGTGGCGTTCCGCGAATGATAGATACATAGATACGAGCAATCCATTGTAAAATACGACTACCTGAAATACGTGCGAGCGCTGTTAACGTCGCAAGTATAAGACCGATAATAAATGTAATAAGCGTTAATGGAATTGTTGTAAAAACAGCTTCCTTCAGCATAGGCATGAAGGAAGTCTGCATAATATCTATCCAAGTAGACAATCGATCTGAAACTAATGCACTACTTAGATACATTTTCACCGAACCATTTTTTCGTTATTTTGTCATACGTACCGTCTTTTTTCATATCTTCTAACGCTTTATCTACTTCTTGTACAAGCTTATCGCTACCTTTACGGAATAAGAATCCACTTTGTGAAGCTTCTTTTTCTGTATCTACAATTTTAATTTTTGCATCTTTTTTCGTTTCTAAATAATTTAATACTGATAACTTATCATTAATTGTAAAATCAACGCGTCCTGAAGCTAATAATTCTGCCGCTTGGCTAAATCCTTCTACACCTTCGATTTCTGCACCGTTTTTCTTAGCAATATCTGCATAGTTACTCGTTAAAGATTGTGCTCCTTTTAACCCTTTTACATCAGCAAATGTAGCAGGCTTATCTTTATCTTTTGCGATAACTAATGCCGCTGAAGATGAAATGTATGGTTTAGAGAAATCGTATTTCTTTTGACGATCTTCACGAATACCAACTTCGTTTGCAACCATATCGAAACGTTTTGCATCTAGGCCAGCAAGTAAGCTATCCCATTGTGTTTCTTTAAATACAGGTTTTACACCTAAACGTTTTGCAACTTCTTCTGCTAATTCAACATCGAATCCAGTTAATTTATTGCTTGAATCGTGGAACGTAAATGGTGGATATGTACCTTCTGTACCAATTACAAGTTCACCGCTTTGTTTAATCTTTTGTAACGCGTCTTGACTAGCTGTATCTTTTTTCTCTTCTTTACCGCAGCCGGCTACAATCCCGATCGCTAATGTAGTTACTGCAAGCACTGAAAATAATTTCTTCATGATAGTAATCCTCCAAGTATTCTGATAGGAATTTAAAAACTATATTGATTGTATGCAATCTTGAACAATTTTTCAATGAAAATGTTCTTATTTAGTTTATCCTTTTTCTTCATAATCAAACAAAAGGGAAAAATAACGCTACATACAAAAAATAAGTAACATTTTTTAATATAGCATTTATGGAGAAAAAGGTAAAACAATACTTCTTATTTAACTGTCGTAATTCGCTAAAGAGTCGACATGTTCATCAATAAAAAAGAACTTGTGAAAATCACAAGTTCTCCTCCATGCATATTAAGCACTCTGATTGCCTTCCATTTGCGTTTTATACATATCGTAATAACGCCCGCGCTTTTTCATGAGTTCATCATGAGAGCCTTTTTCTAAAATGGTTCCTCTATCGAGCACAATAATTTGATCTGCGCTTTTAATCGTTGAAAGGCGGTGAGCGATAATAAATGTCGTTCTTCCTTTTTTTACAACTTCTAGTGCTTGTTGAATCATCGCCTCTGTTTCTGTATCAATACTAGACGTTGCTTCATCTAAAATTAAAATAGCCGGATCAAAAGCGAGCGCCCTAGCAAACGAAATAAGCTGACGTTCTCCAGTGGAAAGCGTACTTCCCTTTTCTGTAATTTCTTCATTTATATTGTTCGCAAATCTTTCAGCACCAACATCACGTAACGCCTTTACAATGCGCTCTTTTGAAATTTTTTCATTTTCTAAGCTTACATTGGAAGCGACCGTCCCGCTAAAAAGAAACGGGTCTTGCAGTACGATTCCCATATGTTCACGGGTTGCTTGTTTCGGCATCTCTTTTACATCGTGACCATCAATCGTAAGCTTTCCTTTTTCAAACTCATAAAATTGAAAGAGTACATTCATGATAGAACTTTTTCCTGATCCAGTATGACCGACAAGTGCCACTGTCTCGCCTTGTTTCGCTTCAAAAGAAATATTTTTTAACACTTCATCTTTTCCATTATAAGAAAATGATACATTTTCAAATTTTACATTTCCTTTTAAACGAGGCATACGTTCTTCTTCTACCGGTTCCCCTTTTTCCTCTAACAATTCAAAGACACGTTCTGATGCAACGCGCGCTTGCTCTAAGTTTGCAAGCTGGTTCACCATATTCGTAATTGGCGAGAATAATCGTGTTAAATAATCAACGAACGCATACAGTACCCCAAGTGAAATAATACCTGTAGCACTTAATGACGCACCGCCGAAATACCAAATTACTCCTGTGAAAGCGATATTTCTTAATACGGCTACTAAGTTATGCGAAGTTGCTGCATTTAAATTTAAAATTTTATTTTGATACTTAAAATAATCGCCATTTAATTCTTCAAATTCTTTTTTCGTTTCACGCTCTTGACGGAACGCTTGAATAATTGGCATCCCTTGAATGGATTCATTCACTGTTCCGTTAATATCAGATAAGCGAGAGCGCATTTTATGATTGTATACAGACGCGTATTTTCTATAAAGAATCGCCCAAACAATTAAAATTGGGATAATTAATAAACATAATGAAGCGAGCTTCACATCTAATAAAAATAACGCAGCGAATATCCCAATAATATAGATGATACTAGAAACGAATGTTGCCAGCACCGTTACATATAAATCACGAATGGCCTCTGTATCATTCGTCACACGCGAAACAATTTTCCCTGCCGGTAAATGATCAAAGTACCGAATTGGCAACGTTTGAATATGAGAAAAAACATCTTCCCTCATAATTTGAATAATTTTGTTCGCTGCCTTCTGCAAGAAGAACTGCTTTCCGTATGCAAATAATGACACGACTACTAATAAAGCGAAATAGCCACCACCAAGTAATAATAGACGGTTTATTTCTGGTTTATAAAATGCAAACACTTCTTCTTTCGTTAATGCTTTCGCTTTATACACTTGCACCGCCTTACCATTTTGAACGGTAATCATATCCCCTTTTACAGTCCGTGACCCTTCCGCATTTACTTTATTCGGTACAAAATAATATTGAAAACCGACTTGCATTACGCGTACTTCTTTTCCTTTTTTCTCGCCTTGTTCAAAGCGATCACTTCGCTTATAAAAAGCCCCATTATACGAAACAGCATCTTCACTCTGTTCTGTTTCATACCAAGGTTTCTCTATCCCGACGATATGATCGTCAATCATCGTTTTAGCGACGAAAGGACCAGCAAGCTCTGCGATGACGAAAATAAATAACATTAACATCGCAGCAAAAATCGTCCCCTTCACTTTCATCGCGTATTGAAACAACCGTTTTGAAACGCTCATATTTTCACCCCACTATCCGCACTTTCACTTTCACCTTGTTGTCTTTCAAACTGCTCAGCATACCAGCCTCCCTTTTGGATAAGCTGATCATGCGTACCTTCTTCTATAACTGCGCCTTCATCCATAACGAGAATCCAATCCGCATGTTGCACTGCAGATAAACGATGCGTCGTAATAATCGTCGTCTTTCCGCTTCTTTCCGTTCTTATATTTTCAATGATCGCTGCTTCCGTACGAGCATCTACAGCTGATAAAGAATCATCCAAAATTAAAATTTCTGGATTTTGAATAACAGCTCGTGCAATCGAGATCCTTTGTTTTTGCCCTCCTGATAAAGAAACACCTTTCTCTCCAACGAGCGTTTCTAACCCTTCTGGTAAAAACTCTAAATCCTTTTTAAACGCAGCAATTTCAATTGCTTTCTCTAGTTCTTCTTCAGTCGCTTCCCTATTTCCGAATAAAATATTTTCTCGCGCTGTTTTTGAGAACAAAATATGCTCCTGCGGTACATAACCAATCCAGCCGAGTACATTTTCATTCGTCATTTTATCTAAAGTCACATCAGAAACTGCAATATCTCCATCTCCAAGCGGATATTGGCGAAGAAGCTGACGTACAAGCGTCGTTTTCCCGCTTCCTGTTTTTCCGACAACCCCTAGCGTTTCTCCTTGCTTTAATGTGAAAGAAACCTTTTTTAAATTTTCTTCAGTTGATGAAGGATATGAGAAAGACACATCATCAAACTGAATATAATCCGGCTCTTGCACAAGCTTTGGATGTTTCGGATTCTTTACATCTGGCTCATACGCTAACGTTTCATTCACACGGTCAAGCGAAGCATTTCCTCTTTGCATAACATTAATTAATTCCCCAATTGCAAACATCGGCCAAATCATCATCCCTAAATACACGTTAAAAGAAACGAGTTCACCAAGGGTCACCTTTGACTGGAACACAAGGTATGCACCGTACACTAAGCCGATTAAATAACTAAGACCGACAAGCATTTTCACAGTTGGTTGGAATAATGCATCAATCTTTGCTACCTTCATATTTTTTTCGTAGACGTCATCTCCTAGATGATGAAATCTTTCCTCGTCTGCATTCTCTTGTACGTATGCACGAATAACGCGAACACCAGCGATTGATTCAAGCACTTTATCGTTCATATCACCAAACGCATCTTGCGCAACTGTAAATCTTTCATGCAATTTCTTTCCATATATATTCATCGCATACGCCATAATTGGAAGCGGAATAAGCGCTGCAAATGTAAGCTCCCAACTAATTGTAAACCCCATCATAAAGACAATCGTAAGCATATATAAACTAGAATCCACAAGCGTTAATATACCAAAACCAGCTGTCATAGCGATTGCTTTCAAATCATTTGTCGCTCTCGCCATTAAATCACCAGTACGATTTTTTTGATAAAAAGTCGGCGTCATCTTAAGTAAATGCCCCATAAATTTAGAGCGCATGGTTTTCTCAAGTACGAATGCACCGCCAAACAATTGATGTTGCCATACGAAAGTGAGGCCATATCCAACGATCGTAACCCCTATTAAAATAAGAATAGACTGTATAATAGCTTCGTTCGATAACGTTCCTGTTTTTATGTTATCTATCGTAACCCCTAACACTTTCGGGGGAATCACTTCAACTATATTCACAATTAAAAGAGCTCCAATGGCAATACTATATCTCTTCCAGTGCTCCCTAAAAAACCATTTTAGCTTTAGTAATACTGATAACAATGTAACCTCTCCCTTCTCGTTCTCGTTTACCTCTCATTTCTTTATCCACTATCCAGACCTATCACATTTACATTTCGTAACCCATACAATCTCATCACATTTTTCCACCTTCCAAAGCTTTTTATCGGAACTAAACAAGGGAAAATAAACAAAAAAAAGCATACCGCCGCTTGACGATATGCACAGGAATGCATAAAAAGCGTACGTTACGATATACGCAACGTACGCTTTTTATAAGACAAAGATGCCCTATATATCCGTACGGGTTGCGTAATGATATGAATGTTTTCTGCCATTTAACAGAGCTAAGCCCATTACATTTACGATTACAATCATTACGCACACCCCTTTCATTTATTTTCCATTTATAATCTTACAACTTTATTGAGTATTCTGTCAATTATTTTTTTACAAATAATATAAAATACACGACGATCATAAAAAATGATACGGATGCATGATACGATAAATTAATTTGAAATAAGGGAATATTCCATAAGAAAGGGCATACAAAATAAAAAAAGAATAAGAAATCGTTTTCACAAACATTTCATTTGAAAAATGTTATCAAACCCCCTACAATCACCTTATACTCACTCTTACAAGTTGCTATTTTAGGAGGACTAATCATGACAACTAGCAATACGTACAAATTTTATTTAAACGGAGAATGGAGAGAAAGCTCTTCAGGAGAAACAATCGAAATTCCATCTCCATACTTACACGAAGTAATTGGACAAGTACAAGCAATTACTCGCGGAGAAGTAGATGAAGCAATTGCATCTGCAAAAGAAGCTCAAAAATCATGGGCCGAGGCTTCCCTACAGGATCGCGCAAAATACTTATATAAATGGGCTGATGAGCTCGTAAATATGCAGGATGAAATTGCCGATATCATTATGAAAGAAGTCGGTAAAGGATATAAAGATGCGAAGAAAGAAGTTGTTCGTACAGCTGACTTCATTCGTTACACGATCGAAGAAGCTTTACATATGCACGGAGAAAGCATGATGGGCGATAGCTTCCCGGGCGGTACAAAATCTAAGCTTGCGATTATCCAACGCGCACCACTTGGTGTTGTATTAGCAATCGCACCATTTAACTACCCAGTAAACTTATCTGCTGCAAAACTTGCACCAGCATTAATTATGGGTAACGCTGTTATTTTCAAACCAGCAACTCAAGGTGCAATTAGTGGTATTAAAATGGTTGAAGCACTTCATAAAGCTGGCCTTCCAAAAGGTCTTGTAAACGTAGCTACAGGACGCGGTTCTGTAATTGGTGACTACTTAGTAGAACACGAAGGCATCAATATGGTATCGTTCACAGGTGGTACAAACACAGGTAAACATTTAGCGAAAAAAGCTTCAATGATTCCACTTGTATTAGAACTTGGTGGTAAAGATCCTGGTATCGTTCGTGAAGATGCTGACTTACAAGATGCTGCAAACCATATCGTAAGCGGTGCATTCTCTTACTCTGGTCAACGTTGTACAGCTATTAAACGTGTACTTGTACACGAAAACGTAGCGGACGAGCTTGTTAGCTTATTAAAAGCACAAGTAGCTGAACTATCAGTTGGATCTCCAGAACAAGATAGCACAATCGTTCCATTAATCGACGACAAGTCTGCTGACTTCGTTCAAGGTTTAGTTGACGACGCTGTAGAAAAAGGTGCTACAATCGTTATCGGTAACAAACGTGAGCGTAACTTAATTTACCCAACATTAATCGATCACGTAACAGAAGAGATGAAAGTTGCTTGGGAAGAGCCATTCGGCCCAATCCTTCCAATCATCCGTGTTTCTTCAGATGAACGAGCAATTGAAATTGCTAACAAATCAGAGTTCGGTCTGCAAGCAAGTGTCTTCACTAAAGACATTAACAAAGCATTTGCAATTGCTAACAAAATCGAAACTGGTTCTGTTCAAATTAACGGACGCACAGAGCGCGGCCCTGACCACTTCCCATTCATCGGTGTAAAAGGTTCAGGTATGGGCGCACAAGGTATTCGTAAGAGCCTTGAGTCTATGACACGTGAAAAAGTAACTGTATTAAACTTAGTTTAATCTTATAAAAAGAAGCTGATCTATAAATAGATCAGCTTCTTTTCTATATAAATACTTCCAAAAACGGAGTATTTCATTCTACTTCCGATTTGGTTTTCCAAATCGAACTAAAACATGCCATAATAATTTTAATTCCTGAAGCACTTCTTCATAAGTTCCACGATCACTCCAAGATAATGGATTGCGTTTCAAATCCACTACAGCAGAGCCAATTATATTTGCATCGATACAATGATTCCGTGCAATGCGTCTTGCTAAAGATGGCATTTTTGAACCTCTAAAATCCATCGGAACTTCGTCTAATGCAAGTACAAAACCGATGTGCCAATACAAATCAATAGCATACTTCAGGCAAATTTCTTCTAAAACTCTTCCTACATCCGTACCCTTAAATGAAGGATCTGCAACAAGCGCTTCCACGTCTTCTTTTAGAGAAATCTCTCCATGAATCTGCGCTTCAATATAATGATTAAGATTACGGGCTGGCTCTTTGCTTACTACATCTATAAACGGCCTTTTCAGATTAGCCAGTAAATGATTAATTAATATTGTTGGAGTCAAATTTCCTTCACCAATTGCAAAATCTCTTACGAATGTCTCTTCCAAAAGAGCAGCTAAAATCATATCAAACTCCTCATAAGTCCCCTTTTCTTTCGGATCTTGATGCGAATCTAAATATGTATATGTAGAACGCGAAGAAACTTTTGGAGATAAGAGAAAATAACAGGAACCAAAACGCGGAGCCGGCCCATCTGGATGTAACATTAAATTTAGCGCTCCGTATTTTGGACGTTGTTCATTCGTTACGCCTTCTAATTGATATGCCCCTCCAAATATTCTCTTTTCCCAAAGGTCACGTTCACCACCAGGATAAGCAGATACGCTTCCATTAGATAGCAATGTTTCAAACTGACTTTTATATACTCCTTGCTCAAATAGTGCTTCAGCAACACTTTTCTTACTCGAATCTAGTCTGTCTGGATGAAAGTGTATAGCAATCCTTGCGTGAGATTTCAAATTAGCGACAGCCTCTTCAAATATTTCATCTGTAATATTAGACATTTTAAGTATATGATTAATCGTTGCTTTAGCCTCACGTTTTTCGTTCTCTGCATATTTTGAAATATACTCTAAAGCAAATAATTGAGATCTTGATAATTCCATAATCAAACCTCTCCTTTAATTAAAATGACCTTAATCATTTCAATTAAAAGCTTATTCTTTCCTTCTTATGAAACGAACCTGATTTATTTAAAAACGTAATTTACTAAATCTTAATTATGCATACACGCATTTTTCATAGGCAAATGTACACATTCTACAGAAATTTGATACCCTAGCCATCGCTCAGCAATATGTTCAAATGATAAAACAGATCCCGTTGTAAAAAAACGATGCTTCGGATTCAGATTGTCAGACAAAATTCCTTTGTGCTGTAAGATGGTGCTTAACTCTATCGCCGTTTCTTCTGCAGAACTAATAATCGTTACATCTTCTCCTAGTTCCTTTTTTATATAGGACTCTAAAAGTGGATAATGCGTACATCCAAGAATTAACGTATCTATATCTTCTTTCGTTAATGGAAGTAAAGCTTGTTTCACTTGCTGCGTGACATATGCTATCTCTTCTAATCGATTTTCTACAACTGTAGCTAAAGTCGGACACGCATGACTATGCACTTCCAAATATGTATCAAGCTCGTGTAATGCTTTTTCGTACATATTAGATTTTATCGTACCTACAGTTCCAATTACTCCGATTTTCTCTTTCTTTGTTACTTTAATTGCCGCTCTTGCTCCTGGATGTATAACGCCAATAACTGGAATGGAAAGTGCTTCTTGCAGCGCAGTCAATGCAGCAGCTGCAGCAGTATTACATGCTACGACTAGCGCTTTTAATGGAAACTGTTTGAGGAACTCAACCATTTCAAATACGAAAGATTGCACCTCCTCTACACTTCTTGGCCCATACGGGCAACGCTTATTATCACCAATATAATAAATGCTTTCTTTAGGCAATTGTCTTATAATTTCGCTCGCAACTGTTAATCCCCCAATTCCCGAATCTAGCACACCTATTACTGAATGTTTATGACATACAGACATTTACTTCATCCCCTTTTCAATCATCTAGCGCTGCTAATAACATGTATTATATTACGAAAATTCAAATATCACATAACAATCCCTCTTACTTTTAATCACAAACTCTTCTCTATAATCTGATTATTACTATATCCATTGACGTATAAAAATACATTTGTTACTCTTAAAGACGTTAATTTAATATTTAAATCCTCATTCGTATCTCGGTGAGGTAGAGGTTGCAATCATTAAGAGTATCATTTCAGGAGATGTAGTGGCATTGATGAAGGAATGAGAAAGGAATGGTTGCCGAAGTAAGTCGTGTCCACCATGCACGCTTGCTGGGTCTGCATTTAATAAGTGCAGAACTGTCACAAACGTTTCGTTTGTGGAGAGCTATCGAGAGGTATGTCGTGGGTTTCTTATAAGATAGAAAGCATGTAGCGGCAAATTACGTGCTTTTTTTGTTTTGTTTGGGACTTCTCTTCCTGACTCAGGAAGACATACATATCTCCTCGCTTGACTTGGTTATACTAACTTTGGAGGTATTTTCTATGCAACAAAAAAAATGGGGCTTTTGGGTACTAACAGCTTTCGTTGTCGGTAACATGGTTGGCGCTGGTATTTTCATGGTGCCAAGTACGTTGGCACAAACAGCAAGCCCACTCGGTGTCACTTTAGCTTGGTTAACTACAGGGTTTGGTGTTTTAATGCTAGCTCTTGTTTTCGGTAATTTAGCAATTCGTCGTCCTGATTTAACGACAGGGCCACAAAGTCATGCATATGCTTTATTCTCAACACCAAAAAAGAAAAAAATGGCTGGTTTCAGTATGGTATGGGGATATTGGGTTGCAAACTGGGCAAGTAACGTTGCCATCATTACATCATTTGCGGGATATTTATCACTCTTCTTCCCAATTATGAAAGATACGCGACTACTATTTTCAATCGGCTCGTTTAACGTAGAAGTCGGAAAACTAATTACATTTACGATTTGTTCCATCTTACTTTGGGGAACTCATATTATATTAACAAACGGTGTAAGCGGAGCTGGAAAACTAAACTTCTTAGCAACAACAACGAAAGTAACTGGATTCCTTTTATTCATCGTCGTTACGTTATTTGCATTCGAAGCTTCTAAATTTGGACAATGGTACACACCGATGATTGATAAATCAGGTGCATCACACGGTCTTCTTTCACAAGTAAATTTAGCTGCTCTTACAACGCTTTGGGCGTTTATCGGAATTGAATCAGCCGTTCTTTTATCAAACCGTGCTGTTTCTCCAAAAACGGTAAAACGTGCAACAGTTGCGGGATTACTTATTACAGTTGCAATTTACTTAGGAATCACAATTTTAACAATGGGTGTACTTCACGTTGATAAATTACAAGCTTCTGAACGTCCATTAGCAGATGCACTAAACGCTGCAATGGGTCATGGCGGCGGGAAACTGATGGCATTACTTGCTCTTACTTCCCTGTTCGGTTCTATCTTAGGCTGGATTTTATTAAGCTCAGAAGTACCTTATCAAGCAGCAAAAGAAGGTTTCTTCCCTTCCTTCTTCACGAAAACAAATAAAAAAGGAAGTCCAATTTACTCATTACGATTAACAAACATTATGTCGCAAGTATTCCTATTCTCAACATTATCAGGAACCATTGCGGAAGCTTATACATTCGTTATTACCGTATCAACACTGGCCTACCTCATTCCATATCTCGTTTCACCAATCTTCCAGTTAAAACTAGTCGCAACTGGTGAAACATATAAAAATGAAATGCGGGCAAGAATTACAGATGGCATAGTCGCAGTTATCGCACTTTGCTACGCACTATGGGTTATTAAAACGGGCGCATCCGATATAAAAACGTTCCTTCTCGGAATTGGTTTATTCGTAATCGGATTTGCTTTCTATCCATTAATGAATCGTGATCAGAAAAAAAATAACGAAAAGAAAAACGGGCAAGTTGCATAACGCAATTTGCTCGTTTTTTCTTTTGTAAAACATATATAATAGAACAAAGAGGTGAAAAACATGTCAATCGAATCGCTATGGAGCAGTCGCTTCCAACAACATATTCAAAATATCATTACATACTTTGCACGTATGATTAACGGTTTACTATATAGCTTTATCTTTATTTCATGCGTTGGTGCATATTATTATGCTCAGTTTCTAAAAGCATCTCCTTCTAAAGGAATATCTTTAATAATTATAACGATTGTACTTACATTCATTATAACGAGATGCCCTATCCGTACATTTATTCAAAAACCTGATGCTGTCTATTTACTAGCACTAGAAGAGAAATTAACATCTTATTTTAAAAAATCTCTTCTATACAATTACATCATGCAGCTTTTCCCATTATTATTTACGTTCCTTATTCTCGTTCCACTTGCTATGCAATCATTGCAATTAACTGTACCTTTTTTATGTACAATCTTTATCGTGTTAATGATTACGAAAGCCTGGAACATGTACATACATTGGATGTGGCGTGATAGTCACGAAAAAAATATATGGCTAATCATTCGTATTACTTGTAACGCCCTAATCATTTACATGCTGTTTTATTCCGCAAATGTTCTCATATTGGGCGGACTACTCTTACTACTTGCTTTCCTACTTCTATATACGAAAAAACAGCCTACAAAACGAATACCGTGGGATTACATAATCGAGCAAGAAGAAAAAATGAACGTTCGTTTTTATCAATTTGCTAGCATTTTCACAGATGTTCCGCAACTGAATAAACAAGTAAATAAAAGAAAATGGCTTACAAATTGGATTGAACCTTTATTACATAAAAAACGAGCAACTTTCTTCTATTTACATACATTAGCATTTTTACGTGGAAATGATTATTTCGGTATATATATTCGCTTAGGATTGATCGGTGCTTTCGCCTTATATTTTATACCAAACATATACGTAAAAGGCGCTATCGCATATATCGTCCTATATATGATTTCTATGCAGCTCCGTTCCCTGTGGAAATATTTTTCGGGAAATATTATTGTAGCATTATATCCAATTGATACTGAAAAGCGAATGAATCAATTTCTTCACTTAATCTTTATATTGCTAAGCATTCAACTTGTTGTATTTTCAATTGTTATACTCATTGCTACAGGTCAATTTTTACATAGCCTTATCATTATGATTATCGGGTTACTTTGGATCAAATTTATTATTGTACCAAAAACGAAGCAACGCATTTCTTCGTTTTAACGAAAAGAATTATCTTAAAAGCCAAGGAGAAAATAAATGATCTCCTTGGCCTTTTTATTTTTTAATGTTAAACCTATCGTTCATACTTAATTAAAAACTTTAGGTATGTTACTCCTGTTTTTCTTAAGCTTAGAGTGCTATACAAACTCCCTTTCTTCCCCTTCATGTTTTAGGTTTTAATTATGATTTTTACATACAAAAATCATAATACATGTTTACGTCCTAATAAAAAGGGTATCTATTAAATTAACAAAGTAAAGGAGGGGCCTATATTGTGAATAAAAAAATGGAGCAATTGAAGCACCATGTTACGGATAATCAACGCAAACATGCTTTAACAACAAACCAAGGAGTAAAAATAGCCGAGGATGAATTTTCTTTAAAGATGGGCTTAAGAGGCCCAACCTTAATGGAGGATTTCCACTTTCGCGAGAAAATGACCCACTTTGATCATGAACGAATTCCTGAAAGGATTGTTCATGCACGCGGAGTTGGCGCTCATGGTTATTTTCAGCTTTATGAATCGTTAGAAGCATATACGAAAGCAGATTTTCTTACTAATCCTTCAAAGAAAACACCTGTATTTGTACGGTTCTCAACCGTTCAAGGTTCTAAAGGATCCAACGACACAGTAAGAGATGTACGCGGATTCGCCACAAAATTTTATACAGATGAAGGAAACTATGATTTAGTGGGTAATAATATGCCCGTATTCTTTATCCAAGATGCTATTAAATTTCCTGATTTTGTCCATGCAGTTAAACCAGAACCACATAATGATATTCCTCAAGGAGCTAGCGCTCATGATACCTTTTGGGACTTTGTTGCGCATAATCCTGAGTCCACTCATATGGTCATGTGGCAAATGAGCGACCGAGCTATTCCGCGTAGTTTACGAATGATGGAAGGTTTTGGAGTTCACACATTTCGACTCATTAACACAGCAGGAAAAGCCCATTTCGTAAAGTTTCACTGGAAACCTACCCTTGGGGTTCATTCATTAGTATGGGATGAAGCTCAAAGGATTGCTGGGAAAAATCCTGATTTTCATCGTCAAGATTTATACGAAGCAATTGAAAAAGGGGATTATCCTGAATGGGAGCTTGGATTACAGTTAATTCCAGAAGAAGATGAACATAAATTTGATTTTGATATTTTAGATCCAACGAAATTATGGCCAGAAGAAGAAGTTCCCGTAAAATTAGTTGGTAAAATGACATTGAACAAAAATGTTGATAACTTCTTTGCTGAAACAGAGCAGGTAGCTTTTCACCCTGGTCATGTCGTACCAGGTATTGATTTTTCAAATGACCCTCTTCTGCAAGGAAGATTATTCTCCTATACAGATACACAATTATCTCGTTTAGGGGGCCCTAATTTCCATCAAATCCCTATCAATCAACCCGTATGTCCTTTTCATAATAATCAACGTGATGGTATGCATCAAATGCAGATTCATCGCGGTCAAACAAGCTATCATCCTAACGGATTAAATAACAATCAACCTGCAACCGTCCAAGCCGAACAAGGAGGATATGAACATTATCAAGAAAAGATTGATGGGCATAAAATTAGAGGTCGTAGTAAAAGCTTTCTTAACTTTTATTCTCAGGCTAAACTTTTCTACAATAGTATGAGCCCTATTGAAAAGCAGCACATAAAAGAAGCTTTTTGCTTTGAAGTTGGGAAGTGTAAATCAGACATGGTGAAGGCAAATGTAATTGCTCTCCTAAACCACGTCGATCGTCAATTAGCACAAGAAGTCGCTAACATTGTTGGAGCTCCTTTACCTAAAGAAAATCACGAAGTAAATTCAGATGCAAAATCACCTGCACTAAGTATGTCCAATACTATTTTTAAATCTGATTCTAAAAATGTCGCAATTCTATTAAATGGTGACCCAAGCGTCTCCCTTCTGTCCGAATGGATTCAAGCTTTTGCACAGCACCGAATGAACTATAGCATCATAGATAATAAAATTTATCATTTCAATGATTCCATTAAAGTAACTGATACTTATACAACAACAGACTCTTCGCTTTTTGATGCAGTATTAGTGTTTAGTAGTGAGTCTGTCATTCACCCCCCTGTTTTAGAATTTACAGAAACTACTTTTAAACATTTTAAACCGATAGCTCATGTCCTTAGTAATCCTCATGCTTTGGACAATAGTAAGATTAAACTGGATGGAGCAGGAGTTTATAACCTAACAAACACTTCAATTGAATCATTTATAGAAGGTATTGCCCAAGGAAGATTCTGGAACCGATAATATAATATAAGGAGCGGATTAGAATGAGTAAAAAAATTGCTATTTTAATAACGGATTATTTCGAGGACACAGAATACACAGAGCCAGTAGCAGCTTTTAATCAAAAGGAATATGAATTAACAACTATTGAAATGGAAAAAGGGAAAACAGTACACGGTAAGCAAGGAAAAAGTGAAGTCGTAATTGATAAAAGTATTGATGATGTTTCTCCAGAGAACTTTGATGCCCTCTTCATACCGGGTGGATTTTCTCCAGATATACTTCGTGCAGATGAACGTTTTGTTCGCTTTAGTAAAGCATTTATGGATGCGGAAAAACCTGTTTTCGCTATTTGTCACGGACCTCAGCTACTCATCACTGCACAAACACTTGAAGGACGTGATGTCACTGGATATAAATCTATTGAAGTCGATTTGAAAAATGCCGGCGGGAACTTTCATGACAAAGAGGTTGTCGTATGTCAAAATCAGCTAGTAACAAGTAGACAGCCAGAGGACATCCCAGCGTTTATTGAAGAATCGTTGCGTATATTAGGATAACTAACCTCCTTTTATTTACATGAAAATAGTTAATCAGTGAGGTTTTATTCATCCCCCACTGATTAATTAGCCCCCACCAACTGGTCGTTTACAGGCAATCCGACCACCACAAATAGCAAGATAAATAAAAAGAGGGGAATCCAAAAGTTCAGTTTTAATAATCTTTTGGATCCCCCCCTTTTCTCGCCCAAAAATTCCTTATCACTTTTCATAGGCAGTTCTCATATAGTGAAAATGACTATATAATTCCTATCCATAAGTTAAATAATGATTTCGCACATATATAAATACAAAAGATGGGAGCCTAACTATGAACAATAATCCACCTTCTCCGCCCCAAGACAACTCCGAAAACAATAGCCGTGATATTACACTGCAAACATTACGGGTCATTGGACTCATCGTTCTTATTAGTGGTTATATCCTCGTTGCTCTCTCAGAAGTAGGTGAGCTGAAAACCTTATTAACAAATCCGAATGCTAACCCTGATTTAGCTGAAGTTGATCCGTTCTAAAAATTATATAAAAAGCGAGTCCCAGTATAACTGGTTCGCTTTTATATAGTTTCATCCAATTTGAGAAACATTTCTCTCATCCTCATACTTCTCTTTCCCTATCGCCTTCATAAATAATAAAATACTGCTCATACCAACGATAAAGTACAGAGCACTCATGCCCCAAGATGCAATAAATGAACCTAGCATAACACCTAATGCCCCGTTCATTTTTGCCACTTGAAAGACCATTCCGTTAATCGCCATATAAGAACCTCTTGCCTCATTTGGCACCATATCTGCCATAATAGATTGACGCACTGGCACATACATCATCTCACCTACCGTTTGGAAAAGCCCTGCAATTAATAAAATCCATAAGCTATTGCTCGTTCCGAGTATTGTAAATCCAATTGTATAAATGAATAAACCTACATATAAGATTTTCAAATCGTTGAAGCTTTTCAGCATTTTAATAAGAAGTGCTGAACATAACACAACTAAAATTGTATTCTCCGCTGATATCCAGCTCAGCATGCGAATACCTGTTAAATCAAACGTAACACCATTTCCAAAGAAAAAGTGCACCGTTTCAAATTCCTTCTGCAAGCGAACACCTAAATAATTATTAATTTGAAACTCTAAAGACAATGTACATATACTCGCTGCACAAAAAATTAAAAATGCTTTATCTTTCATCACGACTTTATAACTATCTGCCATACCTTTTAATACATTTTTCTTCTCCACCGTTTTTCGTGCTACATACACTTCTTCCATATACACAGCCATCACATATAGAGTAATAATCGCAACAAGCGTTAATACGATAAACAATTGCAATCTATAGTTTTCAAATAGTAATCCACCAAATATTGCTCCAATCGCAATGGATAAATTAATAGCCCAATAATTAATGCTGTACATTACTTTTCGATTTTCAGGTGTACTCACATCAATTAACATCGCCTCTGTCGCAGGATTCATAAGTCCAGATCCTAAACTATTCACTAGCATAAAGATAAATGTTAACCACGGTGAATCTACATAATCCGAATTCGCAACTCCCATACAAGCAATGGAAATGACTTGTATACTTTGACCGATAATCATAACCTTTTTACGCCCAAGCCGATCCCCAACATATCCACCGTATAAACCAATTACTAATGAAGCTATGACATTAATGAGTAGTAAAGCACCAGCAATCGCACTACCTAACTTTATTGAAAAATAAATCGCCATAAATGGAAAAATCATCGTGGACACAGTACGTGTTAAAAACGAAGTTATAATTCTAATTTTTATATTTTGATGCATACTCCAAAATCCCATTGTTTCCCCCTCCTTATGCTTACTTATTTTACTTTGAAAAAAAGGGAGAAAAAGGTTAGAATATTCTAAAGAGTTTCCCCTTTTATAGATAGAAGGAAGTGTATATATGAAAATTATGGACTATTACATTAGACTAAGACTACATGCACAAGATCAAAAACATATACAAAATAGCTTACAAGAATTAGCTGATGTTTTATATTGCAGTACGAAAAACGTAAAGATTTTATTAAAGAAAATGAGCGAGGAACAATTAATTCGCTGGACTCCAGGACGAGGCCGCGGAAATAAAACGGAAATTCTATTTATACATAATTTCGTAGAAGCGATTGAGTCCTATACAGATGAACTGTTAGCGCAAGAAAAATTAAAAGATATCTTTCTTCTTTTAAAAGAACCCCTCCCCCTCGCACTTCAAAAAAAGATAGAAAATAAACTACATCATCATTTTGGATATGAACCTTCAAATGATATGTACGACGTATTAAAGATTCCTATATCAAGAAAGATATTCCCATTAGATCCGGCTTTTGTGGCTGTAACTACAGAGAGCCATCTTACGAGTCAAATTTTTGATACGTTAGTCGTATATAACGATGTTACTGAAAAAATGGAACCACACATTGCGCATACGTGGGAATTAAGTGAAGACGGGCTTACGTGGACTTTTTATTTACGAAAGGATGTATATTTTCATAACGAAACAGTTTTAACTTCTAAAGATGTACAATTTTCATTTGAAAGACTAAAAGAAGTTCACTCTCCTTTCGAATGGTTAACAGAAGAAATTGTTCAAATTGAAACGCCATCACCACTGCAAATTCGATTCCATTTAGCAAAACCAAATTTATTCTTCTTACACTATGTAAGTTCCATGCAGCTCGCAATTTTACCGCGTGATACGAGTATTAAAAATCATCATTATATAGGTACTGGACCTTTCAAACTTGCTCATTACTCGGAAGATAATATCGTACTCGAAGCGTTCACCCATTATTTTAAAGAGCGCGCGTTATTAGACCGTATTGAATTTTGGGGTATTCCTGACCATGTGCAAATAGATGCTGATTATGAACTACCAAACGAAGAGGAAAATGAAAGGCATGATATACAAATAGAAGAAATAGGTTGTATTTATGCTAGCTTCAACTTTAAAAAACCTGGTCCTCATCACGACATTTACTTTCGAAAAGCTTGGAGAGAACTATATGATGTTGAAATGATACTTCGTAACATAGAGGGTAGACGGACAATTGCTGCATCAAGCTTCTTCCCTGATAGAAGCCGCCTTGCAACAAGAAGATCCTACTCTTTAGAAAAAGCAAAAGAGTATTTGAAAAAGAGTACATATAATGGAGAAACGATACATATTTACTTCTTCGCATTTAAAGATAGTGCAAATGATGCATATTTCTTAAAAGAACGATGTGAAAGTTTAGGTATACAAGTAGAGCTTCACCCATTTCCCGTTTCAGATTATATGGATCGCTCTATTGATAAACATGCTGATATTATTTTCATGGGAGAAGTCTTTGCTGCCAATCATGAAATTGCATTCTTAAATGTATTTAAAAATAAAAGTTGCTTCGTAAATCGGTTCATGGACCCGCACTACGAAAAACAAATTAACTGTTTACTAGATACATTTTTACTAGAAGAAAATAAAGAAAAGCGTTATGAACTCATGTATGAGATTGAAGAGTTTTTACAAGCAGAACACATCATTTTATTTAACTATCACGTTTTAAAAAGAAAAACATACCCTTCTTCTTTAAAAAACGTAACAATTGATTCATTTGGTTGGGCAAATTTTGCGAAGTTATGGATACAGCCATCCACGCATTAAAGTGTGAGTTTTTATAAAAGGAGAAGGTACTACATCCTTAGTAGTACCTTCTTCACATACAAATATAAACTATTATTTAATTACTCTATCTAAGTGATCTTTCAAGTTCAATAAATATTGTTCTATATCCGGATTCTTCACCACATCATAACAAGCAAAACTCTTTAACGGACTCATACCGAGAAACTTTTGCACGCGGTGTAAATGACTAAGCGCTGATTCTAAACTTTCTCCTTCAAAGAACTTCGTCTTATCTCCAAATGCTTTTTCAGGTGCATTCCAAGTTGTAGAGAACATATACTCTTTCTCTTTTAATAAACCACCTGTTCCATATTCATCTGCACCTTTAAAGAACAAACCATATTCATATACTTCATCCATATACGTTTTAAATAAGCCTGGAACACTAAACCAATAAATCGGTGTTTGATAAATAACAACATCGGCCCATAAAAATTTATCCTGTTCTTCTTTAATATTGTAACCATCTTGAATCGTTGTTGTTTTCACATGATGATTCTCGCCTAATAGAGTAACCATATAATCTACTAACGTTTTATTTAATCGTCCTTCCTTTGTACCGTATTTTTCATGACCATTTATAATAAATATATTTTTCATCGCTTTCCTCTCCCTTATATGATCTACTCTTCAGCTATTAAGCCGAGTTGCTGCTGTAGTGTAAGATTATCTTCTAAATGCCAATCCTCCGTTATCTTTCTGTCTTTCACATGTAAAATATCAATTGCAAAAAAATTAATTTTCTTACCATTATGCGTTCCTGTAAAAGAAAGACGGGCAGTTACTTTATCACCAACAACCAATAAGTCTTCAATCTCGCAATGTATATCAGGCACAACTTTACGAAAATTTTGCGCTGCAAACTTTAATCCTTCAATGCCTTGTGGTCGCCCTTTCGGCAATGTATTATCGAAGAAATCTTTAGTAACAGTCTGCGGAATAAGTTCCTCCTTACCTGTATCCCAAAATGCATAAAAACGCTGCGCCGCATGAACCATTTCTGTCGCTTCTTTTTTACTTAGTGAGGGATCAATTGTCATTGCTTTTGGCCTTGGCATTTCTTTTAATAACTGAACTTCACCTTTTTGTTCCGCGCCGCATGCTACAAGCACAATACAAATAACAAACAAACTAAGGAATCCAAATAACTTTTTTATCCCCATGGAAATCACCACCTCCTCATATAAATCCTTTATGTTTCGTATTACTATTGTATATGCACTAACTTCCTTTATGGAAGTAGTGATATTTTTTTCATATAGTTACCAAAAGTATAGTTTTGTGATACTATAAAGCAAATTCATCCAAAAAAATTTTATGGAGGCTTGTTCCATGAACAATATAGATCCAGTTGAATTAACGAAAGGTTTACCTGGCATACCTTGTCCTATCGCTAAAACGCTTGATGTAATTAGTACAAAATGGACATTTTTAATCATTCGTGATCTTCTTATCGAAGGAACATTACGCTTTAGTGATTTACAAAAATCAATGGATGGGATTAGTCCAAAAACATTATCGCTTCGACTAAAGGAATTAGAATCTCAAGGCATTATAACGAGAAAAGTATATCCAGAAGTTCCGCCTCGTGTAGAGTACACATTAACGGATAAAGGAAAGCAATTAGAGGGGATTTTTATTGAATTAAAACGGTTTGGATTAAGTTTATAAAACAAAAACCCCTTACCGTCGTAAGGGGTTTTATTACTTCGCAAAACTCTCAGCCAACTGTTTCTCTCTCCACATAAATGTAATGCCGAGACCAACTATTAAAACAACTCCTGAAAATGCATATGGATAATGAATATTCATATCAAATAATATTCCGCCCATCGCTGGTCCTGCGATATTTCCTAAACTCGTATAAGTCGAGTTCATTCCAGCAACGAATCCTTGCTCTTTTCCAGCTGCTTTTGATAAAAACGTCGTTAAAGCTGGACGAAGTAAATCAAATGCTAAGAAAATGAAGCAAGTAACGAGAAGTACAATCCAATAATTAAAGACTACAGTTGAGACGAATGCTAATACTGCACCTACAATTAAACATATTTGAATTAATACTTTCTCACCGAACATGTCTACCAATTTGCCAAACATAAATACTTGCACAACTACCCCAAAGATTGAACTGATTGTAATAATTGCTGCAATATCTTTCGGCGAGAAACCAAATTTATGATCTGAGAATAAGCTAAACACAGTTTCATACGCCGATAATCCGAATGCGAGTACAAATACGATAATAAATGCAATTGCATACATTGGATGTAATGATTTCTTTAAATCACCAATAAAACTTGATTCTTTCGTATTAGAAGAAATCTCTGCAAGTTCTTCTTTCGTTAACGGTTCTTTTAAAATAAAGATTGAAATCACACATGCTATAAAAGCAATTGCTGCTGCAACGAAAAACGGCACACGTATACCGTATTCTGCAATAAATCCGCCGATTCCAGGCCCTATAATGAATCCAGTACTAATAGCCGCAGATAAGTATCCCATCGCCTTTGGACGTTCCTGAATAGATGTAATATCCGCAACATATGCCGTAACACCAGGCATAATAAAAGCAGCACTAATTCCGCCTAATACCCTTGCCACATAAAGCATCCACACATCTTTTCCTAATCCAAAAAGAAGCTCTGAAACACCAAAAATAAATAATCCAATGATTATCATTTTCTTCCTACCGTAAAGATCAACCCATCGGCCTGTAATAGGTGAAGTAATGAGCTGTGCCATTGCAAACACTGCAACGAGATATCCCATCGTCTTCCCTGTTAAATGCATATCATTCATAAAGGACGGCATAACCGGAATGATTAATCCAATCCCTAAAAAAGCGATAAATATATTACTCAAAAGAATAACCAATACCATCTTTTGTTCTTTTATCGGTTTCTTCACTTTTTAACACCTCTTCCCATAAGTTCCTCTCAAAAAATAATACCCAAGAAGCTTTTTCTTTATCCTGCTCTTTGCGGGCTAGTAATGAGTGAGGATGCCTCCACTCATTAGAATTTCACTCTATCCTTCTACACATACATAAGTATTAGGTGAATGACTATCATTCAGTTTTCCTCAAAAATGAACCTACCTTTTCAGACAGGTTCATCTTACTACTTCTTTATATGTAGTGCATGTGTTAAAAAATCTAGTACTTCTGCCTTTTGCAAATCCACTTGCTCATCATCTTTATGATCATATAAATAAACTTGTTCCGCTGCTGATTCAACAAGAGCGATAAATAACTTCGCTGTTCGCTCTGCGTGAACCGAATCACGAATTTCACCGGCTTCTTTCGCCTCACTTAAAAATTCGCTTAACCACATATAAAGAGGCTCATACACAGCTTCCCACTCTTTTATATGTTCAGTAGATGCAAGACCTGCATACATTAAAGCTTGTATTTCACGGTATTCCTCTATAAAGTGAAACACCGCATCGATTACTTGTGCCACTTTATTTGAAAAAGGTACATCTTTTTGTACTTTTTCTTTCACTGCAAGTATCATCTTTTCAACCATCACTTCTGCTATTGCAGGCATAACAGATAGCTTAGAAGGAAAATATAAATAGAAAGTTCCTTGCGCAATGCCAGCTAATTTCACGATATCAGAAATCTTCGTTTTTTCGACGCCCTTTTCCTGAAACACTTCAATAGCTGCATAGACAATTTTCTCTTTTTTATTCATCATCTAAACCCTTTCACACGCATATTGAATGACTGTCACTCATTTTATAAGATAATCGATTGTACTGTCAATGATAGTGAACTCTAAGAGGAACTCATTTTTTTATAATAAAATCTCCTAATAAACAATTAGGAGATAAAAATGCAATATATCTTTAAGAAAGTGCCTTTAATCCTGTCACTCCACATACAATAAGAAACACACTAATGATACGCGCTTTACTTTTCGACTCACCAAACAAGAACATGTTTAACAAAACTGCACCTGCTGTTCCGATACCAATCCAAACCGCATATGCGACACTTACTTGTAAAAATAAGAAGGAAGTATACAAAAATGCGAAGGATGTAGCAAACCCACCGATATAAATCGCACCATTGGCTAATGTCTTATCTTTACTATACATTTTAAGTCCTATCACACCGACTATTTCACTAATTGCAGCACAAAATACGAAAAACCAACCCATTTTTAAGCAGCTCCTTCCACAGTTTCTTCTTTATTATCAGCTAGCTTTAAACCGATAACGCCAGCTACAACCATCACGATAAAAAATAACTTCCCTACACTGAAACTTCCGCCGAAAAGAAATAAATCCATTAAGAAAGTACCTACCGTACCAGCTCCGGCGAAAACAGCATATACAGTCCCTGTTGCAAGATGTTCACACGCTTTAGAAAGGAAGTGAAAATCAACAGCGATAACTCCTAAAATAATAATCCAATGCCACCAAGTATTAGCCGTATTAAAACCAAACACCCAAAAAATTTCAAAGATACATGTTAATATGACATATAACCATGCTCTATTTTTCATACCTCTCACCTCTTATGACTGACTATCAGTCATTTTTATTTTAAAAAAATATACTCTTTCATCAATACTATATAAAAACAACTATCATCCTCATTTACCATTGTATTTGTTCCATTTCTAAGCTAACTGCATCCTGTCACATAAAAATGACTGAATGTCATTCATATATATATATTGTACATGAACATTTTAAAAACTGTCAATGCCGAAAGTTTATTTAAAATTTCTTTCATCTGATTTGTATATTTCTTAATAATCTGTCAATACTGCTAGTAACATAATATTTTCTCCACTCCCCCTTGGAGAGATCCCTTGAATGGAGCAGTTAGCTTTTGCTAGCTGCTCTTTTTTATTTGTCCGCACACTTATGATGAAATACTCATAGATCAAATCCATTTTTCATCACATAACAACCATCTATTTATTTTCCAATAAGTTTTTGTATGCACGAATTTTATTCTCAAGCATCTTCTCTGTAACCTCTAAGTTTTCTCTTTGAATCTGAATAGATTTCCTATGATCTTCTAGGAGCTGTAAACGAGCTTCTGTTGTATGCTCCCCTTCTGTATATAATCTAGCGTATTCTCTTATTTTCGCTATTGGCATTTGCGTTTGTTTTAATTTCATTACAAACTGCAACCACTTTATATGTGACTCTTCGTAAAGTCGATTTCCATTTGTATCACGATTTGCAATTAATATATTTTCCTTTTCATAATAACGTAGTGTATGTGTGCTCACGCCTAATAATTTTGCTACCTCGCTAATTGTGTACATACTAAAACTCCCTTCACATGCTTACCCTCATATATTTTATAACCGTATCAAATTTATAAAAAACGTTTGACTTAGAGTATACTCTAACAAATACAATCTAACCATAAATGAATTTGAATTTAGGGGGATTTTATATGAAATACACGGTTATTACTGGCGCAAGTTCCGGAATTGGTTATGCAGCAGCTTTAGCATTTGCATCTCGCGGAAAAAATTTAGTACTTGTAGCTCGAAGACAAGAAGAATTAAACGGATTAAAATTGAAAATTAACGAAATGCATCCTGAGTTGGATGTTGTCATTCGAAAAACTGATTTATCTGTGACTGAAGATGTTTATAAACTTTATGAAAGCCTACAAGCTTTTCAAATTGAAACGTGGATTAACAACGCAGGTTTTGGTAATTTCGCCTCAATTGCTGAACAAAATTTAAATAAAATAGAGACGATGTTGCATGTCAATATAGAAGCACTAACAATACTCTCTTCTCTTTTCGTTCGAGATTATTCAATGATTGATGGAACACAGCTTATTAACGTTTCATCGGGCGGCGGATACACAATTGTTGCTGATGCTGTTACGTATTGCGCTACGAAATTCTATGTAAGTGCATTTACAGAAGGGCTGTCTCACGAACTGAAAGAACAAGGCGCAAAACTGCAAGCAAAAGTTTTAGCTCCTGCTGCAACTGAAACAGAATTTGCGAAGCGTTCATTTGATATTGATGAATTCCAATATGATAATGTTGTACCAAAATTCCACACTGCAAAACAAATGGCACAATTTATGCTCGACCTTTATGATAATGATAAAGTTGTAGGAATTGTCGACGGTTTAACGTATAACTATGAACTTAAAGATCCACTTTATAATTTTGCCGTGAGACAAAAGAATTCAAATTCTTAATAACCTGTCCATTTCTTATGGAAATATATGTTCCCACTATATATGTAAATAATAGTGGGAACTTTTTCTCTATAAAATTTTCATCCAACATACCGCACCATCGCCACTTCATCACAATAATCCACCTTTGGACAATGT
The DNA here is from genome assembly GCF_022664295.1 of Bacillus cereus group sp. BfR-BA-01311. Taxonomy (NCBI): domain Bacteria; kingdom Bacillati; phylum Bacillota; class Bacilli; order Caryophanales; family Bacillaceae; genus Bacillus; species Bacillus cereus group sp. BfR-BA-01311. The sequence continues at coordinate 156,135 of NZ_JAKUHC010000007.1, forward strand.
CTACAATCAATCCATACTTTCTCTGGCAACGCTTCTTTATTTATAAAATCAAATCCACACTTTTGAAAAAATACTGTTTCATATGTTAAGGAAATTACTCTTCTTACATTTATTTTCGTAGCTTCCTCCATTACATGATTTACGAGCATACGCCCTATCCCTTTCCCTGCATATGTATGCGAAACTACTAACGATCGTATTTCTGCAAGATCTTCTCCTAATACATGCAATCCAGCAACTCCAACAATTCTCTCATCTTCTTTCATAACATATAAACATTGCAAATATTGATAAAGAGACAAAAGAGAACGTGGTAAAACAACTCCCTCTTTTGCATAAACCTCAATAAGACTATAAATTTCTTTCACATCACTCGTCACTGCATTACAGATTTTCATATTACATCCCCTTGCCCCTCAATATTAATATTTATAACTTAAAATGAATTTTAATTCATAATTTTATATAATAATACATCTCTCTTTTCTCCTCGTCAATCAATTTATACAAACAAAAACCAAGCAATCTAATCGATGCTCGGTTCCTCATTTCGTATCGGCAATACCGTCGAATATTTAATTTCACGAAGTGCTAAACTTGTCTGTATCCTTGTAATACCAAGCTTATTCAACTTTCTAATAAACTGCTCTAGTTCTTTACGATCACGATTTGCAACCTTTAATAAATAATCGTACTCTCCTGTTAAACAGTGACATTCTAACACTTCCGGCATCGATTCTAATTCTTTCTCCAACACTTCCAACTTGTCAAATTGATGAATATTCGTACTCATAAAAATAAAACATAATAAATCAAACCCAAGCTTTTCTTGATTTAAAATCGCAACTTGCTTATCGATGAAACCTTCCCCATCCAATCTTTTTATTCTTGCATGCATCGCAGCCGGTGATAAATTAACGCGACGTGCCAGCTCTGCATTACTTACTTGTGACTCCTTCTGCAATATATCTAAAATTTGTACATCCAAATCATCCAACACTTTAATAACAGACGACTCCATTACAATTCCCCCTTTTTTCTTACCGATGATTATTCGAAAAAACACCTTATACCTTACAAAAAACTGAATATCATTCCGTAAATATCATTCGCAACTAAATATTTTATCGAGTTTTCACCATTATACAAAAGAATATATTACATAATAAAGAAAAATGCTAAAATTATTTACAATTCGTATTGATTACAAAAAAGGGGATTTTAGCATGCCTTATTTTTACATCTTTTTACTATTACTAACGAGCTTATTATGGGGAGGAAATTTTGTCGTTGGAAAATCACTCGTCGATCATGCATCGCCGATGACATTGACAAATTTAAGATGGATGATTGCGATTGTTTGTTTATTACCGATGGTATGGTTTAAAGAAAAGAAAATCCTTCCACCACGTACCGCAATACTTCCTTTAATATTGATGGGAATTTCAGGGGTCGCTCTTTTTAACATCTTTCAATTTTTAGCATTAGAAAAAACATCCGCTACGAATGTAGGTCTTATCTCTACATTGAATGCAATTTCAATCGCATTATTTTCAGTATTATTTCTAAAAGAAAAAGTAAATACACTTCAAATCCTATCCATGATTCTTTCATTCTTCGGGGTTATCCTCGTCCTATTAAAAGGTGATTTCTCGCTTTTATTTTCACTACATTTTAATAGCGGCGATTTATGGATGATTGCAGCAGTTTGTATTTGGGGAATCTATTCTGTTTGTAGTAAATGGGCAACAAAAACAACTACACCACTTATGGCAACGTTGTACTCTGGTATTTTCGGCGTTATTTTATTACTACCGTTTAACATAGGTAGCTTCACTGTTTCAAATATAAATACTTCTTTCATCACATCACTTTTATATACTGGGCTTATTTCGACAGTTCTTTGTATGGTATTTTGGAATATTGGCGTACAAAAATTAGGCGCAACTACATCAGGTATTTTTCTAAACTTCAATCCAATTTTCACAGCCATTTTAGCATTCATATTCCTCGGAGAAGAATTAACGTGGATACAAATTTTAGGGACAATTGTCGTTGTAACAGGATGTTATTTATTTTCTCATTTTAAAACTGTTGCCGTTCAGCCTGTTAGACCTTTAATGCGAAAACATTCTTAATGAAAAAACATCGTCATCTGGGTTGGCGATGTTTTTATTTTCTCTTCATTTCTTTTATATACTGCTTTTCCTCTTCTGGCGATAAACGTTCCGTCGCCTTGCCAGTATCTCCACCTTGAAGGCTCCATAAAAAGTTATGCTCCTCAACAGTTTGAGAAAAATCTCCTTTTTCCCATCTATTTATAATAGAAAATAACTTCATTTTATATTGAAAACCTGTACTATTTTCAATATCTCTTTTTACATTAGAAATTTCCTTTTTTGTCATCTCTACAAATCCCCATTTTTCAGAGGATTTTACCTTTTGGTGCACCATTTTATGCATAGTAGAAATAATTTCACCTTCACTAATTTGCGGGGCTTCTTCTGCAGCTTTTTTCTCTTTTTCGTTTGCCGCTCGCTCGGTTTGAATATTTGTATTTTCTTTTTCCACATATGCAAGCAATTTCTTTCCGCCAACTATAGAAGAGATGATTACCATAATGGTAATACATATACCTACAATCCATTTAAAAAGCATTAGCTCTTCATCGCTTCCCTAACAATATGACTATCTACATACTGCTTAAACTTCACGATTTTTCCATTTTCAAGCTGCCATACATGAACAAATTCTGCTTCAAATGATTTTCCTGTTTCTTTATAAACTCCAGAATACATACCTTCAGCAACAATTACATCTTTTCCGTTTACTTCATGATATGTATTTACACTTGCTTTATAATCATCCCAGTCTGATCCTAAACGGCTAAATACATTTTCCATTATAGCTTCTACGCCTTTATATGTTCCGCCGTACGGGAAACCTTCTGCCTCTGTCCATTCCACTTTTTCAGAGAAGGCTTCTGCTAAATGCTTTGCATTCGAAGACGCTGATCCTTCATACGTGCTTTGAATAATTTCTAAATTTGATTTAGGCATATTACTTCCTCCCGTTTATTTATTTTTACACAAGATGTAACCTATACAGTTACATCTTGTGTAAAAAAATATTTAAATTGTTTTACTCTTAATCTATTTGTTGTAATCATTATAGTTACAATACTTCTTCAAGTCAACATTTATAAATAAAATTTACTTCGTTTTCATTACTTTCTCTTTTAAGAAACGATCTACATATCCTTCTGCTTTTACTACGAATAAATACGCACCCATTGATAATAATGCAAGATCTAATTCATATCCTGGATTCTTTCCATCTCCTAATAAACCTGCTGCTCCATTTACCTTTACGATAGCTCCAGCTAAAATAAGAGCGAATAACAATCCTACATATCGTACACCTAAACCGATAATTAATAATATACCACCAACTAATTCTACAGTTGCTACGCCGTATGCAAGGCCACCTGGTAAACCGATGCTTGTAAACCATCCTGCTACATTATCGATACCTGATTGAAACTTTGCTAAACCGTGTGCAAAGAACGTAACTCCTAACACGATACGAATAATTAAATTCCCAATATATTGATTCATTTTGAACTCTCCTTTTTGTTTTATTATGGTGAACTTTTATTTACAAATCAAAACAATACGGTATTTTATTTCATTCGTCAAATACTTTTTTAAAGAAAACAAAAAACATTATCCGTTTTACGGATAATGTTTTCCTACAAAATAGCGCTAATTCAAGCTTTTATTCTATCGCATAGAAAAAGTTTAAACATTTTTCCAGCGCCAATATAAGGCAGTAAAGAAACGTCCTCTTCCACAACTATTCCAACAACATTCACTTTCTCATCTACAGGTAAATCATGTGTAGCAACTTGCATCTCCCCTGCATATCTACCGTACAATTCATTATCAATTGTAATGCTGCCTTTCTTTCTTACAATTGTATGCATCGGCTGTAAAACCACTCTATTTCCTTCCCTTGATTCTACAGATCGAATAACATCACGAGCCGGATCTAGTCTATTTTTATGCACTTGCTCCACCACTTTTAATACTTCTTTATCAGTTATAAATGATTTGTAACGCAATGGAATAATCCCTCTACTCGCACTAGCTACTTCTTGCATACTTTCCAAACTTGCGCTTATATCTCCAATCAATACTTTATCAACACCACAATCTTGAACAAGTTCTAAGTACGCTTCAAGCGGGCGCATATTGCGATGTTTTTCTAACGTTGGTAACCCTTCATATAACGGACCTCGTTTTTCCGCATCTCCTGGAATAAATGCCATCGTTTTTATTCCGCACTCCTGTAAATATTGATTTTGTTTTTGTAAGAAGGACTTTGCTAGTCCCGTCTCTGGACGTGGATAAAAATTATGCCACGCTTCTACATTCTCTACTCTTATATGTTCTGCAAGTAATTCTTTCCAAAATGGCTTTGTAATCGTACTCGCATTTAAAGCTACTTTCATCTTATGAGATACGCTTGCAATTTCTTTTGGCGCAATGCCGTAATCCATTCTTAAACCGGTAATGCCCCAGTCCAATAGTTCTTCCACATTTTCATATGTTAGCCCTAAATGATGTAACGATTTTGGAGAAACATCAACCATTAACTCCATTTCATGTGCAAGAGCTTGTTTCCCTAATATTTGAATTAACTCTTTATACGTATTTGGATCATCTTCTGGAATGTGCAGTGATGTAAAAATAGATGTAAACCCATTTTCCTTCGCTACTTTTAGCCACTCTTCTTGTTTCTCTACTCGTTCTTTTGAAAGATAAATGGAAACTCCGATCATATAAATCTTCCTTTCTATTAATAGAAAAAGAGAAAGGAATCCCTTTCTCTATATGTTTTCTGCCATTTCTTCTTTAAATCCGAAGAAATACGTAAAGATAAATCCGAAAGCATATGCAATTACTAAACCTAAGAAATAGAGTAAATATTTATTGTCAGCAATTAACGGAATTAAAGATAGCCCTGATACGCCAATTCCAAGAGAAGCTGTTTGCATAACTGCTTGGAATGCACCACCGACAGCCGCTCCTAAACAAGCAGTAATAAACGGTTTCCCAAGTGGTAATGTCACCCCGTATAATAACGGCTCACCAATTCCTAAAAAGCCAACTGGCAATCCACCTTTAATTACATTTCGAAGTCGTTTGTTTTTTGTTTTCACATAAATCGCAATTGCTGCGCCCACTTGGCCAGCACCAGCCATTGCGAGCACTGGTAATAAAGGTGTTACGTGTGTTTGATTAATAAATTCCATATGAATTGGTGTTAAACCGTGATGCAATCCGACCATAACGAGAGGTAAAAATGTTCCCGCAAGTACTGCGCCAGCAAATGCTCCGCCAATATTTAAAATAGCATTAATTCCGCTCGTAATACCATCTGATAAGAAACCTGCTAATGGCTGAATGGCTAACATCGTTACGATACTTACAACTAATACAGTAATGAGTGGTGTCACGATAATATCAACTGCGTTTGGCACTGCTTTTCGAACTTGTCTTTCCACTACAACCATAAGCCATGCTGCAAAAATAACTGCAAACAATCCGCCCCGTCCGGGCACTAATGCTTCACCAAACAATTTTACGTTTGCCATCGCCGGGTTGAAAATTAAAATACCAGCAATTGCCCCAAGAACCGGTGTCCCGCCAAATTCTTTCGCTGTATTCCAGCCGACTAAAATTCCTAAGAATGTAAAGATACCGCCGCCAATGAGTAGTAACATTTGTAACCACGTTGCATTTGGATCAGCACCAGCATTTTTCGCAAAGTTAGCAACCCCGTTTATAATTCCTGACGCAACAAGCCCCGGAATTAATGGGATGAAAATACTTCCTATTTTTCGTAAAAAGTTTTTCACCGGTGTATTATTTTTCTTCTTAATCTCTGATTTCATCTCTTGCCCAATATCTTCAAGGTGATGATCTGCTACCTCACCAATTCGTAGTCCTGTCAAACCTTCCATTTCAGCTGCTACTTTATTTACTGTTCCTGGACCAACGACAACTTGAAGCGTCTCATCTTCTATAACACCCATAACGCCTTCAACTTTTTTCAAAAGGTCCATATTTACTTTACTTTCATCATGAAGCGTTAAACGTAGTCTCGTCATACAATGAGCAATACTACGAATATTTTTTATTCCACCAAGTTGCTCCGAAATTTCCTTGGCCATTCTCTCTTCTTTCTTCATAATAGAATCCCCCTCCCTATTACTTTATAGTGCTTTCTTCACAAACCCTTTTGCGTATTTTAGTTTCTCCAGTGCTTCCCCATACTCACACTGCAACAACACCATAACAATGGCAGCTTTTACGTTACGTTCTGCCTTTTCATAATACTCTGCCGCTACTTCATAACTAGCGCCTGTTGCTTCCACAATAATTCGTTTTGACCGTTCTACTAACTTTTCATTTGTGGATTGAACATCTACCATTAAGTTTTTATATACTTTTCCTACACCAATCATCGAAGCTGTTGAAATCATATTCAGCACTAATTTTTGTGCTGTACCAGCTTTTAAACGCGTTGATCCTGTTAATATTTCTGCACCTGTTTCTACTTCCACATTTAAATTTGCATATTTACTTATTTCAGCATTTTTATTACAAGAAATACTCGCTGTACTCGCTCCTACGCTCTGTGCGTATTTCAAGCCGCCAATTACGTAAGGAGTTCTGCCACTGGCAGCAATTCCAATCACTGTATCTTTCTCATTTAATCCAATACTTTTTAAATCTTCTTCTGCTAACTCTTCGCGATCTTCGGCACCTTCCACCGCCTTAGTAAACGCTTTCAATCCACCTGCTATAAATCCTTGCACCATTTTATCATCCGTGCCAAATGTCGGCGGACACTCCACTGCATCTAGGATACCTAAACGACCACTCGTACCAGCACCAATGTAAATTAAGCGTCCCTCTTCTTCAAAAGATTTAATAACAGTCTGTACAACCTTTTCAATTTGTTCTATCTCTTTTTCAACTGCTAACGCAACAGTTCGATCTTCTTCATTCATACTTTGCAATACTTCTTTTATGCTCATTTCATCCAGATTCATTGTTTTCTCATTACGATGTTCTGTCGATAAATTTTCTAACATATTTCCACCCTCTTTGAAATTATATTTCACACTTTTATTATAACTTCAAGAAACTAAAAATCAATAACCCTTTCTTATTTTATGAAATAAAATTTCACAACATGACATATTTGTGTCAAAGATAATAAAAAAGATGAGTCTCCTCATCTTTTCTTCTACTTTAACTTCCGTAACCGCAACGCTTCTTCTCGCGTCTCCATAAATTGATCCAATACTTTATTACCAATTCGATTGAAAGTAATCACATATAAAGCATCGATCATATTCAATTGTGTCATTCTCGAAGCAATACTCGCAATACGATGATCTTGTTCTACATCTGGCATACAAAGGCGAATATCCGCTTCTTTATATAGGGGTGATGATTGATCTAATTTCGTAATTCCAATAACAGTTGCACCTTGTCTCTTTGCATACTGCGCCATTTCAAGCACATCTCTCGTTCGACCAGATGTTGAAATCGCAACAAATATATCGCCTTCTTTTAAATTCGTCACAAGTGGCAACATCATATGAAAATCAGATAGCATCATCGCCGTAAATCCAAGCCGCGTAAATTTATAAGCCCCGTCCATTGCTGGCGTAGCTGATCCGCCTACTCCGTAAAATATAATTTTGCCCGCATTGACGATACGATCCGCTGCTTTCTCAAGTTCCTTCTTATCTATCGCAGTAACACTCGCCTCAATTGCAGCTTTATTCACATAAGTAACTTTATTAAATAAATCATACGGTCCATCTTCTGTATTCATCACTGAAAAATCGTTAATATTATAATCAGCAATCGTTAATTCACGAACGAGTGCTATCTTAAATGCTTTAAAACTTCCGATTCCAATCGATTTACAAAAGCGAACGACACTCGCTTCACTTGCGCCTGCATTCGTTGACACTTCTTTCGTCGTTAAATTCGGTACAATCTCTGCATTCTCCATTATGTACATGGCAACCTTCTTCTCAGCTGGTGAAAATTGATCCATATTACTTTCAATTTTAAATAGTAATGTTGAAGCTTTCACTATTTAACCTCCACTTCTTACGGTTGCGTTCACTTATTTTCTCTTGCTTCAAGAAGGTAATAACCATCATCGCCAGGAGGATGAAACACATTTACAATGCGATTCCCTTTTTGATAAACAGTTCTTTCCCCCTCTGTCCACTTCTTTTCCCAACCGTTCATCCAAATCGCAACATCAGGTAAAAAAGCAGTATATTTCAGCTTCTGACCGTACTCACCATCTGCTTCTTCCGAAAAAATAGAAACCGGAAAATCTTTCACTTTTGATTCTTTCCATGCAGTAAATGGTATACATACTGCAATAAGTACGATTACACCGATAACCTTCTCCTTCGTAATCTTCACACTTCCCTCTCCTTGTCATATCACATACATAGATTTTACCATAATTACAAACCCTTCATGCTATATGATCATTGCTTTTGGGAATAAAAAAAGAGCTTACCTACATCAGATAAGCCCTTCCTGTCTATACAAAATATTTCTTCAAAAGTGGCGGTGTGATAATCGTCGTCAATATAACAACAATAACAATCGCTGTGAAATTTTCTTTCGCTAATAAATTCGCCGTAAGTCCATTTGCTGCGATGATAAGCGCTACTTCACCACGTGATACCATCCCCGCACCAATACTGATAGAAGATTGGCGATTAAATCCTGTCAGTCTTGCGCCTAAGCCGGATCCGATTAACTTTGTGAAAATCGCAACGAGAGTCATAATAATAATGAACCAAAGCTGACTTCCAATGCCTTGAAATGTAATTTCCATTCCGATACTTACGAAGAATACTGGAACAAATATTGCATAAGCAATCGGTTCAATTTTATGTTCCACTTCATGCTTATACTCTGTTTGAGAAATAGCAATTCCTGCTGCAAATGCTCCAATAATGCCTGCAATTCCCATCATTTCACTGTAATAAGAAAAAGAGAAGCAAATAATAAGAGCTGCACTAATTAACGCTTCTGTTACACGAAGCGGGACAAGCATTTTCATAATCCAAGGAACCACTTTCCAAGCAATAAAAACAATACTTACAAAGAAAATAATTTTCTTTACAATGACCAGTGTTATATTCACATCTTGCGTTCCTAAAAAACTCATTACAAATGCTAATAAAATAACGACAATGACATCATCAAATACGGCAGCACCTAAAATTGTTGTACTTTCTCTCGTATTCATTTTTCCTAGATCACGTAGCGTCTGCACCGTAATACTAACCGATGTTGCGCAAAGTAATAACCCTAAAAAAATGGCATGGGATTGTATTAATCCAAACAGCAATCCTGTTACATAACCACCGATGAAAGGAAAAATAATTCCACCGGCCGCTACTGCAAACGACGATTTCAAATTCCGATTTAACTCTTCTAAATCTGTTTCAAGTCCCGCCATAAACATAAGTAACAAAACACCAATCTCACTCAATTCATCAATCAGTTCAGAACTATTAATAATACCAAGTACAGCCGGACCGATAATAATACCGACAATTAACTTACCAAGTACAGAAGGCTGACCAAGTCTTACACTAATGTCACCAGCTAATTTCGTACAAAGTAAAATGACGACAAGTTCAAAATAAAATAACATAGCATCTGCTCCTACTTTAACTTTAATCAGTGGGTCGTTAACCCCCGTCCATTTCTGCAAGTAGTTTCCCCTATTGATCCGCATTTTATTTGTCATATTTTTATTTGACAAAATATTCTGAATTATATTAAGATTAATCCAGCAATTTTAAAAAACTACATACCATAACTGCACCTCCACTTCCTTACTTACTCTTTTTTAATGGGCTCATACTATAGTCGCAGTTATGGAAATGAAAAAACGGGGGGAGAGTCCAAAGTGAAGTCATTATTACGAAAAAAAGCGCTTAGTACTGAATCACCAAAGCAGCTAGCTAGAACATTAACTGCACTTGATTTAACATTTTTAGGAATCGGCGCCGTAATTGGGACAGGGATCTTTGTATTAACAGGTATTGTTGCAGCAAAACATTCTGGTCCTGGTATTATGCTATCATTCCTTATTGCTGCATTTACTTGTGCTTGTGTAGCCTTTTGTTACGCTGAATTTGCTTCTTCTATTCCTGTCTCAGGAAGTGTGTATACTTACGCATACATGACAGTCGGAGAAGTCGTCGCCTTCATCGTCGGATGGTGTTTAATGCTCGAATATTTACTTGCCGTTGCAGCAGTAGCTGTCGGTTGGTCTGGTTATTTGCAATCATTACTACAAGGGTTCAATATACACCTGCCCGCCATAATCGCCTCGGCCCCCGGCGTAGGAAAAGGTGGTCTCATCGATTTACCTGCTGTCTGTATTTTACTTCTTATTACGGGCCTTTTAAGTTTTGGTATACGCGAAAGCGCACGCATTAATAATATTATGGTTCTTATTAAGTTAGCCGTTATTATCGCTTTTATCGTAGCAGGTGCAAAATATGTAAAACCTGAAAACTGGACACCGTTCATCCCATTCGGATACGACGGTATTATTACTGGGGCTGCCACTGTGTTCTTCGCCTTCTTAGGATTTGATGCAATCGCAACAGCTGCAGAAGAAACGAAAAAACCGCAGCGTGACTTACCAATTGGTATTATCGGTTCTCTTCTTATTTGTACTGTTTTATATATGATCGTATCTTTCGTTTTAACAGGTATGGTTCCTTATACGCAATTAGACGTTTCTGATCCAGTTGCATTTGCATTGCATTTCGTTGGTGAGGATACAATTGCAGGACTACTCGCTGTTGGAGCGATGACTGGAATGACAACCGTTCTCTTAGTCGTTATGTATGGACAAGTTCGCGTTTCGTATGCGATGAGCCGTGACGGTTTACTTCCAAAAGCGTTAGCACGTGTAAATAAAAAAGTAAAAATCCCTTTATTAAATACGTGGATTACTGGCGTTGTTGCTGCTTTATTAGCAGGCCTTTTAGACTTACATTTGCTAGCGAATTTAGTAAACATCGGTACGTTAACAGCCTTTACATTCGTTTGCTGCGCAGTACTTATTTTACGAAAAACACACCCTGATTTAAAACGTGGATTCCGTACACCTTTCGTACCTGTATTACCAGTTGTCGCGATTCTTTGCTGCTTATATTTAATGATCAATTTGTCTAAAACAACATGGATTAGCTTTGCAGTTTGGCTTATAGTCGGCTTATGCTTCTATTTCTTCTACTCTAGGAAACATAGTCATTTAGCTATTGAAAAAACAAATGATGAAAAGAAAAAAGCATAACAAAATAGCTCGCCGTTTTAGCGGCGAGCTATTTTTCTGTACTATTATATTTTTTCGTTAACGACTGTAAAATGAAAAATATGCCGATGCAAGCTGTAAACCATGCCCAATTTCCTATTGGCGTTGCGTATTTCACAATTCCAATACCTACAAGCAATAGGAAAATAATCACCTGATATATGAGCTTCCACTTTTGCATATATTCCCTCCTTTACTTCGTTCCCTTCTTTTTATTCTTCCAGGCATTTAAACTATCAAAGAAGAAATTAATAAATAACGTGCCTAAACCCGCTAATAAAAACGTCATTAAAAATAAAACCCATATACTTTTTTCTTTTAAGAAATAATATCCTACAAGGAGCACAACCGCGATCCATACATATTCAAGAATTCTTTTTAGCTTTTTCTGTTCCAAATTATTCGCTCCTTCATTCTATACTAATTTTAGTATAACAAAAAAGAAGCCTATCATGATAAGCTTCTTTTCTTCTCTCTTATTTGTTTATGCTTTTTTCAACAAGTGAAATCGTATACTCTAATGTACGATTCATTGTTTCTACCTGTGTATCTTTTACTTTTACATCTTTCACTACAGCTTCGGCCACTGTAATTTTTTGACTCAGTGCTTTCACTGAACCGTCCGTTACATTTGCATCTTGCGCTTTTTTCACTACTACTTTTGCAGATTCAATATTGATTTGTAATTTTTCTTTCGGTGTTTTCGGTTGTTCTACTACTTTAGATTGTACAAATGTTACATTAGCTGTTTTTAATTCGTTATATGTTTGAACGATTTGCTCTCCCGTGCTCCCTACATTTTCAAACACTTGTTTTGCATTATTATAGCTTTTCTCTAGTTCTTGAAATGCTTCCTTTGAATATTGACCTGGCTTATCACCAAACTCATACGTACCAGCTAACACTTCTTTCCCTTTTCCAAGCTCTTCATATAACGCGTTCACTTGCTCTAATTTCGTACGGTTAGAAAACTCATTGTACGCTGCTAATACTTCTGAAGAACTTAACGCTTTACTATATAATTTCGCAAGCGCGATTTGTCCATTTAACGGAATGCCACCATTTCCATTGCTATCAGGATCCGCTCCAAGTGCAAATGGTACATTTGGATGATACACTTTCCCTGTAGCTGGTTGGCTATTTACTTTTTTACCATCGACATAAATAGCTACTTCACTTCCGTTATACGTTCCTGTTAAATGATACGTTTTGTTCGCTTCTAATTGAACTCCAACACGTTTATAGCTGCCACCAATGTGAGCCCATAATTCAACATATCCACTTCCTGTAGACTCAAATCCAATTCCGCCGCTCTCTGTATTTTGCAAAATACCTTGTCCACGGATTTGATTCATTGAAAATACCGTTTCTAACGTAAATGTATTTGCTACTTTCTCTTTTTGTGCTGCTGAAAATGGAAGGTATCCAAATGTATTAGATTGTCCGTTTAACTTCATAACATTCTTTTTCAATGCTTTATCATATTCAATAGTCACATTGCCCTTCACATCACCTTTTGTTCCAAATGGTGAATTGTCTTTAAATGTACCATCTGCAAAATTCACATCAAAAACATCAGCCTTTGGCACTTTTACATTCGGATCAATATCATCTTTTTTCGTAGTAATTTCTGCCGTTAACGGCTGCACACTTTCATTACCAAACGAATCAATTGCAACGACTTCAAGTGTATATGTTTTCCCGCCATCTAACCCCGCAAGCGTAAACGTAAGATCTTTCGGCACTGGATCACGATAAAACTCTGAGAATGCTAACAATTTATTTTTTATTTCACCCGTTTGCTTATCTCTAGCCTGCACACGGTAAGCGTGAACAAGGAGGTTGTCCAATGCTTGTGGGAATGTTACTGTTGCCGCATTTTCTGTTACATTTGATACAGCAAGCTTTGCATCCTTAGCAAAGTAAGGCTTTTCTTTATCACGATCTTCTACATGTGTAAATGTGTCTTTCTTTGCTGGTAATTTAATTTTCCAAGGCTCGCCTGTCCAAGAATTCGTATGGAAATCACGACGATTAATCGTTACTTCTTTATCATCTACTTCTACTAATAAACCTTGGCTTAACGTACTAGCTCCTGGCGGGATATTCCCTTGTACTTTACCACCTTCAACTTCCATATAACTTACTGAAGATGTACCAACTGATGTAAAGTCTTTTTGATGTATCGATCTCGGATCATCTAATGGATAATGTGAATGACCTGAAAACGTAATAACTTGTGGGTATTCTTTTAATACTGCATTAATTTTTGCGCTATCTTGTGTTCCCCATTCATGACTACCGTATACTGTCTCTTTAATGTGTTGATGTAAAAATACAAAAATCGGTTTTTCTGGATCATCTTTTTGCGCTTTTGCCATTTCTTCTTTTAACCAATTAATTTGCTTGTCCGAATAATAGCCATGAGTTGTTCCATTCTCTGGAGACATAACAAGGAAGTGATAACCTTTTACCACTTTATGATAATAAATTGATTCCATACCTGTTTTTTCTAAGAAACGCTTCTGTGCGCCCTCTACAGATAAACCGTTCCAATAATCATGGTTACCAAGAGAATTCATTCTCACGGCATCTTTATTTGCATTTTCATTATACACTTGCATGAAACGATCATATTGCTGCACTGATCCCGTATCTGTGAAATCACCTACAATAACAAATGCATCTTGCTTTGGTGCTAGTGTATTAAACTGTTCAATCGCTCTTTTCCAGCGAAACGTATCATCTGTTCCACTGTTTTTAATATGCACATCACTTACAACTGGAAAAACTATCTTCTTCTCACTTGATGCCTTTTCTTGCTTTTTCTCTTCCGCCTTGACTGATGTACTCCATGGAAATGATACGAATGCTAATACAAAAAACATTAATAATCCAATAAGGCCTTTTACTTTTCTTAAAGCATTTCTGTCCACGTGAATCCTCCTCATAATAATTGATTCATTACAAGGGCTATTTTATCTAATACATGTTAATGTCGTTTAAATAACAAATGAACTTTATTAGATTTTTGTAAATATACAGTTAATTAGAAATTAAGTTCAACATTACTCGTACTATTGTATACAACCACCTTTTGTCTAAAAGAGTCTGATCATTCTTTTCCTATGACTATTCACATATAATCTTTTCTATAACACTAATGATAAGTTAAGGTTTAAGCCTATTAGACAATCTTAATTTTTAATATTTCCTTCTTTTTTTAACACATCGGCCATGCTTTTACATTTAATAGTAATAAAAGACAACTTAAAAGGAGGGGTTGTATTGAAGAATAAAAAAAATATCGGCTGTTTCGCTCCTTTATCTATTATTTGTCCAGACCCTTGTCCACCGCCCCCTCCTCCAAATCCAAATTGCGAGCGAGTAACAAATGAATTTGCAGGGAATTTCCTCATAACTAATAACACCATCTCCTCTGCCAAAGATGCATCACAATTAATGATACTATGGCAAAGTGATGGGATACTACTTATATCAGGTACTGTCTCGGTTTACAATAGTACTAGCAGCAACGAAGCAATTACAATTCAAATCGTTGGAACAGTAACCAATATTTTCACTGTGTTTCCTGGTAATACAATATCGTACACAGGAAAAGACCTACAGTCGATCAATATTATCAATATAACAAGTAATCCTTCACTATATTTAGAAGGCAAGTACTGTTGCGAATTTACATGTTGCTTATAGAATACCAATTTCATTATTTCCTTAATATAAAAAGCATACCGTTCACGGTATGCTTTTTATGAGATTGGATAACGTACTGTAATACAAAACTCTCCTTGATTAACAGTCGTTCCTGTCGTAGTAATTCGGACAGTAGTAAAATATCGGACAGTGAAAGTACCACTACTTTGTGGTTGTACAGTAATTGTATCAACCACTGTTGCACCTACTAAAAAATCAACTGTAATCGGGTTGGCACCCACATCATACTTCACGTAACCTGAACCATATACTTCTTGCGTGATATTATTTGTATATACAATTTGAGTACCAGCACCTGTAATAGACCAGTCTGTACATACTTGGTCTTGCACAAGTGTTTTATTAGAACAACAAGACAAACTGGAACTTCTCATTCCCATTTCGATCCTCTCCTATTCTGCTATGAAAGTGGATAACGTGTTGTAATACAAAATTCTCCCTGATACGTTCCAGCAGGTGTTGCAGGTAACACAACTTGTATACTATCAAAGCGGCGATACGTAAAAGCAATACTCGTTCCTGGGTTTAATGTTTGTGTATCAATTGTACCCCCAGCAGAATCAAGTACCTCTACAGTAATTGGGCCTGGTCCAACATCATATTTAACAAAACCAGTACCAATTACGTTTTGGTTAATATTATTTGTATAGAGAACATTATCAATTGCTGTTGCAACTACAGTAGCAGACCACGGACTACACACTTTATCTTGCACATAATTTTTATCTGGACAACAAGTTAATGCTGACCCTGAGCACTCACAAGACATAGTTGTTTCCCCTCTCTCTTTTATATTCCCTATATGTGTATGTCCCCCAGAGTCTTTTGCCTGTACTATTCATCTATTTTCAAAAAATATTCATGTGACTAGATAGATTCTGTTTTGTTTCTTTTTTTCATATATTTATAGACAAAGATACTAGCAACGATAAGAATAACGCCTCCTAATATCGGTAACATATATTGCCCAACAACATCCGCTGCTTTTTCCCAATGTGGACCTAATTTCATTCCAAAATAAACATACAAAGTCGTTAACGGGAACATTGCTACAAATGTATATATGCTAAATTTCCATATGTTCATTTTCGCCATACCACATGGAACAGAAATAAGCGTTCGAACTCCTGGCACAAAGCGTCCAACAAATGCTACAACCGGTCCATATTTCTCAAAGAAATCATCTGCTTTTTGAATTTGTTCTTCTTTAATGAAGAAGTATTTCCCGTATTTTATTAATAGAGGACGACCACCGTAATAACCGAGTGCATATAACGTTAAAGGTCCTGTCGTTCCGCCGAGGGTTCCGGCTAATACAGCAAGCCAAAAATTCATATCTCCCTCGTACACCCAATAACCAACCATGGGCAAAACTACTTCTGCTGGAATAAATTCAAACGTTAATGCTAACACAACTCCAAAATAAGAAAATTGCTTTAAAAACTCGATTATATCTAAAATAATTTGCTCCATATTTTCTATCCCAACTCCTATCCTACGTTTACGTTATGCTTTTCTTGTAATTGAACTGGCGCCATTTTTACAATTCGGTTCAAAATAAATAATACAATTCCAATATCATCTAAAATACCGATAAACGGTAAGAAGTCTGGAATTAAATCGAGCGGCATCGCAACATAACCAACTAAAAACGCAATAGATAAAATTTTCTTCTTTATTGAAACCTCTTTTGAAGTGAAAAAGTCAAATAGGAATGGAACAAATCGGCGAACATGAAATACAACTCTTAATCTACTAATAAGTTTTTTCATTTTTATATCTCCTCTCTTTGTATACAAAAAGGACCCTACCAAACATGGTAAGGGTCCTAAAAAAGACAATAAGGGGCCTTTACCATTGCTGGTAAAGGTCTCACTAACAACGAAACGTTGCCAATAAAGCCGAGGGTTTCTCCCTGTAATGACGACTTTACTGTAATAAGTTACTCCCCTTTATATACACAATTTTATACAATCACATTAAAATATTTTGGGGGGCTTGTCAATATATTTTATATCTCAAGCTCTCTCGCTTACTCTTTACTAAAAACAAATAAACGTATAGGAAATTTCTTACTATCTCATAATATACATAATCGTTTTTGAATGAAAGGAGATGTTTCATTTGCATACCGTATGGAAAGGCGCACTTTCACTTGGACTATTAAATATAGGAATCAAACTATACAGTGCCGTAGAAGAAAACGATATAAAATTTTTAAGTCTTCATAAAGAATGCTTAACACCTATTAAATATAAAAAATTTGCTCCTGATTGTACGGATGAAGAAATTGAGGATAAAGATATTGTAAAAGCCTATGAATACGCACCCCATAAGTACATTATTATGGATGAAAAAGAATTAGCTGAGTTGCAAAAAGCTCACGAACCAAGATCTATTCGTATTATATCTTTTGTCCAAAATAACGAAATTGATTCTGTTCTCTACGATCGTTCTTATTTTATAGGCCCTACCTCAGGACATGAAAAATCATATTTATTATTAAAAGAAGCACTTGAACGTACGAATAAACTTGGTCTTATCCATATTTCCATTAGAAAAAAACAACATTTAGCTATTATCCGTAACTTTGAAGATGGGCTTATATTACAAACTATTCACTACCCTAATGAAATTCGCGATATAACAAATACACCTAACTTACCAAGTAACGAAAATTATCCGATTCAAAAACAAGAACTCACAGCAGCAATCAATTTAATCCACCATCTTACAAATCCTTTTGAACAAGAGATGTATACAGATGAGTATAAAGAAGCCCTTACCGAACTAATCGAAAACAAAATTGAACAACAGGAAAAAACCGAAACAATCTCTCCAACTCCAAACATCATCAATATTATGGAGACATTACAGGCAAGTATTGAACAAGCAAAAATAAAAAGAGAAAATAAAGCAGAAAAAGAGGCCAAATAAAATTGACCTCTTTTTTCTTTAAAGCGGATTACATTTTGGCATCTCAAGTCCAGACGATTGTGCTAATTTTAATAAGTAATAACATTCTTCTCTTGCCATATGATCCGCCATTCTAGCAGATAATGCACTTAATATTTCATTCGATAACTCCAGCTCTTCGACCTCATGGAGAAAATGCGAAAATAATTTTAACTCAAGTGAAACATCTTTTGTAAACTTCTTTAATGCAGGAAAATGATGAAGCTCTGTCCGTAAATACCCCGTCATTTCAACTGCCTTTAAGTAAAATTGTTCAAAGTGCTTCGTAAATTCTTCGCTTTTCTCTTTTAATCTTTTTTCAACAAGATCTAATCCACCAGAAATAGACCCTGCATGGCCAACCGCATCCGTTAACCAAACGAGATGATAATGTAATTCATGAAAAACAGGCGGAACTTCTCCTTTATTTAAAAATTCTAACACTGTTATATACTCTTCTACTTCGTTTACCATATGATTGATGAAAGTTGGCGTAAAATGAATAGTGATTTTTCCCTCGAGTTGTTTCTGTATAATACTTAATTTAAACGTTCGTATTTCCTTTGCGGCTCGTTCTGCCTCTTTTGAAAACGCAATGAGATTCACATTACGAACTTTATTTAACAGATTCGTAAATGTTTCAACAAAATAAGTGGCCTTTTTTATATCCTCTTTTTCCTTCGGAGCTAATGCATCAAGTAAAAATTGCGAATGATCAGTAAGCACCTTTAGCCAAAATTGATGCTCAAACAATGCACTTTCTTCATAATTCCTCTCCACTAAATCCCCTCCGTTTATTCGTCCTTCTCTATCACTTGAATTTTATATCCATCTGGGTCTTGTACTACAATACTCTTCTCACTTTTGTTTTCTGTATATGCAATTTTATAAAACACTAACCTCTTCTTTAAGTTCTCTATGTTAGAAATTGAAAACATTAGTACATCAACCGAATCCGTAACACTCTTCTCACGCCCACCCAAACTACGATTCATTACAAAACTAACTCTCATTGAATCAGCATCATACCAAACCCCTGTTACATCTAATTGGGGTCTTTCTAAACTAGGCTTGATTCCTAAAATCCCTTCATAAAAATACAAAGTTTCCTTTAAGTTTTTCACTTCCAATACAATGAATTGTTTCACATTCTCCACATTCATTCCCCCCGTACCTATTACTTTTTTATATGTGTCATAAAGGCCTATTATGTCTGAATACAATACGTAGTGATGAAGAATATAGGGAGGTTTATTAATGGATAAATATATGAAATCATATGTGCCATATCATAGTCCTCAAGATCCTTGTCCTCCTATTGGTAAAAAATATTACTCTACCCCTCCTAATTTATATTTAGGTTTTCAACCGCCAAATTTACCACAATTCTCACCGAAAGAAGCACTACAAAAAGGAACCTTATGGCCTATCTTTTATGATTATTACGAAAATCCTTATAAAAAAGGGCGGTGACTACTGACGTGAACCAGCCACTACCAGAAGAGTATTATCGACTTTTAGAGAATCTCCAAGAATTAGACTTTGTATTAGTTGAACTAACCCTTTACTTAGACACCCACCCAGACGATACAGCAGCTATTAACCAATTTAATGATTTTTCCTATAAACGAAGAGTATTAAAACAACAGATGGAAGAAAAATATGGACCGCTTCAACAGTATGGAAATAGCTATTCTAATGCCCCTTGGGAATGGAGCAAAGGTCCTTGGCCATGGCAAATATAAAGGAGAGAAACTATGTGGATTTATGAAAAAAAATTACAATACCCTGTTAAAGTAGGAACTTGTAATCCAGCACTTGCAAAATTATTAATTGAGCAATACGGTGGTGCAGATGGAGAATTAGCTGCTGCACTACGTTACTTAAATCAGCGTTATACAATCCCGGATAAAGTCATTGGCCTCCTTACCGATATTGGTACAGAAGAATTTGCGCATCTTGAAATGATTGCTACGATGGTTTATAAGCTGACAAAAGATGCGACTCCTGAACAGATGAAGGCAGCTGGTCTCGACCCTCATTACGTCGATCATGACAGCGCACTTCATTACCATAACGCAGCTGGTGTTCCATTTACTGCAACCTATATACAAGCTAAAGGTGATCCAATTGCCGACCTATACGAAGATATTGCGGCTGAAGAAAAAGCGCGTGCCACATATCAATGGCTTATCAACCAATCTGACGATCCCGACATAAATGACAGCTTACGCTTTTTACGCGAACGAGAAATTGTCCATTCACAACGCTTCCGAGAAGCCGTTGAAATTTTAAAAGAAGAACGCGATAGAAAAATATATTTTTAATACACATATCCTAGCGATATGTGTTTTTTTACGTTAAAAGTTAAATCCTCCCTATTAAACATACAAATAGTATATTTATTCGATTTAATGCATTATTTTTTAATTTTTTCAAAATTCCCTATTGCTTTCTAGTCATCAGACCTTTAAAATAATAACAGTTACTCGACAAATTATTTGAATTTTCGACAAAAATACTCATTAGGAGGATTTTCTTTATATGCGTACAACTTTGAAACCAGCGCAAATACTTTCGATTAGTTTATTACTATTCGCAGTTTTCTTCGGTGCTGGTAATATGATTTTCCCGCCCCTTCTTGGTCTTTCTTCCGGAGAAAATATGTGGGTTTCCATTACAGGGTTTATTATTACAGACGTCGGTTTATCTTTACTTGCTATCGTTGCTGTTGCCCTTGCTGGTGGTAGTTTTAACACTTTAGCGAGCCGTGTTCATCCAAAATTCGCAGCAGTATTCGCTATCATTATTTATCTTTCAATCGGCCCACTATTTGTTATTCCACGAACTGGATCTGTATCTTATGAAATTGGGATTGCACCACTTTTCCCAGATCAATGGTATTCTATGTTAGTTTTTAGTGCGATTTTCTTTACAGTCGTTTACTTCTTATCATTAAATCCATCCAAGCTAGTAGATCATATCGGTAAAATATTAACGCCAATTTTACTTGTAATTATTGCAATTATGGCAACAAAAGCGATTCTTTCACCAGGAACGTTTGCAGAGCCTATCGGTGACTATAAAGACATCCCGTTTTTCAAAGGATTTCTTGAAGGATTTTTAACGTTAGATGCAATTGGCGCTCTCGTACTATCAACAATTGTTGTAAATGCAATTCGTCAAAACGGTATACACGAGAAGAAATCTATCGCGAAATATACAATCATTTGCGGAAGTATCGCTGCTCTATTCTTAACAATTGTTTACTTCTTACTCGGTTATATCGGAGCTTCAAACGGAAACTTGGGACAATTCGAGAACGGTGGTCAACTATTAGCAACTGTTATGTACCAATTCTTTGGGACAAGCGGTAATGTTTTATTAAGTATCGCCATTATCTTCGCTTGTTTAACAACAGCAATTGGTGTTGTAAGTGCATTCGCCAACTATTTCGCAACAGTATTAACAAATGTTTCTTACAAAAAGCTCGTACTATACGTTTGTATCTTTAGTTTCGTTATTTCAAACTTAGGATTAAGCTTATTAATTAAAATCACACTACCTGTATTAATTATTTTGTACCCAATTACAATCATTTTAATTTTCGTATCATTTATCGATAAATATACGAAACGTAAACCTTCTGTCTACATCGGAGCAATGATCGCAGCATTCATTATTAGCTGTATTCATGCACTCGATAATGTGGGAATGATACCAAGTTTTATCGCTAATATCGTACACACGATTCCTTTTTATAACTTAGGAATCGGCTGGATCGTTCCAGCAATAATTGGTGGTATAATCGGATACTTTATTCCGCAAACAGAAGCTGAAGGTGAAGTTTCTGCAAAGTAAAAAGAAGCAAGCATGAAATCCATGCTTGCTTCTTTTTCTCTTCACATCGTATGTTTAAACGTAAACAACTCTTCCTTTGACTGTACAGCAGATTGTTCCTCTTCTACAACTTCCTTCTTTATCTCTCCCCCTAATCGAACTTTCAACATCGCCTCTTCTAGACTTTTTACAATCATATTTCCTGAAAAAATGGTAAGCCCGAAAAATGTAATTGGGACGAGAGGAATCCATGGATGCACTGTTAAAGATCTAAAATAGACTCCAATTAGCCCTGACCATTCATGTGTGTAAGATTCTATTTCTTCTATCGGTCCTAAAAACTTAACCGTTCCGCCAAAGAATATTTCTAGTAACCCTAAGTGCAGTAAAATAGTAAGAGTCTGCGTAAACTGCTGAAAAAATACAAGTATAAACGTCATATAAAGGTGCGGGAAAAGATGCTTTATAACAATATGTCTTCTCGATCCACCTAATATGCGTGCGGCATCAACAAATTCCTCCGTTCGCAATTTACGAACTTCCTTCGCAACATACAGTGCAATAACTGGCATTACAAGCATTACAAGTAAGACAACTTGAAACGAAGCCCTTTCAAAAAAGGTTGTTGTTTCCTCCCCGCTTCCAAATGCATTTGCAGATTGAAGAAAAAAATATGCAATCATAACTGTCGGAATAACTGTAAAACTATCAAAGAAAGCCTCAATTTTTGAAAATCCTCTTTTTATATACGTTCCGAGTACGACACCGAAAAACACACCTATTACCATTCTAAGTGCCGCAATTAAAATAGATATACCAATCGTCCACTTCGCGCCTTCAATAACTAAATGTAAAAGGTCGTATCCTTTCCGATCTGTCCCGAGTAAAAATTGGAATGAAGGTGAAAACGGTGGCACTTGTGGATTTTCATCCGCATCATATTGCAATGTAACTTGTCTAATATGTCCATCATTCCATAACGTATTTCCGATGCTCAAAAGAACTAATAGGAGAAGAAACCCAATGCTTATCCAAAATCTTTTATCACGTTTTATATACGTCCACATATTATAATCTCTCCTTCATCGCAGCCGGAATGAGATAATGAAACAATTTAAATAAAATAAAAATCGGAATATATATAAGAAGCACACTAACGATGAAAACCTCAACTCTAATACCAAAATAAGATTTCAAAAACATAAAAATACCACCCGTATTAAAAATCCATTCTATAATATATAAATTAGATAACATAAAAAAGATATTCGTTTTCGCAAAGAATAATGTACTAAGCAACACATTTCGTAAAATATGACGATTTAAAATATGAAAGCGCCCCAGCCCTTTCGCCTTAGCAAATAGTACATAATCTTTTTCTAGTTCATTTTCAAAACGAAGCACGACCATTTTTACAAACATAATCGTAGTCGGGATGCTCAAACAAAGTATCGGCAATCCTCTAATTGACTCGCCTCCAATTGAAGCAATTTGAAAAGGTAAAAAACCTGTTTGTTTAAAAAACCATATAACTAAAATTTGTGATACTAAAATAAGAAGGATATCTGGAATAGATTCTAGGAAGATAAGAAATGATTTAATTCGATGTTGTATACGCGGTGAACTACTCATAATTACATAAACAATACAAAATGCTACAAATAATGAAATAAAAAAAGCAGCTAAAAAAATAATAATCGTTTCTTTATAATGGACGAACAGCTGCGGAAATAAAAATTTACCTTTCACATATTGCAAATTGGAAATATCCATTAAGTTCACAAACACTTCTTTTAAACTCTGTATGTACTTTGATACATCCAGCTTAAATCCATAAAACAATTTCGGCAGAGCCCCTAACATAATAATCCCCAAAATCGAAATAATAAATTGAATTGTCACTTCCATCCCATTCAGAAAAACTTTTTTGACCACGTTTTCCCTTCTCTCTCTTTATATTTTACTCTCTAATTTTATTCTTAATTTTCTGAATTGTAAATATTCAAACATAAAAAATCACTAGGTTATGATCCTAGTGATTCTTTATGCGCATGCCTTTCTCTTTTTGCAAACGGCATATACAAAATAAAACACCCAATAAGCGCTGCGAGTTCTAATGAAATAATATAGTAAGGATGCGGTCCTAACATATCGAGTAATGAAGCTGTTTCTGGCTTATGAGCTAAAAACATATAATTACCGCCTGTTTTATAATTCACAAACGAAACAAGCGGAATCAATATGTTTAAAAATATCATCGTACGCTTAATAGATTGCAAGGTCGGTCTATAGCCTTCCACCCAAGTCATAAAGAGTGGTGCCCAAATGAGCAATATATGCGCGCTAAAATATTCAATGAAACGAAAATGCGGAAAAGCATACTGCAAGTTTGGCGTTAAAATAGCTTGTGATGCACCAATAATTCCCGTGAAAAATACAATCTCATATATGCGGTAACTTTTCGTTACGATCATAATCGACGCTAATAATAAACTAATCGTACATAATTCAAACGGTAATGAAGTAGCTAGCTCAAAAATCCCCGCTTTCCACTCCCACATATGAAGCCCAATTTCACTACCTATAAATAAAAATGCAATTGCATATCGAACCGTTATATTCCACTCACTTTGACGTAATACATCTTGGTATTGATACAGAAAAAATATCCCCACCAACATAATAAATAATATAAGGGCATGTTGCCTTGAGTATGGAATAAATGGTTTTAATGGGTGTGCGCTAAAATAAGCTTCCATCTTCCTTCCTCCTTTCCTCCTTTCCTCCATACAATATTATTGTAAGAAAGAAACGACGAGTCAATTCATTTGCTTACACTAGGACAACCTCTACCTTACATTTACATATTCATACCTTACAAAACTGTAAGGTTATTGTAAGCTAAAACGATTTGTCAGATTCTTTACCTCTTCTATACTTAATGTAGATACTAAAACGAACGAAAAGGTGATAAATAGATGAAGAAGAAAAATAAAGTGTTAATTACTAGTGTAGTAGCAATCGGAATTGCAGCTGGATCATACTTTGCATTTGCTGGTGGCGGTTCAGATGTAGCAATGGCATATAGCGGATATAAAGTAACCGAAAAACAAATCCAAAACGCGCAAAAATTTGGTGGCGAAGTTATTCCAAATGGAATTGAAACTATTTCATTCGATCCAACAAAAGGAACATATGAATTAGCTGTGAAAAAAGGCGATGAAGTGAAAAAAGGTCAGCTTCTATTTAAATACAATGATCCGACTGCGAAACAAGGTGTAACAGAAGCAGAAATGCAAAAGAAAATCGCACAAAAAGAAGTAACGTTGCTCCAAAAACAAATTGATGTAGCGAAACAAAAATTACAAAAAGATAAAAATGCAGGCCTTCCTGCTGAAGCATTAAAAGCATCAGAAGCCGAAGTTGGGCAATTAGAATCACAAATTGAAATGAAAAAGTTTGAAGTTGAAAAAGCTGATGAAATGATTAAAGCAGCAAAAGAGAAAGTAAACAATCTTTCTGTAACAAGTCCTGCTGATGGCGTAATTGATGATATCGTAAAAACTGCTGACGAAAAAACAGGTATGAGCGGAATTACTCTTCGTCACGCTGGTCAATTTAAAGTAAAAGGTCAAATTTCTGAATATGAGCTTGCTAGTATGAAAGTTGGGCAAGAAGTAACTGTTTCATCAAAAACTGTCGCTGGTAAGACTTGGACAGGAAAAGTAACAGAAATCGGTTCTACACCATTAAAGAGCATGGATGAAAATAAAACTGTTTCTAACTATCAATTCACTGTCACATTAGATAATAGTGACGAATTACAAAACGGCTTCCACGTTTACGTAACAAGTAAATCTGGCGAAGCAACTGGTACAATTGTTCCGAAAAGCAGTATCGTGAAAAAAGGTGACAAAAATGTTGTCTTCGTTGTAAAAGACGGTAAGGCGAAAGAACAAGCAGTTACTGTTGAATTCGAGACTGATAGCGAAGCAAAAGTTTCTGGAGTGAAAAAAGGAGAGGAAATTATCTCTAAACCTGAAAAAGACTTAAAAGATGGTATGGAGGTTGTCGCCCAGTGATTAACTTAAAAGGCATCACGAAATCCTTCCAAAATGGTGCAGAGTCCGTTCAAATATTACACGGAATTGACGTAACACTGAACCAAGGAGAATTCACTTCAATTATGGGACCTTCTGGTTCTGGTAAATCAACATTAATGAACATTATCGGTTGCTTAGATAAACCGACGACAGGTACGTACGAACTAGCCGGTCAAAATATTTCAAACATGACTGAAACAGAACTTGCACACGTACGTAATAAAGAGATCGGATTCGTATTCCAAAACTTCATGTTATTACCGAGACTTACAGCGCTTCAAAATGTAGAACTACCTCTTATTTACGCTGGAGTCGATAAAAAAGAAAGACGCGAGCGCTCATTAGCCGCTTTAACAAAAGTCGGTTTAGCTGATCGCGCTACTCACTTACCGAACGAATTATCCGGTGGTCAAAAGCAACGTGTCGCCGTTGCCCGCGCAATCGTAAATAACCCGAAATTCATTTTAGCCGATGAACCGACGGGAGCACTTGATACGAAAACAAGTACACAAATTATGGACCTCTTTTACGAATTAAATAAACAAGGCTCAACAATCATTATGATTACCCATGACCGTGAAATCGGGGAAGCTGCAGCACGTCAAATTGTAATTCGTGACGGAAATATCGTCCAAGATTGGAGAGGTTAATTTTGAATACGAGTGAAAATATACGCATGGCCCTTTCCTCTATCTTTGCTCATAAAATGCGTTCTATATTAACGATGCTAGGTATTATTATTGGGGTTAGTGCCATCATTACTATTATCTCGATTGGGGATGGAACAAACGCAAAGTTCCGCGAACAAATCGGGAATGAAAAAAAAGATCAGTTTTCTGTAAATTATAAGACAGAAGATTACTCAGATATGGACGGCAAAATTTCCTCAAGCATGTATGAAAGTATATCCAAAATTTCTGGTGTGCAAGAAGTTTATCCAGATGTAAAAGGAAAAGAAAAAGTATATGCAGGAAAAAAAGAATTAGATCTTGATATTACCGGTGCAAAAGGTGATTATTTTGAAGATACATCTAAATTCAAACTTGAGCACGGCAGATTTTTAACAGCAGCTGATTTAGACAGACCTGAACACACAATTGTATTAAATACAGATGCTTTTGATAAATTATATTCTTCATGGGAACCAAACTTATATGTAGATATAAAAGGTACACCATACAAAGTAGTTGGCGTATATTCAATAAAAGCAATGATGGGTGGCATGACATTTAAAGAAGGTGTCATTTCAGCAGAAAACTGGCCTGTACTATTCGGGAAAAACAACTACGATTCTGTAACGGTAAAAATTGCTCCTGGTCAAGATAAGGAAACTGTTCAAGAAGCAGTTGTAAAATCATTAAATGAAGCAAAAAAACCAGAGCATTCAGGTAAATTTGAAGTACCAGATCCACAAGAATTCTTAAAAGAAATTGATAGCTTCACAGGTATATTAAAAAGTGTATTCGGTGGTATTGCCGCTATTTCCTTACTTGTAGGTGGTATTGGTGTAATGAACATTATGCTAGTATCTGTAACAGAGCGTACACGCGAAATTGGTATTCGTAAAGCATTAGGTGCAACACGTGGTAAAGTATTAATGCAATTCTTAATCGAAGCTTGCATTTTAACAGCATTAGGTGGTTTTGTCGGATTTATGCTTGGAATCTTCTTCGCATGGATTGTCGCAATGTTTGCAGGATGGCCACTTGTCGTTTCACTAAAACTAGGACTTATCTCCGTTGCCCTATCTATGTTAATCGGTATACTATTCGGTTTACTACCAGCTAACAAAGCTGCCAAACTGGATCCAATTGAATGTTTACGATATGAATAAACAAAAACGTAGGAGTTTACACTCCTGCGTTTTTTATTTATCTACTAAATTGAGTTTCTTCTATTATATATGTTTCACGTTACAACTACCATTATAATACTCTTCATTATTTATAGGTACTAAGGCTATTATCTAATTCTATTATTGCAAAAATACTATGTAACAGACGAAAATCAAGGCGTAATTTTTTCCATACTTCGACTGATTTTGTAACAATTATATCGATATTTTATTAAATTTCACCTCATTTATATATTTTCACGCCTAAAAAGATTATCGTTTCATAACTAAATTTCCATTCAAACAGTAAAATAAGCTATTTTTGTAAAGCTATAGATATCATCAAGAAATATTACCGTAACATTATTAACGTTACAGTAATTGAAATACTACTCATTTTGTGTTTCATATGCCCTAATACGCCAAAAAACAACAAGGAAGCGCTATCAGGATATTTATGGAATTGTTACAGAATATTAATGCCCCGTTACGAAAGCTTTGTAATTTTATGTTTTTCGCAAATAAGAAAATAATGGTTGCTATAATGAGGTCAACGAAAACAAATGCAATGGAGGCTATTATGAAAAAATTTATGGGTATAGCAACAGCAGCGGTTTTTGGTCTTGGGATTTTCACAACATCTGCTAAAGCAGAAACAATCGTAACGACTGACGTACTAAACGTACGAGAAAACCCAACTACTGAATCAAAAGTTGTAGGAAAATTATTAGATGGATATAAAGTAAATGTTTTACATACAGAAAATGGTTGGTCAAAAGTTCAATTGAATAGCGGTAAAGAAGCTTTCATAAGCGCTGACTATACAAAAGACACTTACTACGTAACAGCAAACGTATTAAACGTACGTGCTGGGGCAAACACAGACTCAGAGATTCTTGGTAAGTTGAAAAAAGATGATGTAATTGAAACAACACACCAAGTACAAAATGATTGGATTCAATTTGAATATAACGGAAAAACAGCTTATGTTCATGTTCCTTACTTAACAGGTAAAGCACCAGTTAAAGTTCAACCAGTAGCTAAAGTTGAAAAAACGACTACAGTTCAAGATACAGCTAAAGTTCGTGAAGCAGCTAAAGCTCAGGAAGTAGCTGAAACTCAAGCAAAAGCTAAAGCAGTGGAAGCAACTAAAGCTCGCGAAGCAGCTGAAGCTCAAGCAGAAGTTAAAGCTCAAGAAGCGGCTAAAGCTCGTGAAGCAGCTAAGGCTCAAGAAGCAGCTAAAGCTCAGGCAGATGCTGAAGCTCAAGCAGAAGTTAAAGCTCAAGAGGCAGCTAAAGCTCGTGAAGCAGCTAAAGCTCAAGCAGATGCTGAAGCTCAAGCAGCGGCTAAGGCTCAAGAAGCAGCTAAAGCTCGTGAAGCAGCTAAAGCTCAAGAGGCAGCTAAAGCTCGTGAAGCAGCTAAGGCTCAAGAAGCAGCTGAAGCTCGTGAAGCGGCTAAGGCTCAAGAAGCGGCTAAAGCTCAAAAACCAGCTACACAACAACCTGTTGCAAAAGAAACTGAAACAAGTGCACCATCATCTTCTCGTGAGTTACGTGTTGTAGCAACAGCTTACACAGCAGATCCACTTGAAAATGGTTATAAAGCAGGCGACCAAGTAAAATCAGCTTTAGGCCACAACTTAACAGCTAATCCAAACATGAAACTAATTGCAGTTGATCCAAGTGTCATTCCATTAGGTTCAAAAGTATGGGTTGAAGGTTACGGAGTAGCAATCGCTGGTGATACTGGTGGAGCTATTAAAGGTAATAAAATCGACGTTTTAATGCCAGATAAAGGTTCATCAAGTAGCTGGGGACGTAAAACAGTTACAGTTAAAGTATTAAACTAGTTATAAAAAAGAGCCAGTCTCATCGTTGAGACTGGCTCTTTTTTTACTCTATTAAACTACTGAAAAATAACATAGTAAATGAAATTATATCAACGATTTTTCAAATATATCTATCGTAACCTACAATATATCAACGATTTTTCGAATATATCTATCGTAACTTATAATATATCAACGATTCGACAAGAGATATCGATTTACCGACAAATTTTGACGTTAAAAGTACTTTAATATTAAAAAGGCGGTCCAAAATTTGGAACGCCCCCTATCTTCCCTATTCCACACAAGTAAACTGCGTCCAAGCTCCTACATAATCTAGTAAGAATAACTCTTCTTCTGCAATTGTACCGACAATATTTTTCCGTTCATCTATCGGCATTTCTTTCAGAATGATTTGCAGTTCACCTTTATACTTACCAAATGAATTGTTTCCAATTACAACTTGCCCTCTTTCCTGCAGCACACTTTCACGCACTGGGAAGTCATAATCTTTGTACTTTTTACGTACTTCTGTAGAACGTACCATATACTCTGTTATGTCGCCGCGCCTTACGTGTAATTCTTGCAGCGTAGCTCTCTTCTCTACTTCAGTCGCTTCGTCTACAAAGTGCACTTTTAGCTGTAACATGTAGCGATTTAAGTTTCCTAGTTTCTCTAACTCTTCCTCACTCGCATAAGCATTTCCGATAATGACATCATCAATTAACCCTGTTGCCCATAAATGCTTCGCTTGTACTTCAATTGGTAAATTACGATGCTCTTCTAATGTACATAATCCATCGTTAATATCCCATGGACCGATGTTTGCGACATGTGATGTAATAAAGGCTGCACTGCGAATACCATGCTTTTTAAAGCGTTCACTACAGCGAATGAAATAATCGTATGGAAGACCAGTGAATTTTTGTGGATAAAAATTATGGCAACCAATTAAAGCTGATTTATTCGCTTGATGCGAAAGAATATTTTCTAAGTACGCAATATCGTTACTTACATTTAACTCAATTTTTAAACCGTACGGATTATTCGTCATTTTCGCTTCCGTTAATCCGTCAAAACCTACATCTAAACGAATACCGTCTGCGCCTAATTCTGCGAAAAATGATAGATCGCTATAACTAATACCAAGCTGATCAAACACAGCTGGAGCTACATCTAAAATAACTTCCATATTGTTATCTTTTGCGTGATTGATAATCTCTTTAAATTCAGCTACAATTTCTTCTTTCGGACGATTCACAGATAACAAACAAGTAAATATTCTTGAGAAACCGTGTCGTGCCGCTGCGGAAATATAAGCCATATCTTTTTCTTTCGTTGAATGTTCTGGATAAAGTGAAATTCCTAATTTACGCTCCATGCTTTTGCATCTCCTTCACACGTTGTATTAATGCCATGCTCGTAAATCTATATTTTGCAGATAAACACGTTGCACATAAAATTGTCGGTACAATAATTACGTACGGTGATTGCAATCCTAACATTACATATGCACCCATTGAACAACCGATAAATAAAACTGATACTAGTAGTAACACTAATAAAGATTTACTTTGTACCCATTTCGAATAATGGGCAATACACTGTCCGACCACGAATGTAATTAAGATGATAATTGCTCCGAGCATTCTGTTTTCTCCTCTCCTGCTAATTGTTGTTTCTCATACATTTTGAAGAATGGATAGTAAATAACGAATGAGATGACAAAGTTAACAAGTACAAGTACACCAGCCATAATTGTCCAGTCCGTACTAATTACCGCTGCAATTGGTGCTAACATCGTAAATGGCAGTTTCGCCATCATAAGTGGAATCATACCTGAAACAACTGCAAAATATGATACTGTCGTTGTCACTAACGGTGTAATAACGAACGGAATAATTAGAATTGGGTTCATTACAATCGGTGCCCCAAAAATAATTGGTTCGTTAATATTGAATAAACCTGGTACGAATGATAATCTACCTAACTCTTTTAGGAACTTAGATTTAGAGAACATAAACATAATTACTAAAGCTAACGTTGAGCCTGATCCGCCAATCCATACGAACCATTGAATAAATTGCTCTGTAAATAAGTTTGGTAACTGATGTGCATTTCCTGTAGCCGTGAATACTTCCATATTTTCAAGAATTGCTGAATCCCACATCGGACGAATAATTGGTCCTAAAATCGCTGGTCCATGTATACCGAATGACCAGAAAAACACGATTAAGAATACTGTTAATAAACCACCGAATAAATTATTTCCTACTAATACTGATTTTAATGGTGCGATTAAATATGTGATCGTTGTATTCACATCAAATTTCAAACCGTAGCGAATGCCCCAGAATAAAAGAATAACTGCTAATGTTGGAATTAATGCTGCAAACGAATTTGAAACTGCTGGTGGTACACTATCTGGTAATTTAATCGAGATATTATGCTTAATCATAAAATGATAAATTTCTACTGCAATTAATGCTGTAACAATTGCGCCGAATAAAGACGTTGCACTTAATGTTCCTACTGAAATATATCTCCCTGCATCAATAACACCTGGTACAGCTTTCGTAATTTGAATTGGTTCAACTGATGCTAGTAAAAAGGCGAGTACAGATAATAACCCTGCACTTAACTGATTGAGCTGATAAAAGTTCGCGAGCGAAGCCCCTACACCAAACGCTGCGTATAACGCCATTAGTCCTACTGTAAATCGGAATGGAATATCTAAAATATGGCGAAACGGTGCGATCCATTCCATATATGCATCAATTGGTAAATTTAAAAAGATAACAAAAAATGATCCGACGATCGTTAACGGTAATGTAGAAATAACCCCGTTTCGAATTGCTAATAAATGTCGTTGTCCTGCAATCTTTTGCGTTGTTGGCATAATCTTTTGTTCCATAAAACTCATAAACCCATTCATTAATAGCCCTCCTCTTTCTCTCTACTATAAAAGAACGAAATAAACTTTATAACATTATAATGTTTATATTTAAAAAGATATAATTATGCTAAAACTAATTGTTCTGCTTGCTTAAGCACCTTCAAACCATCACACATGCCATAATCTCGTTGGTCTATAATCGCAACTGGTATATTGTATGAATTTGCAAGAAACTCTACAGCTGGAAATAAATATTTCACCTGTGGGCCAATTAAAACGACATCGGCTTCCTTAATTTCAAGCTTCACTAGTTCTGAATCAACTGCCTTAATTTTATAATTCTTCCCCTGTTTCTTTGCCTCTTCTTGCATTTTTCTTACGACCATACTCGTTGACATACCTGCTGCACAACATAATAAAATGTACATCTTATACGGTCACTTTCTCTTCTACTCGTTTATGAAGAGCAATAAATTCTTCAGCCAGTTCTTTCACTGTAATTGCATTCATTAAATGATCTTGTGCGTGCACCAACAGTAAACTAATTTCTGCATGATTTCCTCTTGCCTCTTCTTGAATTAAATCCGTTTGAATACGATGCGCTGCTGAAATTTCCTCACTAGCAAGTTTCATCTTTTCACCGGCATTCCCGAAATCTCCTTGTCTTGCAAAAGCAATTGCTTCAAGCGCCGCACTTCTCGCATTGCCACCATGTAAAATTAACGCAAATGGAGTTTGCATATCAGCCATTTTAAATTCCCCCAAGCTATATGTTTTCTATATTTCCATCTTATTATGAAAACGCATACAATTAAACATAAAAAACTTCCGTTATGTAACGGAAGTTTTTATATACTTTTTCAAAATGATAATAAAATCTCTTGAAAATCTTCAATTACCTCGGTCTGAGTAAGTTTCTCTATCGTAGTTTGACTAGACATAATATCATATAAAAAATCATAAAGCCTTTGCAAATCTTCATTATTATTGCGCTTTACACTAAATAAAATAATTACTTGTACTTTTTTATCTCCCCAATCAACAGCCTTTTCAAGTGTGCAAAACATCAAAAAAGTTTCCTCACTTAATAACTGCATCGGATGCGGGATTGCAACTGAATTCCCAACCGCTGTCGGAGACGTATTTTCTCTTTCCATAACAGAAGCATAAAAGTTTTCTGGTACATAGCGTTTCTCAGCAGCTTTCTCACATAAAAACTGAATAACATCCTCTTTCGTAGAAGCACTATAATTTAAAAAGATTAAATCTTCCTTAATATAAGGCTGCACACTAGTATTCACATGCGTAAACAACCGCTGACCAATCGATTTAATCTCTTTATCATCAAATATTGAATTCACTTTTATAACTGGAACAGGCAAGCCACTCGGTATATGAATCGTACTAATAATACAATCTATTTTTTCTTTATAAAGATCTTCTACTTTCAATTGATAATAGCCTGTAATACCTACAATCTCTAATTTATCTCGGAACTGTGATAAAATTTTATATTTTAATAGTTGGGCACTTCCTTGACCAGTCGCACAAACTAATAAGCATCTTTTCTTTTGATTTTGCTCCTGCAAACGGCTCATAGCTCCACCGAAGTGAATTGCAATATAACCAATTTCACTTTCAGGGATCGATTCACCCGTATATTCACCAATGATATCTCCAACGAGAACCGCAATTTCAAAAGCATACGGATAATTCTTTTTCACTTCTGCCAAAAGAGGATTTCTCGTATTTAACTTATACTTCAAACGATTTAATAACGTTTTTAAATGAATACCAAATCCAAATAATAATTCTTCATCATAATAAAAAATAAGATTCCGTTCTTCCGCTACTTTAAAAAGAATATGTTGCATAAATGCATATATATCTTTCCCTAATAGCTCTTCTATATTTTCATAGCGATTTCTCGTTGTAACAGCAGTACTTAATAAATGCATCGTCACATATAATACTTCTTCTTCTGGAAATGAAAATTTTAACGCTTTCTCTAAATCTCCTAAAATCTGCTTCGCAATTGTATATTCTTTCTTTATTATAAGTTCTGATTGCTCCGCATGCAGTCCTTTCATATAATGTTGACTTTGACAACGCTTTAATGCGATTGCAATATGAATGACTAAATTATCAATTTCTATATCAGATAAATATATTGTTCCGCCTTCAATATACTTTAATATAATTGAACGAATGAGTGATATATGCGGTAGCGATAAATATGTCTCCGTCTGCTCAAATTGCTCATGAAACGGAGTATGGTCATAACGCGGTAAACCATATTGTGATAAACAAGAACGAATATTAAATTCCTCTCCAACAATACGTATACCATAATACGGTCTCTTCTCAATTTGTAATTTATAGCGACCACATATATCTGTAACATCTTTCATAATTAAATTGACCGTTGATTTGCTCACATACATCTCTTCCGCTAATTCTGAAAGCTTCACATATCCCTCTGTCATTAAAACACGCTGCAGAATGTACGCCATTCTTTCTTCATAAGAAGTTGGGATCTTTTCCGTCTGTTTTTGAAATAGACTCACACAAAAGTCTTCAAATTTCTTCTTTTGTATAATTTCTAATTCGTACCCAGTCCCTCTTTGCGATTCGATTTTCGCTCCGTTTTCTTCCAATATATCATTTAATAATTTTATATCCTTTTGAATCGTCTTCGTCGATACATGTAAACGGCCCGCTAAAAAAGCTCGATTTAACATCGATTTCTCTTCTAAAAATCCCTCTAAAATAGAAATTAATCGCTGATGCACCTTTGTCATAGCTCTTCCTCTCGCTCTTTATATATAAAGGGGGAAAAGCTGCTGAAATCAGTAGTTTTTCCCCTTTATATTCTCTCTATTTCTTTAATGTAAATCCGAATTTATCCCATGCTTGTAAATAGTCTAGTAAGAAAATCTCTTCTTCTACAATTCGACCAACTACATTTGTTTTTCCTGTATTCACCATATCTTTTAATGCAATTTGTAATTCGCCTTTATACTGACCATATTGTTCATTATCAATTAATAAATCCCCACGCTTAATTTCACGCGTATTATGAGGTTTAAACTCTTCTTTTTTATATTTCACACGACTTTGTGTAGAACGAATCATATATTCAGATACATCTCCGCGATAAAAATGTGGTTCGTTTAATACGATAATTCTTTCTAGTTCTGTCGTTGTATCATATATTTCTATATCAAATGTTTGTTTCTCTTTATTTAATGCACCTAGTGCTTGTAATTCTTCTTCTGACGCATATGCGTTTGCAATAATAACATCATCAATTAATTCCGTCGCGAATAAATGTTTCGCCTGTGTTGTCATCGGTAATTCACGATGCTGCTCTAATGTACATAACCCTTCTGTTACTGGCCAAGGTCCATATGTTGCATCAAATGATGAAATAAAAGCAGCCGTTCTCATACCGTAATCTTTAAATTGTTTCGAGCATTTAATGAAATGATCGTATGATAACCCTGAATAACGATGCGGATAAAAATTATGACAACCAATTAAATTTTCACGATTTGGTCTATGACTCATAATGTTATCTACATACTTCGTACCATTGCTCATATTAATCTCAATTTTCAAACCATACGGATTATAAGTCATAATTGATTCTTCTAATCCTGAAAAACCAACATCTAAACGAATACCGTACGCACCCAATTCATGGAAGAATGATAAATCATTATACGAAATACCTAATTGTTCAAAAACAGATGGACTAATATCCACTAATACTTGGAACCCTAATGCATTCGCATGTGAGATCGTTTCTTTAAATTCTTCAATAATTTTCTCTTTTTCTCCATCCACAGATAATAAACATGTGAACACACGTGTAAACCCATATTTACTTGCTAATGTTAAATACTCCTTATCTTTCTCTACTGTTGAATGTTCTGGATAAATAGAAATACCTAATCGTCTCATATGTACACGCCTCTTTCTTCATCATATTGTAAACCTTTTCAAATATATGTAGTGAAAAAGTATATATCCCCTTCTTGTTCACTACTCCTTTGAATCCGCTTTCTTTAAAGAAAAAACAATTTCTATCATTCTTAACACCTACAAGTCTATACATCTATACTTTACATCTTTTTTTCATAGTTGTGTAGCCTTTACACAAATTTGTCAGTTTTTCACCTTAAAAATTGTTATCCGTTTTCAAGACACCTTCCTTGACTGTTGCATTGGCCAATACATATACTCGAAAGAAAAGAGAAAATTTTATATAGGGGATGAATATATGGGAGAAGCAATACTCGTAAAACGAGAACCGTTATGGACAAAAGAGTTTGTTGCTTTAATTTTTGCAAACTTATGTATGTTTTTAGGGTTTCAAATGTTAATTCCAACCTTACCTGTTTATGTGAAAGAAATTGGTGGCACAAGTTCAAATATCGGATTTGTTGTCGGCATGTTTACCGTTGCGGCACTTTTTGTTAGACCGCTAACTGGGAACGCCTTGCAAAAATTCAATAAAAAAATCATTTTAATGATCGGTACTGCTATCTGTTTACTCGCTATGGGCAGTTACCTTTTCGCCTCAACTATTTTTCTCTTGCTTGCTGTTCGTATTTTGCACGGAGCTGGTTTCGGCATTACAACGACTACATATGGAACTGTCGTTTCTGATTTAATTCCCTCAGCTCGCCGCGGAGAAGGCATGGGATATTTTGGTCTTTCTGGAACACTTGCAATGGCCCTCGGTCCACTTATCGGACTATGGCTTATGCAAACATATAACTTCACAATTCTTTTTTTATGTGCATTATCGTGCACAATTGTTTCATTAATATTAACGAAACTACTTCAAATCCAAAAAACGAAACAGCCTCCACAACAATCATCTAGTACTTTTCTCGATGGATTTATTGAGCGTAAAGCTTTACTTCCTTCATTATTAATATTATGTATTACATTAATGTACGGAGGAATCGGAAGTTTTATCACACTATTTGCTACAGAAGTCGGCATAGCTGATATTAGTCTCTTCTTTTTATGTAACGCACTAGCAATCGCTGTGACACGTCCATTCTCTGGAAAGCTATATGATGCGAAAGGCCATACATTCGTCATCATTCCGGGAGTTATTATAACGTTTACAGGTATTATTTTATTGTCGTATACGACGACAATTCCGAGCTTAATTATTGCTGCAGCATGTTACGGAAGTGGTTTTGGAGCGATCCAACCTGCACTACAAGCATGGATGATTGACCGCGTAGCACCGCATCGACGCGGCGTAGCAACTGCTACATTCTTCTCCGCATTTGACCTTGGAATCGGCGCTGGAGCGATTATCTTTGGATTTATTGCTCACTTTACAAACTATGCAACTGTATATCGTTACTCCTCTCTATTACTTATTGCTTTTCTCTTCATTTACATTACAAGCATAAGAAAACAAAAGCATGGCGATAAAAACACGGAAAAAGCTGCTGGATAATTCAGTGGCTTTTTTATCATGTTAAAAGAATTGTTTTCCCTCATTTTGCTGTTCTAAAACTACATGCATTTCCCTACATATTTTTTTAACGTTCATCAAAAAATATACGATGAACTTGCATACGCTTTCCTTGATATTCGACTGAACAACATTATTCTAAAAAGTGTGATTTCTTTACAAAATTAAGATTTATACAAGATAAAAACCAATGAAATGCAGTTGTTTCTTTAAGGGATTGTAAACTTTTATTCCCTTTGTAAATTTAGTGTAAATTTTACTAGCAAACCGTTTACAGTGACTCAAGGTTCAGTTAATAATTACATCGTACATGAAATTTAAGGAGTGGAATGCGTGGAATATAATGTTCAAGATATGATCTTCCAGTTCATTGGTGGATTAGGTATTTTCTTATTCGGGATTAAATACATGGGCGATGGACTGCAACAAGCAGCTGGAGATCGTCTTCGCGATATTCTAGATCGTTTTACAACAAACCCACTTATGGGTGTACTAGCAGGTATGTTAGTTACTGTATTAATCCAATCCAGTTCAGGAACAACCGCTTTAACAGTCGGACTTGTAAGTGCCGGATTTATGACATTAAGACAAGCAATCGGTGTTATTATGGGTGCAAACATCGGTACGACAGTTACTGCATTTATTATCGGAATTAAAATCGGAGAATATGCTCTCCCAGTTATGGCAGTTGGAGCAATCTTACTATTCTTCTTTAAAAATAAAAAAGTACATTCTGTAGGTCAAGTTGTATTCGGTTTTGGTATGTTATTCTTCGGTTTAGAATTAATGAGCGCAGGTATGAAACCTCTTCGTTCTTTAGAATCATTCCAAGAATTAACAGTGAGCATGAGTGATAATCCAATTTTAGGAATTGTTGTCGGTACAGTCTTTACTTTAATTGTACAAAGTTCAAGTGCAACAATCGGTATTTTACAAGAACTATTCGGTCAAGGTGCAATCGATTTACAAGCAGCTCTTCCTGTATTATTCGGTGATAACATCGGTACAACAATTACAGCTGTATTAGCAGCAATCGGTACTTCAATTGCAGCAAGACGTGCAGCATTAGTTCACGTTATCTTTAATATTATCGGTACAATTATCTTTACAATTTTATTAATACCATTTACAAGTTTAATTCAATATTTCCAAACATCATTAAACTTGAATCCAGAAATGACTATTGCATTTGCACACGGAACATTTAACGTAACAAATACAATCATTCAATTCCCGTTCATTGCAGTGTTAGCATGGATTGTAACAAAAATTATTCGTGGTGAAGATGCAGCGATTGACTTCAAACCACAACATTTAAATCCAATCTTTATTGAACAATCTCCAGCCATCGCTTTAACTGAAGCTCAAAAAGAGATTATCCGTATGGCTGAGTTCTCATTACATGGATTAAAAGAAGCAAATCAATTTTTAAATACACAAGACAAAAAACACGCAAACATGGCTACTCAATTAGAAGGAGCTATTAACAATTTAGATAAAAAAATTACCGAGTATTTAGTTTTACTATCAGAAAAGCCACTTTCACCTACGGATTCTGAAAAACATTCTGTTTTAGCAGGTGTTGTTGGAGATATTGAACGTGTCGGTGATCATGTAGAAAATCTTGTAGAACTTGTAGATTTCCAAATTTCAAACCGTGTTTCACTATCAGATGAAGCATTAGCTGAATTAAACGAAATGCTTGAGTTAACAATTTCAACACTGCAAGACTCAGTTGAAGCTTTAACAAACTTCGATACTGAACTAGCTCAAACTGTTATTGCCAAAGAACGCAAAATCGACCAAATGGAACGTGTTCTTCGTAAACGTCACGTATTACGTCTAAACGAACGCAGCTGTTCAGGTGATGCAAGTATCATCTTCGTCGATATGGTAAGTAACTTAGAGCGCATTGGTGATCACGCTGTAAATATCGCTGACGGTGTTTTAGGTGAACAAGGAAAAATTAATCTAAAACAATCATTATAATAAGAAAGAGACGCTAACTTAAGCGTCTCTTTCTTATTATATTTTAACAACTGTCCTTCCTTTTAACTTTCCTTGCAATATAAGTGCAAACTTCTTCTCTAATTCTTCTAATGTACATTCTTCTGTATAAGATAGTAACTCTTTATTTCCCCATTCTTTCGCTAAAAGCGTCCAAACATCTCTTCTCACATCTACTGGGCATTGCACGGAATCTATCCCTAAAAGGCTTATACCTCGTAAAATAAACGGATATACCGTTGTTTGTAGTTCCTGGCCTGCCACATTACCGCATGTCGTTACACAACCACCATACTTTACTGTTTTTAAAGCTGTTTCTAGCATATGTCCACCTACAGTATCGATAACTCCCGCGTATATCCCTTTTAACATCGGTCTTCCTGATTCATCATTCAATTCCGCGCGATGAATCACCTTTTTCGCTCCTAGACGTAGCAGCATATCTTCCTCTTCCATTTTTCCTGTCGCTCCTACTACGTTAAACCCTAGCTTACTTAATATACTAACAGCTACACTCCCTACGCCGCCTGTAGCACCCGTTACTAAAACATCTCCCATACTAGGCTTGACTCCTGCTCCAATAAGCTTATATACCGACAAAGCCGCAGTAAAACCTGCTGTCCCATACATCATACTTTCCTTTAATGACATTCCTTCCGGTAAAGGCACGACCCAAGATGATGGCACGCGAATATATTCTCCGAAACCACCAGAGGTATTCATACCTAAGTCATATCCCGTTACAATAACTTGATCTCCTGCTTTAATGGTAGCATCTTCACTACTCACAACCACTCCTGCAGCATCAATTCCTGGCGTATGAGGATATGTTCTCGTAACACCCTTATTACCAGTAGCTGAAAGAGCATCTTTATAATTTAATGAAGAATAATGAACTTGTATGAATACGTCTCCCTCAGGTAAACTACTTACTTCTCTCTCAACAACTTTTCTTACAAACTGATGATTTTCCGTTTCGTTCACAACGATTGCTCGGAATGATGTATGATTCATTATGCTCTCTCCTTTATCCGTCAAATTCTTCTTTATTATATAGAAGAAATAAGTAAGCTTACTCATTTCTTCTTGGCTATATTTCAACAAATCTTACTTCTCTATCACTTTCTCACAATACATATTTTCATTTCTACTAAAACAACTTATACTTATTCTACATCTAAAAAAGATAATATAGAAAATCTGACTTTTTATAAATATATTGAATTTTTACGAAATGTAAATGTTTTGTAATGTTTTTTTTCGCTAAATTTCATTATAATAAGTGGATATGAGTGTCGTATTTCAATCCAAATGAAGGAGTACAGGAAATGGAGCAAAACCCATCTTTGCAAGAAAATACACGCAATAAACCGAAAAAAAATAAGAAAAAAATAAAAATTATTATAAGCGCTATACTATTCGTTTTATTAATAGGCGGCGGTTATACTTGGTTTTTAGTAAATAAAGCATCTTCTGCTGTTCGAAATGCCGCACACGATTTAGCACGCGGTGATAAATCTGATTTACGAGATAAAGCTGTAAAACCTATTACAAATAACGTCTCTGTTTTAATAATGGGTGTTGATGAAAGCGATGTCCGAGGAAAAGAATATGGTGAAGCTATAAGAACAGATGCGCTTTTACTTGCAACATTTAATAAAGATAGCAAAACTGTTAAACTATTAAGTATCCCACGTGACACATATACTTATATCCCAATAGAAAAGAAAAAAGATAAAATTACACACGCTCATGCATTCGGTTCTGCTAAAAACGGAAAAAATGGTGGACCACAAGCAAGCATTGATGCAGTTGAAAAATTAATGAATGTTCCTGTCGATTATTTTGTGAAATTTAACTTTAAATCATTTATAAAAATCGTCGATGACTTGGGCGGTGTTGAAGTTGATGTAC
This sequence comes from Bacillus cereus group sp. BfR-BA-01311, assembly GCF_022664295.1. Classification (NCBI taxonomy): domain Bacteria; kingdom Bacillati; phylum Bacillota; class Bacilli; order Caryophanales; family Bacillaceae; genus Bacillus; species Bacillus cereus group sp. BfR-BA-01311. The sequence continues at coordinate 198,213 of NZ_JAKUHC010000007.1, forward strand.
CAGTTGAATTTACTGAGCAAGATAGCAATGATAATGCTGAGGCAATTCATCTAGAAAAAGGTGTTCAAAAGTTAAATGGCGAAGAAGCTCTTGCTCTTGCTAGAACAAGACACATCGATAGCGATGCAATGCGTGGACAACGTCAACAACTCGTTATCGAGGCTATTTTAAAGAAACTAACAAGTGTTGGTTCTGTAACAAAAGTTGGCAACATCATTGATGATATTAACGGACAATTCGTTACAAACTTAACATTTGATGATATGCTTTCATTCTATAAATATGGATCGGATTCGGAAATTGAGAAATTACAAATCCAAGGTGATGATTGCTATATGGCAAAAGGTGACGATACATGTAGCAAATCTGCTGGTGGTGGTCGAACTTACTACTACAATCCAGATAAAAAAGAATTAGCTAATGTTACAAATGAACTTCGTACTCATCTTGGGCTACCTGCATATACAAAGTCTGACTCAGACTCTGATTCGAAAAAGACAAAAGAATCTAAGTCTGAAAATTCAAGTGAACGCGAATCAAGTAACAATGAAGTGAAAAATAAGAACAAAAATAGCAGTGAAGATACAGAAACATCGTCTAACGACAATGAATAGTAAAGAAGCCGTACTCTATGGAGGTAGAGTACGGCTTCTTTTTATTTCTTCAGAATTAAAAATCAGAACTTTCTAACTATCTTTTTTAATATTTTTAAATTATAATAAATAGTAGCAATCTATTCCAATTATCAGGGGGCTCATACATATGAAAGCTGCAGTAAAACATAACATCTCAGATTTTAAAGACTACTTAAAATCCAACGATATATACATGGAAGAAAATATAGATGAAAATGATGGCTCTGTTCATTTTTCAGTAGGATTAGAGACTGAAGCTGGCGCAAAAATTCAACTTATCGCTGCTTTCCAAAACGAACATCCTACGGTGGATATATACTGCTTCAATGTTGCTCACGTACCTGATGCAACATCAACAAATGATATTTTACATGTCATCAATGAATTAAATACATCTTATCGCTTTGCAAAATTCACATTAAATAAGCAAAATGCAATTGATATTTCAACATCTCTTGCATTCTCAGAACCAAACTTTAATCCAGCACTTGTCTTTGAACATACGAGAATGCTATATAAATTAGCGAATGACGAATATAAAAACTTAATGAAAGTTATTTGGGCATAAATAAAAGGATGGGCTGCAAGCAGCCCATCCTTTTATTTCGATATCATATCAATCCACATCTTAATAGCAGTGCCGACAATTAAAATCGATAACATATATTGTAGTACTTTTTGATTTATCCTCTTCCCGACTCGCGCTCCAAGTGGCGCAGCAAATATACTTGCAACCGCAATAATTAGAGCTGGAATGATAACTACTTGTCCAGTAATCACTTTTCCAGTCGTAATCCCTACTGAGGAAATAAACGTAATAGCGATAGATGTCGCTATCGTCATGCGCAATGGTAATTTTAAAATAACTAGCATAATAGGAACTAAAAGAAACGCACCTCCAGCTCCAATAATGCCCGAAACACCTCCTACAATAAACGCTAACACACTTGCTAACCATTTATTATACTTAACTGCTCCACTATTATTTTTCTTTGGTACAAACATCATCATAGCTGCAATGGTCGCCAATACTGTATAAACAACATTTACAGCGTGTTCATCTAATAGATTTGCACTAAAACTTCCTATAAAACTTCCTATTAATATACTAGCTCCCATATACACAACTAACATTTTATTCATATCAGTACTTTTCCGATATGCCCAGGCGCCTGCAAAAGTTGCAAAGAATACTTGTACCGCTGTAATACCGCTCACTTCATGTGACGTATAGCCAGTAAATCCTAACAATACTGGAATATATAAGATCATCGGATAATTAATAATTGCACCGCCAATTCCAACCATTCCTGATATAAACGATCCTATAAACCCAATTATAAAAAGTAATAATACTCCACTCACCTTACATCCCCCTCCTTCTAAAAAGAAGGTGATTAAATGAATAAGTTTACATTCCCATCCGAAGCATCTGCTAAATATGCCCCTACACCTGCAAACTCTACGCCTTCCATAATCTCTTTCTCTTTTAACCCTAATAAATCTACTGTCATTTGACAAGCTACAAGTTTAATCCCCTGTTCTTTTGCCAAATCAATTAAATCTGGCAAAGGCATTGCATTATGTTTTTTCATAATGCCTTTAATCATCTTTGGTCCCATACCAGCAAAATTCATTTTGGATAACCCCATCTTATCAGCACCGCGTGGCATCATTCTTCCAAATACTTTTTCTATAAATGTTTTCTTTACATTCACATATTCATCTTTCCTTAAAGCATTTAATCCCCAGAAAGTATGAAAAATAGTTACCTCTTGATCATACGCTGCTGCACCATTTGCAATAATATAAGCAGCCATTGCTTTATCATAATCTCCGCTAAATAAAACGATTGTTGTTTTCTTCTGTTGTTCCATATTGTTCTCCCTCCAATTACCTATAGGGGTATTTTTTCATGGAAATTGTTTCTCCCTATTCTACTTTTCCTTCCCAAGCTAACATACCACCTACCACATTGATTACTTGAAAACCGTAACTTTCTAAAAATTGAACAGCTCTTGCACTTCTCCCGCCAGAACGACAAACGATAATATACTCCTTCTTTTTATCCAACTCATGCATACGAAACTCTAATAGTCCTAGTGGAATATTACACGCTTCTGGAATTTTCCCTTCGGCTACTTCTTCTACTTCACGTACGTCCACGATATTTACTGCTTCTTTACGTAACAATTTTTCTTCCAATTCTTTTACTGTCATTTCTTTCATTTTAAATTCCCTCCTCACAAACCATTCATACCGCCTGAAACATTGATAACGTGCTGAAATCCTAATTTCTTCAATACCTTTGCTGCTTGCTTACTTCTCATTCCACTTTGGCAAATAACGATTACTTCCTTATTCTTATCTAATTGATTCGCCTTACTTGCTAGATCATTTAGGGGGATATTTTGAAAGCCTTTCATATGATTCCCTCTATATTCACCTACTGTACGGACATCAATAAAATACTTCCCCTTTTTCCCCACTATACTTTTCAATTCTTTGCCATTTATATTTTGAACACCTTTCACTGGTAAAAATCGTGAAATAACAAACCATGCAGCAAGTACAATGAAAAGCGTACTTAATATTATGTTCATATAACCAACCTCTCTATATTTACAAAACTATTGCTTCACTACGCCTTCCTAATCCAAAACTTCAGCACATCGCCTTCTTCTTCAAGCTTTACGATGTCATGGCCACATTTATTTGCCCACGCTGGAATATCCTTAACTGACCCTTTATCCGTTACATGTATTTCTAACACTTCTCCAGTTTGTAGAGCATCCATTGCTCTCTTTGTTCTTACAATCGGCATTGGACATGCTAAACCTTTCGCATCTAATACTTGTTTTATATTCATCATCAATTCCTCCATTTTTTATTTATTTCATTATTCGTGCACTGCACAACGATTTGGACCAATCTCCATTTCACGCTCTTTATCCACGCTTGGGTGAATTTTCCCCATATTCGTTTGACGAATTTCTTCATATGCATTTGGCTGAGGTGGTAAGTTTTCTGTTACAACTTTACGGAACTCTCCCTCATCCTCAATATTTAACCCCGCATTATTCGCAAACAAATCTTTTAATTTTGCGCTAACAATACCACTTTCGTTCATTTCACTTACTTTTGAATAATGAGCCGGTAACACAACTAAATTTTGAGATAGCTCTTTATATCGGCTATACAAAGTATTACGTAAATCACTCACCCAATCTTCAGCCTTACCAGCAAGATCAGGACGCCCAATTGAATCTACAAATAAAATATCACCTGATAATAAATAAGAATCATCTACAATGAATGACGTACTTCCAATCGTATGCCCTGGTGAGTATAACGCGTCAATTTCAATTTTAGTACCCCCCACCGTAATAACAGATCCTTCAACGAGCGGTTCGTATGAGAAAACGACTTCCTCCGCATCTTTTGGCGGTAACCAATACGTACCCCCTACTTTTTCCGCTAACTTACGTCCTCCAGAAATATGGTCTGCATGTAAATGTGTATCCATTACATTCTTAATCGTAACGCCATGCTCTTTCGCAAACTCTTCATATGCCTCGGCTGTCCTTACCGCATCAATAACTGCTGCTTCACCGTTTGAAATAACCATATATGATAAACAACCTTTTCCAAGACGGTTAAACTGATACATACTTCCGCCATCTTTTAAATCTCCCACTTTTATAGGCTTTACATATTCACTCCAAGCCTTCATACCACCAGATAAATAATAAATATTTTCTAATCCAGCCTCTGTTAATTGCTCTGCCACAAATATAGAAGACCCTTCTTTTGCACATACTACTAAAACATCTTTATCTTTAGGTAGTTCACTGACAATATGATCTACACCATCTAACAAGTCAAAATAAGGTTTATTAATAGAAGAAACTTGTTTCCCTTCAATTTTCCAATCTTCATAATCCGCCTCATTACGAACATCTAAAATGAATAACTCTCCGAATAAAACTTTCTCTGCAACATCTTTTGCTTGTAATGCTTTAACATCCATCTCATTACCCCCATAGGTATATTTTTATTTAAAAAATTTTATTTTTCCACATTCCCTTTCCACTCTAACATGCCTGGGATGACATTTTTCACATTTGCATAACCTTTCTCTTTCAACATGTGGCAAGCTACATCACTACGGTTACCAGTTCGACAAATAACATAAATTTGCTTCATCTTATCTAATACTGCGCTGTCTAATTCACCTAATGGTATCGAAATGGCGGATGGAATATGGCCAAAAGCAAATTCCGCTGCTTCGCGAACATCTAATACAATGCTCTCTTCTCCATGAGACAATATAGACTGTAATTCTGCATTCGTAATTGTATGTGGATATTTCACAACTTCATTCACTTCATGCTCGTTTGCTTTCCTAACATAATGCACCAATACATCACCCTCGTGTTTCGTTCCGATATATTGATGTCCTACTTTACTCGCCCAACTTTTTATATCTACCGTAGATCCTTTATCTGTTGCCTTAACTTCAATCACTTGCCCTGGTGCTAATCCTTCTATCGCCTTCTTCGTTTTCACAATCGGCATCGGACAAGCCAAACCTTTACAATCTAAACTCATATCCACTTTTATACTCATAATCGATTCCTCCACAATTCATACACACATACCTGTAGGGGTATATTAAAACGTTTTTGAAAATCTGTCAACACTTACGTTTGACAGATTATCGGCTTTTTACAAGTAATTGAACAGCTTCTTTAATTAACTCTTCATTTGAACCATTACCACTTTCAAACTGTTCACGCAAACACTGCTCTAAATTCGTTCCAACAACGAGTCCAATTGTACGATCAAGTGCAGAACGAGATGCTGTTAACTGTGTAATAACTTCTCGGCAATCTTTTCCTTCTTCCATCATACGAAGCACACCACGAACTTGACCTTCAATACGTTTCAATCTATTTTTCATATCTTGATTATATTCCATTCTATAATCACCTCATTACCATTATGTCACCATTTATAACCTATGACAATATATTATACCCTATAGGGTATTTTGTAAACCCCTATTTTTAATTTTTGTCTTATATGTTCGCGAAACAAAAATTAAAACCTTAATCTATAGGTTTTCATCTTTCACTAAATCTTGAAGTAGAAGATGAAAAATATCAATATACAACACGTTCTGGCAATACTGTCCCATACAATTTAAAACCACCATCTACATTCTTTACCTTATATCCTTTTTCCATTAACATACGTGCTGCAACATACCCTCTCATACCAAGTTGACAAGTGATATATATTTCTTTGTCCATTGGCACTTCATCCAATCTATCACGTAATTCATCTAACGGAATATTAATAGAACCTTTAATCATTCCTTGTTTTAGTTCATTGGGCTCCCGAACATCTATAAGATATCCACCATTGTCAACAATACGATCTATTTCATGCCATTGTACCGTTTCCACAAAACCATCTACTATATTACTTGCGGCATACCCCACCATGTTTACTGGATCTTTTGCAGAAGAATACGGCGGGGCATATGATAATTCTAAATCCGGTAAATCGATTACAGTTAAGTTTGCCTTCATTGCCGTCGCGATAACATCTATACGCTTATCTACCCCGTCACGCCCTAAAGCCTGTGCTCCGTAAATTTTTCCGCTTTCTTTATTAAAGATTAATTTTATTAGCACTGGCGTAGCATTCGGATAGTATCCCGCATGAGAATTTGCCTGTACATGTACTACCTCATAGGGTATATTTAATCGTTTTAATATTTTCTCATTTACTCCAGTCGAAGCAACTGTTAAATCAAAAACTTTAGCCACAGAAGTTCCCATCGTACCTTTATATAAAGAATCCGTATGACCATGAATAATATCTGCTAACATGCGACCTTGACGATTAGCGGGCCACGCTAAAGGAATCATCGTTTCTGTTTCTGTAACAAAATCTTTCACTTCAATCGCATCACCAATTGCATATACATATGGGTCAGATGTTTGAAATTTCTCATTTACCTTTATCGTTCCTCTAACTCCTAATGCTAATCCTGCATCTTTCGCTAAACTACTCTCTGGTTGTACACCAATTGCTAAAATAATCATATCTGTTTTTATAACTGAGCCACTTTTTAAACGTACAACAGTCCCATTCTCTTCTAACGCATCTACACTATCTTCAAAAACAAGCTCAACATTGTGCACCTTCATATGCTCATGTACATATGCCGCCATTTCGTAATCGATTGGTGGCATCACTTGATTTGCCATCTCTACAAGAGTAACCTCAATCCCGCGTTCTCTTAAATTCTCAACCATTTCCACTCCAATAAATCCTCCACCAATAACCGTCGCATGACGTGGTTTCTTCTCATCAATATACGCTTTTATACGATCTGTATCAGGTACATTTCGTAACGTAAACAACGCCTTCGCTTCTTCAATGCCCGGAATAGGTGGAACAATTGGTTTCGCCCCTGGTGAAAGAATCAAAACATCATATTCCTCGTTATATGTTTCATCTGTAGTTACATTCTTTATCGTAATTGTTTTCTCTTCTTTATTAATCTTTACAACTTCACTCAATACACGTATATCTAAATTAAAACGTTTTGACATCCTTTCAACAGTTTGTACTAATAACTTTTGTCTTTCTGTAATGACACCGCCAATATAATATGGCAATCCACAGTTTGCGAACGAAATGTATTCACCGCGTTCAAACATAATAATTTCATCTTCCTCACTTAAACGACGAAGCCTTGCAGCTACTGATGCCCCGCCAGCAACTCCGCCTACTACAACAATTTTTCTAGACATATGTCAAACCTCCATACTATTTATTATTTAATTCCCTCATATATCACACATATAAAACCTATACCTGTACGGGTATATAATAAATTATAAAAAATTTAATTTCAATCAATATGTCTTTCACAAATTTGAAACAAAAAAAGAACTTAGATATTTCCAAGTTCTTTACGAATGAATCAATCCATCGTTCTATTATCATACTTCCTATAATCTCTTTGTAAAACTATACTCCATGTTTCCGCCTAGGGCTGCCGCTGTATCACCAGTTTCTCTAAAATCATGTGTATATATTTTTTCAAATGAACCGAAATCTACTTGCTTATAAAATTCAAAACAAGGGAATCCATCATGCTCCCCTTGAATATCAATACTACCATCCTGTTTCACACATACATTTAATACATAATCCACAGGAGGTGCATATACATTTAATGGATTACTTGCACTCGCACTCATTTTGAATTGCACACCTTCAGAATTCCATGTGATATCAGTGCACACAATATTTTCTGTACTTGCTTTCCCTGTTCTTTTACTCACAGAACCATCTGGACTTGTAATCTTCTCGGTCGTAATACCCGTGTTCGCATATGAAAACACTTCTTCTTTATAGAAATCAACTACTACCTCTTGCTCAACTCTAGAGCGCATTGCATTTACCGCATACGGTGTGAATTCACGTGAATCACCTTCGAATTGAATTACTTTTTCTGTTTCCATATCCTTCTTAGCCTCAGTCCAAGACATTGGAATAAATACACTGGCTCTAATTTTCACGATATTAGTCATAAGAAACACCTCTATAATTTTATTTTAGATGCTGAATGCTTATTAAATAAAACAGACCATAATTTCAATCCTAAAACCAATAGATTTCTCTTTTACTTTTCTATTTCCTTCTAAAAAATAGCGCTATATTTATGTTTAGACTGTCGTTTTAAAGCTATATTCCATCTCTCCAGCTAGTGCTGCTGGGGTATCATCCGTTTTTCTGAAATCATGTGTGTATATCAATTCAAACGAACCAAAATCTACTTGTTTATAAAATTCATAGCAAGGGAAACCATCATGTACACCTTCAATATTCACAGTGCCACTTTCATTAGCTCGTATAGTCAAAAAATAATCAGCTGCAGGTGCTGCTGCGTTTAAAGGATTACTTGCACTTGCTCTCATTTCAAATGAAACTTCATCTTCACTCCATACAATATTTGTACATACAATGTTTTCTGTACTTGTTTCTCCCTTTTGATACTCAATTGAGCCATCTGAATTTGTAATCTTCACGGTGACGATACAAGCATCTGCATATGTGAAAATTTCTCTTTTATAAAAATCAATATTCACTTCTTGTTCTAACCTTGAACGCTTTGTGTTCACAGCTTGTGGTGTAAACTCACGTGCATCTCCAGCATATTCAAACACTCTTCCTGTTGCAGGGTCCTTAATAGGTTCCAGCGATGCATACGGTGCAAATACACTCCCTCTAATTTTCACGATATTAACCATGTGAAACCTCCATTGATTCTATATTATATAAATCATTATTTGTTCTACCGACATAATATAGTCAATTTGATTGACTATATTATGTATAGTACAATAGGCATTACACATAGTCAACTTAATTGACTACAAGCGCGGAGGTTATATACATGGATCAAACATTTAACGAGTTAGATCTTACATCGCTTTTATCATTATCATTTAGCACATTAATCACTGAGCTACATGACAAATTAAGTGAATTAGGATTTGAAGATATTAGGCCAGCACATGGTTTTATGTTCAAACGCATCCTTCCTAATGGGGCAACTGGTATAGAGCTAGCTGAGTATTTGGGGATTTCCAAACAAGCTGTAAGTAAAATGGTGGATTCTCTTGAGAGTAATGGCTACGTTACACGTAAAACACATCCTACTGATAAAAGAGGTAAAATCATCGTTTTAACCGAACGTGGTTTGTCAGTAATGAAAGTAAAAGAAGAAATAGTAGCTGAAATAGAACAGCGATGGATTGAAAACATAGGTATAGAACGAATGCAAATACTGAAAGAGGATTTAACAACATTCGTTACTAAAGAAAATACAGAGAAATTATCATCAAATATACGACCTGTCTGGTAAACAAAAAACGAATCCATTTTGATTCATCTTCTTCAAAATGGATTCGTTTTCTACAGATGTATTAAAAATCATTAATTTCTTTAAATTTTATTCTACTAAATATATTTTTTACGCGTTATATAATTCCATAACTCTCTTCACAACCAACTCCGCAGTATTCTCCTCCGGTGGTATCAATAAATTCGTAACCGGTCCATACACAACAGGGCTTAATTCCACTTCATACCCACCATATAAGAATTCTTCCTTCGTTGGTAAATAACCAATATATCCATTCGTATATCCACCAAAGAAAGCTAATTCATTTTGAAGATTCTCTTTCACTTCTAATGCCGTTTCCGAAAAAGGTTCCATCGGTAAACCTGAAAACATACCATCATTAACTTGAAATAACTGCACTTCTAAATCAATACTTAACCGCCGAATACCTTGCTCATATTTCTCTAAAACGATAGTAAGCCATTCATCCGTATTCACGCCCCACTGCTTCTCGGCTAATCGAGCCATGCTTCGTATCTCATCAAATTCAGGAATATCCTTCAACTTCATTTGCATCGTACTCGAAACTGTTCTTACATTTACAATCGGGCTATAAATAACTGTTGGAAGCATCGTTAATATATGTCCACTAAGTATGTGAGCCATTTGTTTTAATGCTTTCCTTGAACCTCGATACTTCGCATTCACATTACCAGCAGCACCTTGAACAATCATAACAGGACAATTTACGGTCTTCTCAAGAATCTCTCTTGTCATCCCCGGATAGTCTGCTGATAATACATCACTATCACCTTTTAAAACATTCGGATGCGCCGTACAAAATACTAAAATCCCAGATAACTCCTTCGTTTCAGCATCTCTTATTGCTAACATACCAATTCGCTTATCTACAACACCATCTATATTTGTTCCCATCTTCGCTCTTCCATCACATGTTCTCTCTCTTCGATTTACCCCAATATCACCTGTCGTAACACCCCAGCCAACTTCACATGGCTTCAAGTTGTTATTCGCAGTAATAGCACCATGCACTACATTATTTACTAAAATCGTTTTATACGACTGCACTAGCGGATTATCACCGACTGTCTCTGGACCGGAATGCGTATGAGTATAAACAACCGTTATTCGCTCAAATGGCACATGAAGCCTACTTGCTACTCGCTCACGAATCATATTCGTATCTTCTACTAGCATCCCAATATTATCAATACTTATAAACACAGTCTTCATTTCATCTTTTTCAAATACAAAAACTGTCCCGTAAATACGTTCTTCAACATTATTTATGCCTGTCTCTCTATGATATCCGACAAAATCAATACCTACAGGCGGCGTAATATCCACCTTACATATCCCTACTTTGCTCATTTAAATCACTCCATTTCTCTATGTAACTCCCTTTTTTCAAGAATAGCATATTTAACTTTGTTCCAAATAAAAAGAACGGACACAGTATCCTATGTCCGTTCTTCCCCTCACACATACTTCCGATGCACCATCTTCCCATCATAAGAAAACACAACGCCCTTACTCTCCACAATCGACTCCATATGCACCGTTCTTCCCCATAGCTGATGAAGATATGGTAATACTTTTTCTAAGTATTTTAAATCGAGCTCGATTCCTTCGTAACTATGTTTAATGTATAATTCTCCGTTCTTTAAGTAGTCTCCATCTTCTACTACTAAGTACGGGAACCCACCATTTGTCCGCATATTTACGAGTTGATCACGCACATTCTCCCATTCTTTATCTATGACTTTATATTCTTTTCCTTGGCGCTGGAATAAGTACATATCTTCTCGCATAACAAGATCTTTATTTAAGTAGTTTCTTAGGAACGATACGTCCCATTCAATTTCGCGTACTTCAAACATTTTGTCACGGCCAGATCCTGGTTTTACGCCTCGTCGTTTCATTTCTTCAGTCGGATTATTGTACCGTTCTTCAATATCTTCAAAGATTTTAATACCGAGGTAGTATGGATTAATACTTGTTTTTGATGGCTGTACAACACCTGCATTTAATTTCGCAAATTCAATTGCTTCATCAGAGGTTAAGTCCATTTCACGAAGTATGCGTTGATGCCAGTAGGATGCCCAGCCTTCGTTCATGATTTTCGTTTCAAGCTGTGGCCAAAAATATAACATTTCTTCGCGCATCATCGTTAATATATCACGCTGCCAATCTTCTAACTCACGGCTATATTCTTCAATAAAGAGCAGTAAATCTTTCTCTGGTTGTGGTGGAATTTTCTTCTTTTTACGCACATTAGAACGTTCCTGCTTTTTATTGCGATTATCTAAATTCCATAAATCATCGTATTGCGACACCTTTTTCTTTTCTACTTCTTCATCTTCTAAATCATCAATACTCCATGCGAGCTTCGGACGCATAAGCGACGGATCAATATGCTCTTGAATGGCAAGTACGGCATCTAAAAATGTTTCTACCTCTGCCTTTCCGTACTTATGCTCATACGCTTTCACACGGTCCGCTGTTGCCGCCATACTCTCTACCATATCTCGCTTCGTATTTGAAAAACGAATATTATTTTTGAAGAAATCACAGTGTGCTAAAACGTGCGCTACAATTAATTTGTTTTGAATTAAAGAGTTCGTATCTAATAAAAAGGCGTAACATGGATCAGAGTTAATAACGAGTTCGTATATTTTACTAAGTCCTAAATCGTATTGTAATTTCATTCTGAAAAATTGTTTTCCAAAACTCCAATGTGAAAACCTTGTCGGCATCCCATATGCACCAAATGTATAAATAATTTCCGCTGGACATATTTCATAACGCATCGGATAAAAATCAAGCCCAAATCCAGTCGCAATTTCCGTAATTTCCGCAATCGCATATTGCAGTGCTTTATCATCACTTGCTCTCATTATTTTCCCTCCTTACACTTTCCCTTAAGAAAGTGTATGATGAAAAACAAGCTTTCATGAGGATTGATTGCATAATAAAAAGACACCCCCGCAAAAACGAGAATGTCTCATCTATTAACCTTCGATAATCTCCATCTTCTCCGTAATCGGAGTACGAGCTTTTCCTTCTGGTGCTTTATCGAAATAGCCGATATGAAGAATTCCAACGATACGTTGGCCTCTTGTTAAACCGATTCCTTCTATAAATAATGGATTGTAGTTTAATCCGCCTGATTTCCAAACGCAACCTAATCCACGTTCCCAAGCAAGAAGTTGGAAGTTTTGCATAAATGCACATGTTGCAGCGTAATCTTCATCACGTTGAATTTGACGTGGATCTTCATTTATATATACAACGATTTGTGCAGGCGTGCTTAAGAAACGATCTGATAAAATTTTACCGCGTTTCGCTCTTTCTTCTTCCGTGAAAGAGTTTAATACCGCATCTACTAATTTCTTGCGGCCTTCTCCGATGTATAGTTTACAATTCCATGGTTCACGGTGCTTATGATTTGGTGCCCATGTTGCGTCGTTTAATAGTTCAATTAATAAATCTTTTTCTACTGCTTTGTCTGTAAATGTACGAACAGAGCGTCTTTCTTTAATCACATTAGCGATGGAAGTATATGTAGTCATATTTATCTCTCCCTTATTTTTATCTATATGTATAAGTTTATCATTAGTATTGATATTGATTTTCAATTTCGATTATACCTTAGTTTTTTACTATTAATCAATGTTTTATGTTGGAAAACTTCTAAAAACGTCATTCCATGCTGTGAATAAAAAAACTTAACTTGTTCACAAGTATTTCACATTTTATGGAAATGATATGTGTACAGTTTTCTACATTATCCATCTAGGAGGAGTTTACATGTACAAAAAAATTGCTGTTTGTATGACTATGGCAGCATTATTATGCGGGATATCCACCTTCCCTATATCCGCTGCCACGCCAAAAGAAGTAACACTGCATCACCATAACCCAATTTCAGAAGAAGAAATGCAATCGCTAGAAAAACTCGGCTATAACAAACATGAAATTTGGAAAGCTGCTCATATTGCAAGAATTAGTAATAAAGAAATAAAAGATGTTTTAGCTTACTATAAGCAAAATAAATCTTGGGAGAAAACAGCCGAGCATTTCGGTATAGATCCAAGTAAGCTGAAAAAGCATCATATGAATAAAGAAACAAAGCAAGCACTGCTACAACAGTTAGCAACTATGCAAAAATCCACACCGGATCAGCTAAAGCAAAAAATGAAAGAATATAACATCAAATTGCGTCATCTTACTGTGTTAACAATCATCTCTCAAAAAAGCAATACTCCTCTTGATGATGTATTAAAGATGAAAAAAGATGGAATGGACATTAAACAAATTGCCGAAAAATTAAATGTAAAAAGAGAAGATATACGAGCGGAAATGATGAAATTAGTGAAGTCTATTAAAGAACAAAAAACAAATTAAAATGCTAAAAAGGAAGAGGCATTCACCACTCTTCCTTTTCTTTATGAACTTTCAATTTTTAAGTATAAATTCCCGTCTTTCCCAAAAACTAACACAAGTAAATGATGTAAGTTAGGGGTGAGAAAATGTTCGGTTTATCATCTAAAAAATCAAAAAAGACTAATACAAAAACACTTTGTTCTATTCCAGAATTTATACAAACCATGAAAGAATCAAGCGACTTTGTTTCTCATAACGTACTTGAAAATGAAACATTGTGCTTGTTTTATTATAAATCTGTCGTGGAAGCACTTATTATTAAACAATTCATTTTAACTCCTCTAAAAAAGGAATCGGAACAAATCCAAAACATCTCTGATTTATGTAATATCGTCTCTATTGAAGACATTATTACCTCCCCTTCTATTGATGATATTCGTGAGAAATTATTAGGTGGATATATTTTAATACGCTTAAAAAACAATTCGAATCCTGATCAATATGCTTTAATTCGTGCCGAAAGTACTGTTTTAGGAACACGATTATATAACGATACAGAAAATGAGTATAGCGTAATCGGGCCTAAAATCGGTTTCGTTGAAAACCTTGATACAAATATCCACTTATTACGCCGAAATATCGTAACGGAGCAACTCATTTTTAAAGAAGTTACCGTCGGATCTATGTCAAAAACGAAAGTAGCAGTTGCTTATATAGAAGGAATTACAAATGAACAATTTATCAACACCGCAATACAACGGCTAGAAGACATTGACTTTGATGTCCCGTTTGATTCAACTATGATTGAGCAATTTATTAGTGATAATAGCAATTCACCTTTTCCAGTTCTATTACCTACAGAACGATTAGATCGAGCTGTATTTGCATTAATTAACGGGGAAGTTTTAATTTTAACAGATGGCTCTCCATATGCTTTATCAGGACCAACCACGTTACTGGATTTTTTCATTTCACCAGAAGATTATTATTTACCGTGGATGATTGGATCGTTCTTTCGTATTATTCGTTTTTTCGGAGCTATATTTTCTCTTTTTTCCTCCGCTATTTATACAGCGGCTTTAACATATCATTATCAAATGATTCCAGCTGATTTACTAGGTCCTATTATTTTCTCGAGAGCTAACGTACCTTTCCCTCCCATTCTAGAAGCACTCTTTTTAGAAATTACAATTGAATTGCTTCGTGAAGCTGGAGCGCGTTTACCGACAAAAGTCGGACAAACGATTGGTATTGTTGGGGGGATTGTAATTGGCCAAGCATCCGTGGAGGCAGCTTTGACTAGTACAATTTTATTAATTGCAGTTGCTTTATCCGCTCTTGCATCTTTCACAACACCGACCGTAAAGATGTCTTCTACTATCCGGTTATTACGCTTTCCACTTATTCTTTTAGCCGGTGCATTCGGAGGATTAGGTCTTATTGTCGGATTTGTATTTATTTTAGCTCATTTAATTAAATTAAAATCACTTGGATCACCTTATTTATTACCTTTATATCCATTTCGTGGTTTAGGTACAGCAGAAGGTTTTCTTCGATTACCATTTAGTCAAACAGCTCAAAGACCTTCTTTTCTTAGACCAAAATCAAAATGGCGCTATAATCCAAACAAAGCGAAGCAAAAACGTGATGGTGAGAATGAATGAAAAAATTTTTATTGCACCTTATTATCATTATCTTCTTCATTTTACAAACTGGCTGTACACAAACCTATATAGTGGATACGCAGCGTATTATTCATATCGCTGGATTTGACATCACAAAAAAGAAAAGATTCCAAGGAACTATTCTATTCCCAGAGTACACACATGGTGTAAAGTCTAAACCAGAAACGCAATCAACATCTGCCCGTTCACTTGAGACAATCGCTTCACGATTAAATGCAAAATCTCCTCACAATGTCGTTGTAGGTCAAATGCGTGTCGTACTATTTGGAAAAGCTCTAGGAGAACGCGGAATGGGAGAGATTATTACTAACTTACAACGTGACCCAAATATCGGGCGTGATGTACAACTAGCAATTGTAGATGGATCAGCTGAAGAGCTTTTAAATTACGGAAAAAAAAATGGGTCTTTATATATTGCTGACTTACTCGAACAAAATATAAGAAATGAAAACATTCCACAAACCGAATTAAACACTTTTTTATATAATTATTACTCTTCCGTATGTGATGCCTATGTTCCTTATATTAAAATGGACGATAATCATTCTGTCGCTGTCAAAGGGCTTGCCTTTTTAAAAGGCGATAAAGTCGTCATGTATACGGATAAAAGACATTCTGTTTTAGCAAAATTACTTATTAATCCTACGAAAAATGGACGTTACGAAGCAGCGATAAAAAAGGATAAACATAAAGGTATGGTTGTTATACAAAACTTAGCTGGGGAAAATAAGTATAATATAGATCAAACTGGCGACATACCAAAAGTAAAAATCCATTTAAAATTAAATGGATTAATTAAAAACTCTCCTAATTGGATTGATTTAAGAAAAGAAACAAATATCAACTATATAAAAAAACAAATTGAACGAAATGTTGAAAAAGACTGTGAAGATCTAATAAAACAATTTCAAGAAAAGGAAATTGATCCTTTAGGAATACGAGATGAAATTAGAAGCCATACGAGAAAATGGAATATAACACAAATTCGAAATATGTATAAAAATGTAGCGGTGGATGTAAATTTAGATCTTAATATTGTACAATCTGGAATCGGAGAATAGTGAGGTGAAATAAGCAATGAATACAATGAATAAAACAAAGACAGTCTCTCCATATTTTGCATTTATTTTATTGCATTCTCTCCAGATTGGTATAGGAATTCTCGGATATCAACGTGTAATTTTAAAAAACGCTGGTTATGATGCCTGGATTTCTCTTATTATTGCGGGAATTGCAACTCATATTGTGCTGTTTTGTATGTTAAAAATGCTTGAAAAAGACGGAGATTTAATTAGCATTCATACAACAACCTTTGGAAAATGGGTTGGCTCTATATTTTCTGTAATTTTCACTCTTTATTGCTTATTATTTTGCCTTACGGTTCTTCGTACGTATATGGAAGTGATACAAGTTTGGATTTTCCCTACCATTAAGTTATGGAAACTTACGCTTATGTTTTTATTAGTCACTTACTACATTATAAAAGGTGGCTTCCGTTCTGTGACAGGGATATGTTTTTGGGGTATTGTTCTTCCTATTTTCGTTGTATTCTTTTTAATCTATCCAATGAAATATGCTCATTTTCGTAATATTTTACCTATTTTTACACATTCACCTTTTGACATGCTTATATCTGCAAAACAATCCGCATTGGAATTTCTGGGGTTTGAAACAATTCTTATCTTTTATCCCTTTATTGAAAAAGGAAAATCTTTAAAGCGATGGGCCCATGCTGGAATTGCTTTTAGCACCTTAATTTATGTAGTTTTAGCTATCGTATCTTTTATGTATTACAGCGAGGGACAATTAAACCGTACTATTTGGCCTACTTTAACGATGTTAAAAATAATTAAAGTTCCTTTTATCCAGCGCTTTGAATATATTATTATTTTCGTTTGGTTTTTAATTATTTTACCAAACCTCTGCTTAACCATTTGGTCATCATGTCAAACGATGAAGCGTTCCTTTCATATTTCATTTAAATTTACATTACCGTTTTTTATTTTCATCATATTTTCAGCTTCTCTACTTTTCACAAACCGTGAAAGTATCAACACATTAAATACCGTACTATCTCAAGCGGGTTTATATATTGTATACGCTTATATCCCAATTTTATTTTTGTTTCATTCACTAAGATGGTACTTCAAAAATCGTTCAAAAAAAACTTCTCCCTAGGTGTCCCTTAGTCTGATACAATTTGATTAATACATTTGTAAAGGGGACAAGCGAATGAAAAAGTATGTATTTTCTTTACTTGCAGTACTAAGCTTAATTCTTGCTGGATGCGGAAGTACTAGTACAAATGACCAAAAATCTTCTGAATCAAAAAAAGAAGAACATGACCACGCATCGCACACTCAGCAAGCTGACATTCAAGAGAAAACAAAAGGAGTCGACACACTTCCTACCTTCCTAGACAAGCTTGATCCACAAATGAAAGATATCTACACTGTCGCTGGACAAAATGCAGAACTATTAGATTGGATTCCATGCTATTGTGGTTGCGGTGAAAGTGTAGGACATAAAAATAATAAAAACTGCTTTATTCGTGAAATTAAAAAGAATGGTGAAGTTGTTTGGGACTCCCATGCAACGACTTGCGTCAATTGCCTAGAAATCGCAGTTGAATCTGCTTCCATGAAACAAAAAGGAAAATCAACGCTTGAAATTCGTAACTATATCGATAATAAATACAAAGAAGGCTATGGCAAACCAACACCTACGCCAATGCCAAAAGCTTAAAAAACGAGGAAACTCCTCGTTTTTTCTTTTCATTCACTTTTTTTCTTAACAAATTCTTTCAAGTGTATTTCCCCTTACTTATCACACACTATATATAACTCTCGGTAAGGAGGGTACACAGTGCAAACATATAACGACTATGATAAAGCTCTCTATTACACGTATTGCTGTAATTGGGATAAATTACTCGTTCTCATGGTTCAAACGAACGATCAATTATTTTCTAAACGTATTGAGCATTTTTTACACGCTTATCAATACAGTAAAGAACTTCCAGAAGTGGATAAACAATTGCAGCTCCTATTTCAATATATTGACCACGCATCCCAAAAGTCGCATGTAGAAGAAGTAGAACAAATTCAAATGTAAAATATAGCGCTATTCTCTTCCGGAGAATGGCGCTTTTTTAAAATGTTTATATCAATAAAAGTTTCTCCTTATAAAACTTTTATTGATAAACATATTTTTTCTTTCTTTTCCATACTACTTCATACTATAATTTAGTATGTAACTATTATAAGAGAGGTATAAAATATGGGACGAGAAAAAAAGCAAGAATATGCTTTACTTACCGCATGGGGAGCTTCTTTTATCGCTACACTAGGAAGTCTGTACTTTTCCGAAATCATGAAATTTGAGCCTTGTGTTCTTTGTTGGTATCAACGTATTTTTATGTATCCATTCGTTTTATGGCTTGGTATCGCTGTAGCAAAGAAAGATTATCGCATTGCAAGTTATTCTTTACCAATCGCAACTATTGGTGCTTGTATTTCTTTATATCACTATGCAATTCAAAAAGTCGCAGCATTTTCAGCTGCTGGGGCAGCTTGTGGACGTGTACCATGTACGGGAGAATACATAAACTGGTTCGGTTTTGTGACAATCCCGTTTTTAGCACTTATCGGCTTTATTACAATCGCTGTTTGTAGCTTTATTGTCATCAAAAACAAATAAGGAGATGAAAGAATGAAAAAAATGCTTATATTTGGTGGTATTATTATCGCCTTGTTTGCGGCAATTTTCGCTGTAACACAAATGGAAGAAAAAAACGCTTCAACTAGCCAAAAAATTGATAATGCTACTGGTAGTCAAACAGATGGTCCTGACTACTACACAAATAAAATTTCTCTTTCAGATCTTCAAAAGAACTTAAAAGAGAAAAAAGAAGAAACAGTATACTTTTATCAAACATCTTGCGTTCATTGCCAAAAATTATCTCCTGTCGTAGTGCCAATGGCTAAAGACTTGAACGTTGATATGAAAGTTATGGATATTGAAAAATTAGATGCTCCTTGGGATGAATATAAAATTCAAGGTACACCAACAATCATTCATTTTAAAGATGGCAAAGAAGTGAGCCGTATTAGCGGTGAACAGCCGAAAGACAAATTAAAAGAATGGCTTGAACAAACGAAAAAGTAATTAGAAAAGGAAACTCCTTCTACACATGAAATGGGCGTAAAATCCCACACTAATGTATAAGGAGGGGGTTTTATGCCAGAAGTAAGATGTTCTGTTTCCAACTGTTCTTTTTGGGGACAAGGTAACTTTTGTCAAGCAAGTGCGATCATCGTTCAGCCTGATGCAGATGAAACTGGTCAAACTGAAAATGATTCATATACAGCTGCTGTTTTAACAAACGAGACGCTAGAAAGTTCTGTAGCAACGAGTGTAGAGACTTGTTGTCATACATTTAAGCCTAGATATTAACAATTATTCCACCTCATATACGTGAGGTGGTTTTTTCTTTCCCTCTTCTTGTTTACGTCATCTCTAATTCTCCCTATAATAAAGTTAACATTTTTATGAATACGAAGGTGAAATACTATGGCTAAAACAATTGCAGATATCGCCAAATTGGCTGGAGTTGCAAAAAGCACAGTCTCTCGTTACTTAAACGGCGGATATGTAAGTGATAAAACAAAACTTAAAATCGAAGGTATTATTCAAGAAACAAATTTCTCTCCCAATACATTTGCTCAAAGTTTAAAAGCAAAAACAACAAATTTAATTGGTGTCATCATCCCCCGATTAGACTCCTTCGCTACAATGAAAACACTTATCGGGATCGATAAAACATTACAGGAAAATAACTATCAAATGCTTGTAGCAAATGCAAATCAAACAACCGGAACTGAAATACAAGCAATTGAAAACTTTATAAAACAAAAGGTAGCTGGCATTATTTTATTAACAAAAACATTGACGAATGAACATCAAAAAATTATGGCTAATTCAAACATCCCTATTTTATTCGTCGGGCAAGAATATAAAGATCAATATTGCCTCGTTCACGATGATTATGATGCAGCTTATGAGTTAGGGGCATACGTTTTATCGCAAGGCCATCGACATATTGCCTATTTAGGGATAGAAAAAGATGATATTTCTGTTGGAATAAATCGAAAAAATGGTTTTCAAAAAGCAATTGAAAATTTAGAACCGACTTGCAACGTTTCATATTACGAAACAACTTTCCGCATAGAAGATGCCATGAAACAAGTACAACATATTTTAGATAATAATCGCCCAACTCTTATCGTATGTGCTACAGATAACATCGCTCTTGGCGCAATGAAAGTCATTCACTCCCACTCTCTTTCTGTACCAGGTGATATTTCTGTAACAGGATTCGGTGGATATGATATTTCAGAAATGGTACACCCTAGTTTAACGACAATTGCGTTTGACTATGAGTATGCTGGAAAGCTTGCTGCCACTTCTCTTTCACAGCTTGTTGAAAACAAAACTATACCAAAAATATTACACTCCCGTTATACATTAAAAATCCAAGAAAGCGTTGACAAAATATAAAGGCACTCTATAATAAAATTAAAACCGGTTCCACATTTTAAAAACAGGATTTTCAACATCATTTCCCTGTTTTTTATTTTAACTTATTACGGAACCGGTTCCATAAAAGAGAATTTATAGTAAGGGGGAATTTTTATGGATATGAAACAAATTGCAACTCAAGTAATACAGAATATTGGTGGAAAGGAAAACATTGTTCGTGCCACACATTGCGCGACTCGCCTTCGTCTTATATTAAAGGATGATACGAAAATAAACGCTGCAGAAATCGAAAACATCGATGGAGTAAAAGGTGCTTTTGCAACGACCGAGCAATATCAAATTATTTTTGGAACTGGCATAGTAAACAAAGTATATGATGAATTCTCAAAACTAATTGGAATAGCCGAACTAGATTCTACAACATCAAACGATATACCTAAGAAAAAAATGAATCCTATCGCCCGCCTAGCAAAGACACTATCTAATATTTTTGTTCCAATTATTCCAGCTATCGTTGCAAGCGGTTTACTTATGGGTCTACTCGGAATGTTGAAAGCGTTTAAATTAGTTCCTGGAGATCACTCACTTATCCAATTACTTGATATGTTCTCAAGTGCAGCTTTCATCATTTTACCCATTTTAATTGGAGTTAGTGCCGCTAAAGAATTTGGTGGAAACATTTTCTTAGGTGCAGTTGTTGGTGGTATATTAACTCACCCAAGCTTAACAAATCCTTGGACTCTTTCAAATGCAAAACCCACAGTTTTACATTTCCTTGGTATGGATATTGATATGATTGGCTATCAAGGTACTGTTTTACCTATTTTATTATGTGTATATGTTATGAGTACAATTGAAAAAGAACTTCGAAAACGTGTTCCGAACTCTTTAGATTTATTAGTTACACCATTCTTAACAATTATTATAACTGGCTTTTTATCACTTATTATTATCGGACCAATTGGATATAAAATCGGTGACGGCATTACGTACCTTTTAAATACAATTTATCAATTTGCAGGACCAGTAGCTGGACTTATATTCGGTGGGTTGTATTCAACAATTGTTCTTACTGGCTTACATCATAGCTTCCACGCTATTGAAGCGGGCTTACTCGCAAATAAAGATATCGGTGTCAATTTCTTACTCCCTATTTGGTCAATGGCGAACGTTGCACAGGGCGGTGCTACTTTAGCTGTCTATTTCAAAACAAAAAACAAAAAAACGAAAGAAATTGCAATTCCAGCAGCAGCTTCAGCATTTTTAGGAATTACAGAACCAGCTATTTTTGGTGTCAATTTAAAACTTGGTAAACCATTTATTGCAGCAGCTATTGGCGGCGCAATTGGAGGCGCTTACGTTGTTTGGATGCAAGTAGCGGCTAATGCATACGGTTTAACAGGTATTCCGATGCTTACAATTGTTGCACCTCTTGGCATGATGAACATGATTCACTATATAATTGGTTTCGCTATTGCAGTTATCACTGCTTTTGTTGCCACATTCATTTTATATAAAGAAAGTAAATAATAACGGGGTGAAAACCTATGTCAAAATATAAAACAATACTGCAATCTAATAAAGACGAATTACATTCTTTATATGAAATTGCAAACCAAGATTCATGGAAACCAATTTATCATATCCACCCACCATTTGGATTAATGAATGATCCTAACGGTGTATCATACTACAATGATGAATATCACGTTTTTTATCAGTGGTATCCATTTGGTCCCATTCATGGAATGAAGCATTGGGGGCATGTGAGGTCAAAAGACCTTATTAACTGGGAGCGTATGCCTGTAGCCATCATCCCTACTGAAAGCTATGAATCACACGGTGCATATTCTGGTAGTGCTATCGTAAAAGATGGCCTTCTTCATCTACTTTATACAGGGAATATAAAAAAGCCTGATGATTCCCGTGATGCAAAACAATGTATGGCAACAATGGATTCACAATATACGATGATGAAATATAGTAATAATCCTGTTATTGATATAATTCCTGACGGATATACAAAACATGTACGTGATCCAAAAGTCTGGAAACATAATGATATGTACTATATGTTACTCGGTGCCCAACGTGAAAATAAAACAGGAACTCTATTACTATACAAATCACAAGACCTATACAATTGGCATTTCCAAGGCGAAATTACAACAAACTTAAAAGAATTCGGATTTATGTGGGAATGCCCCGATTACTTCCAATTATCAGGGAAAGATGTACTTCTCTTTTCACCGCAAGGAATTGAAAAAGACGGAGAAAACTTTCACAATGTATACAATGTCGTTTATGCTATAGGCCATTTCGATATTAAAAATTTATATTTCCATGTTGATTCCTATTACGAAGCTGATAAAGGGTTCGATTTTTATGCCCCTCAAACTTTAGAAGACTCTACTAGTCGTCGCCTATTGTTTGCTTGGGCAGGATCAAGTGAAATCACATATCCTTCTGATGATTATATGTGGGCTCATTGCCTAACACTTCCACGTGAATTAACATTAGAAGATAACATCTTAAAACAAAAACCAGTTTCAGAATTAACAAAACTACGAACAACAAAAAAAGACATTTCAGGAGATATAACAGCTGGATTAAATGTATTATCAACGCTTGATGATGAAGACTCCTATGAATTAATTGTTACACTTAAAACAGAAGATGCAAAACGTTTTGGTCTTTCTCTCTTCCACAATGAGGAGGAATGTTTCCCCATTACATTTAATCGGGAACAAGGTACTATTTCTATAGACAGGGGCAACTTCTACCATCAATTTGGCGGAGAATATGGATTTGAACGCTGTAAAAAAATCGATATTCAAGATACGATAGAACTACAAATATTTGTAGATAAAAGCATCGTGGAAATTTTCTTATACGATGGTTCAACAGTCTTTACGTCCCGAGTTTTTCCTCGAAAAGACATGAAACATCATATCGCAATCTTTTCAGATGCAAAACTAAACTTTACCATCACACAATATAAGCTGAAAAGAGGGATTGTATGAGAAATGTCTTTTGTATAGGTGAACTATTAATTGATTTTGTGTGCCGAAATACTAATGTTTCTTTAGTAAACGGTTCAGATTTCGAAAAAAAAGCTGGTGGAGCACCCGCTAACGTTGCTGCTGCGATTACAAAATTAGGTGGACACGCTACATTTATGGGGCAAGTAGGAAACGACCCATTTGGTGAGTTTCTTGAACAAACTTTACAGCGTGCGCAAGTCGATACATCCATGCTCATAAAAGATAAACAAACAACACTTGCATTCGTATCCATCGATCAAGATGGCGAACGTGATTTTACTTTTATGCGTGGTGCAGATGGTGAATATCAATTCAATAGCATTGATTTATCAAAAATACAAACGAATGATTTAATACATTTCGGTTCAGCGACAGCTTTACTATCAAGCCCATTAAAAGAAACGTATTTTCAGTTGTTACAATATGCGAAAGATAAAGGCCATTTCATTTCTTTTGATCCAAATTATCGAAGTGCACTCATTACAAATACAGAACAATTCTCTCAAGATTGTCTAACCTTTATAAAACATGCACACTTCGTAAAAGTAAGTCAAGAGGAAGCTACTATGCTCTCTAAAGAGAGTGATTTACAACAAGCTGCACTCAAATTATTAAATTATGGCGCAAAAGTAGTAGCTATTACACTTGGAAAAGACGGTACCCTTCTTGCGACAAATGAAGGTCAAACTATTGTCTCTTCTATTTCCATTCAACAAGTCGATACAACTGGTGCTGGTGACGCTTTCGTTGGAGCAATGTTATATCAGATTGCCCAAAGTGAACATACACTTTCGTATCATTTCAAAGACTTAACAGCATTTATCTCCTTTGCAAATAAAGTAGGCGCTATCACATGTACAAATTACGGTGCAATTGCCTCTCTTCCATCATTAACAGATATAAAAGCATACGATTAATCGTATGCTTTTTTTACATTCCTCTCCAAAAATCATGCATAATAAAAAAGTACAAAATAACGAGAACGGCCGTCCCGCATAGGGTAATGCGCCGATATATACTCTTCTCTCCTTCCCTCGCTTTCACAAACGCCCAAATAAATCCGAAGAATAATATTAAATCAACATATGGAACATAAAAAGAAAAGACGAGAAACGCATATAAATACACGATAAATAAACAGGTCGTTACTAAGAAAACTTTAAACGCAAATTCACTTTTCATAATATAACCGCCCCCTATCTGTACTGTATTATATTCAGCAAAATACAATAGTTGCAGTTAAACTCCAAGTATAAATAAGCTACCGTCTATAATACGGTAGCCATTACGGAACATTGTATTTCCGTTTATATATATTACTTAAAATCGAAGAAGGAATTTGCTCGTAACGAACTTTCTCTCCTGTTTCATCTATAATATACGAATTGTTTCCTATATAATATATTCCATCTTTTCGTTTTGAGTACACTGGATATCTTTCATTTGGCAATACCGTTTTCACTTTCGTTAACTGTCCATTTGGTTCTTGCCAATATATATCCGCGCGGTCTACTAACGTAAGTACTCCAATTTGTTCTTTTTCTATTTTTCGACCATTCCAGCTCACAACGCGATAACCAAGTTTATTCGCTTCATATTCGGGGCTCGTATGAAAACGAGAAATGATTACTTTTGTTTGTAATTGTACTCGGTCATATAACCATTGTATATCCCTGTCATGCATACGAATACAGCCATTTGATTCCCTACTTCCAATCGTCCATTCCCGGTTCGTCCCGTGAATTGCATATTCATTCTTATCTAGTCCAAGCCACCTCGTACCAAGAGGGTTATTCGGTGCACCCCCAGGTATTTTTTTTCGATGGTATTCTTTATTTTTAAATTTAGTTATAATACAAAAATTACCTTCAGGCGTAGGTGTACGATCTCTTCCAGTCGTTACTGGAAATGTTTTTGTGTAATTTCCATTTTCAAAAAAAGACAACTGGTTCGTCGTAAGATTTACTAATATTAAATGATCTGTATTAGCAAAAGCACTAACCGGTAGGATGAAAAATAATAGTATGATGAAACATAACTTTTTCAGCTATATCCCCCCTAGCGCTCCCTATAATAAGTGGAATTAACATTACTTTGCTCTTATAAATGAAAACTATCCATTTACAATAACGCCCCCATTTACATGTATCATTTGCCCAGTAACATAGGATGAATCACCAGATGCCAAGTATACGTATGCCGGCGCTAATTCATATGGTTGACCAGGCCGTTGCATCGGGACATTGCTCCCAAACTGAGAGACTTTCTTCTCATCAAAGCTCGATGGAATAAGCGGTGTCCAAATCGGGCCTGGTGCAACACCATTTACCCGAATCCCTTTTTGCACTAACGATTGAGAAAGTGATCTTGTAAAAGCTACGATTGCTCCTTTCGTTGCGGAATAATCAATTAACGTTTCATTTCCTTCATATGCAACGATAGATGCCGTATTTATAATGACATCCCCTTTCTTCAAATGAGAAAGGGCTGCTTTCGTAACGTGAAAATAAGAAAAAATATTAATACGAAATGTTTTTTCTAGCTGTTCTGCTGTAATATACTCTAGCCCTTGCTGCGGATATTGCTGTGCAACGTTATTCACTAAAATATTTAAACTACCTAACTGCCGGGCGGTTTCTTCCACAATATCTTTACAATGCTGTTCATTACTCAAATCCCCCGGCAACAATACACACTTTACACCTTCTTTTTCAACACGTTGTTTCGTCTCATTTGCATCTTCTTCCTCATCTAAATAAGCAATCGCAACATTTGCTCCCTCTTTTGCAAAAGCGATGGAAACTGCTCGTCCAATTCCGCTATCTCCTCCTGTAATTAACACATTCTTCCCTTTTAACTTTTCACTTCCTTTATAGTTTGCATCTTCAAACTGCGGAAGGGGGCTCATTAATGATTCAATACCTGGCTGCTTATTTTGATGTTGCGCAGGCATTGTTATAAAGTTTTTTTGCTGTGGCATAGCTGCTTTCAACTCCTTTTCCTTAGCATGTGCACAATAAAAAGCTGAAATTCACACATCGTTTTACGATTAATATTCGAATTTAAGACACAAAATATGAATTGTTATAAACTTTTTATGCAAAACTATTGCAAAATAGATAAAAAACGAATATTATATATAACTGTTGTGAAAATTATTCGTAAACAGAAAGGATGTTTATATGTTTAACCTTTCAAAACATAAAACTTCTATTAAAACTGAAATTATGGCAGGTATTATTACCTTCTTAACAATGGCATATATCATTGTCGTAAACCCTGTTATCCTTGGAGATGCAGGTGTTCCATTTGAACAAGCATTTACAGCAACAATTATCGCTGCTGTTGTCGGAACATTATTTATGGCAATCTTTACAAACTTACCAATCGCAATCGCGCCAGGTATGGGATTAAATGCTTACTTCTCTTACTCTGTTGTAAAAGCGCATGAAGGCATGACTTTCGCAATTGCATTCTCTGCTGTATTCGTAGCAGGTATGATTTTAATTTTGCTATCATTTACATCTTTCCGTACAAAATTAATGGAAGCAATTCCTGAAAACTTAAAACATGCAATTACTGCTGGTATCGGGCTATTTATCGCCTTTATCGGTTTACGTTTAACAGGTATCGTTACAAAAAATGATGCAAACTTAGTTGGACTTGGTGATCTTCACTCTGCTCCAGTACTACTAGCATTAGCTGGACTTGGAATTACAATTATCCTTATGTCTTTAAATGTAAATGGCGCACTATTTATCGGGATGCTATTAACTGGTATTATCGCTTTCTTCACGGGACAATTATCATTCTCAAACGGTGTTACATCAATGCCTGGTTTACCAGAAGGAATTATCGTTTCAAATCCAATTACTGCTGTATCTGACGTAATTAACTACGGATTATACGGCGTTGTATTCTCATTCTTCCTTGTTACACTATTCGATACAACAGGTACATTACTTGGCGTTGCACAACAAGGTGGATTTATGAAAGACGGAAAGCTTCCAAAAGCAGGACGAGCTCTTCTATCTGACTCATTCTCAGCAACTATTGGTTCTATGTTCGGAACGACACCATCAACAGCTTACATTGAATCATCTGCTGGTGTTGCAGCTGGTGGTCGTACTGGTTTAACAACTGTTACAGTAGCGGTTCTATTCGCACTAGCAGCATTCTTCGGCCCATTAGTAAGTGCTGTTTCTGGTGTATCAGCTATTACTGCACCCTCATTAATTATCGTTGGTAGTCTTATGATGGGTTCAGTTCGCCACATCGATTGGGACGCATTTGATGAAGCATTCCCAGCATTCTTAGTAATCTTAAGCATGCCACTTACATCAAGTATCGCAACAGGTATCGCACTTGGATTTATTTCATACCCACTTATGAAAGTGGCAAAAGGTAAATTCCGTGCTGTTCACCCACTTGTATATGTATTTGGAATTTTGTTTGCTTATCAATTGATATTCTTACCACATTAAAATCTCTCATAAAGAGGGATTTTTTTATACATAAAAAGTAGAGCATCGAAATTCGATGCTCTATTCTCCTTTTTTAAAAGCAATATAAAAAGACTGCAGAGAACTCCATCTCCACAGCCTAATATTTATTTTTGCAAGAACGCCTGCAAATCTGCAAATTGCCTCTTTGCATCTTCATAGCCTTGCTCGTATAAATTTTGTAGTTTTGCTGTATCTTTTTCCATACGATCTACTTGAAGCGGTACTTCTGGACGAATAACAAATAAATTCCCAGCTTGTTCTTCTTTTTCAATATAGTGAAGTGTTTCATTATACACTTCATAACGATTTAGCATCGTGTTCACAAGGTTCGGATATTTTTTATAAGCTTTCGCAGCAATCCACCCAAATCTTGATTTTTTCTTTGCGTAACCATGATTTCTCGTTAAAATTACGACTGATTTTTTAAATCCATCTTCCTGTGCTTTACGAACTGGAATTGGATCAGAAATCCCGCCATCTAACAGTTGCTTACCACGATAATTTACTACTGGTGCAATGAAAGGCAATGAACTAGACGCTTGTAATAAATTTAGCGCATCATCATTCGTGCCTTCTTTTTCAAAATAAACTGATTGCCCTGTTTCACAATCCGTCGTTCCTACAAGGAAACGTTCCGGGCTATTAAAGTATGTTTCAAAATCAAACGGCACATGCTTTTCTGGGATTTCGTGGAAAATGAAATCCATATCAAATAGCTGACGTTTTCTCCATAAGTTTTTATACGATAAATATTTCGGATGTGATGCATAATCAATATTGACCGTTTTATTTCTATTTCTTTGTCTGGAAAGATACGACGCTGCATGACAAGCACCAGCTGATACACCGATTACATATGGAAAATATAAATCTTGTTCCATAAAGTATTCTAATATCCCGCCCGTGTATACACCACGCATACCGCCGCCTTCTAATACTAACCCCGTATTTTCAAGCATGTTACTCTCTCCTCTATATATATTGACTCTTTAATTATTCACCATGTTAAGTATCTTTTTCTATTATATATGAGTTCTTTCAGAAATTATATTTAAAAGACTTGAGAAAAAGGAGTTTTTTCTTCCAATTATATTTCCAAATGACCGGAGACATCCTTTATAAACCTTTGAATAAAGTCTTGCTCTTCTTTCGTATATCCATCTAAAAGTAACAACCACTTTTCTTCAGCTTGCTTATGCAATTTTTCATGAGCTTTATATATTTCATTCCCACTCTCCGTTAAGCTGAAGAAGATTTCTTTTTGATTATCTAACATTTGCATCTTCTCAACGAATTGCTTTTGAAACAACTTTGTACAAATTTTAGAGATTGCTCCCTTCGTCATGCCCATTTCTGTCGTAATTGCCGTTACATTCATCAAACCATTTTTTCCGATACATTCGATTACATGTAACTCAGATAAAGACATACTACTTACGCCTGTCTCACGAAGAAACTTCTCATTTTGTCGTTTTAAATGTTCTTCTTTTTTATGCAAAAGTGTACGAATGTCCGACAGTATTTCCATTTGCTTCGTTGCATGCTTCAATCCGTTCGCCTCCTAAGTTTCCAAAGAAACAATTTAACTATATACCATTTTAAAACCATTTTTTCATCTTTACAAGTAAGAAAATCATGTTAAAATAAATTTAGTTTCCAAGGAAACTAAATCACAAGGAGGTTAACAAGATGAAAAAATCTAAACTAACTTTCATTTTATATGTTGTCTGTATTAGTGCCTTACTGGGTTCCTTCGCTCAAAATATTTACACACCTATCTTACCGATGATTCAAAATTCTTTTCACACTTCTCTTTATCTTGTAAATGTAACAGTTTCACTTTTCACATTCGTTCTTGCAATTATGCAGCTCGTATATGGACCTTTAATTGATACAAAAGGGAGAAAATCTGTCCTTATCCCTAGTTTAGTCATTAGTACAATTGGTTCAATCGGATGTGCCTTTTCGGCAAACATTTATTTATTTCTCTTTTTTAGAGCTGTTCAAGCTATAGGAATAGCGGCTATACCTGTAGTTTCAGCAACGATTATCGGCGATTTATTTGAAGGAAAAGAACGCGGAGAAGCGATGAGCCTATACCAAATGTTACTTGCCCTCGCACCTGCAATGGCTCCTCTCATAGGTGGCTATCTTGGCAGTATAAATGGTCACTTATCTGTATTTCTCTTTTTATCTACACTTGGCATTATCTTATTAATTATAAACATTTCACTACTCCCAGAAACAAAGCCAAATATAATTAAACAATCTAAAGCACAAAAGAATTACTCTCTTATCTTAAAAAATAAAACTGGATTTTCTATTACTCTTATTGGCTTCATTCAATTTTGTATTTACTTTTGCTTTCTCGTTTTTTTACCGAGTATTTTAACAAATTCATTTCATTTAACTGTAAATAAAATTGGTCTTATGTTTGTACCAATGTCTCTTTCTATCATGCTAGGAAGTTTTTGCTACAAGTTTTTGCAAAAACGACTCACAACAAAGCAAGCTTTATTTATTACGAGTTTCTTCAATATTATATGTGTCGTTTTATTCTCTTTCACATATAGCATCAATATCCCATTCATTATTATCGTTACATCTTTGTACGGTTTTAGTATGGGACTTTCTATGCCAACTCACACTACTTTATTAACAGAAGAATTCGTACAAGAACGCGCAACAGCTATCGGTATGTACAACTTCATCCGCTATCTTGGTATGGGCACAGGGCCACTTATAGGTGGATTTCTTTTATTTAACCAAAATTACTTTTGGATTTTCTTCCTAGGCGCAATTATGTTTTTACTTGTAATCTTATATACAATGAAAATGCTAAGCCTTCATGCTGTACAAAAATTAAAATAGAGCCCCAAAAATGTTGGCTCTATTTTACCCTCTTTGATCCGCAACAATATGAATATCAATATACTTTGTTTGTCTCATAATTTCATTTACAATAGAACCTTTTCGAATTTCTTCCCACCGCGTTCTCGCTGATTGCCCAAGTAAAATTTGTGTTACTTGCAATCTTTTCGCGACTTCAATAATAACATCCGCTGGCTTTCTTCCCTTTGCTTCTTCTAATACAAAACTCGCATCAAATTGATTCGTGAGCGTCTTCCACTCTTCAATTGTTTGTTTTTTACCAGCTGAAAGAGAGTCTATATTTTCTCTTTCAACATTTAATACATACAATTCAGCATTTAACCGATCAGCCATGCGCCATCCCCGTCTTATTAATTTCTCCGCTGTTGAACTGTATTGTACACAAACAAGAATTTTTTCTTTTACGCCAATTGGTTCTATTACTGTTTGGCTAATTTTCTCGTCCATATCATCGGCAACCTCGCGAAGTGATAATTCCCTAAGTGCTCCTAAATTATTAAGCGTAAAGAAATTTTGTAAGCTTTGCTGAATTTTTTCTTCTTTATATATCTTTCCGTCTATTAACCTCTTCCGAAGTACTTCCGGTGTTGCATCAACGAGCTGAATTTCATTTGCTTTTTGTAAAATAAAATCTGGAATTCGTTCTCTTACTTTTACATTCGTAATTTGAGCTACAATATCATGAACACTTTCTAAATGTTGAATATTAAAAGCTGATAATACCGATATACCAGCCTCTAACAATTCCTGCACATCCATATAACGTTTCTTATGTTTAGAACCAGGAACATTACTATGCGCAAGTTCATCCACTACGACTACTTGAGGCGCGCGTTTTTTTATTCCTTCCACATCAAGCTCATAAAATACCTTTCCTTTATACTGTATTTCTTTCAAAGGAACTTTTTCTAAATCAGCAATTGCTTCTTCCGTCTCTTTTCTTCCATGCGTTTCAATTAAACCAATTACAATATCAATTCCATCTTTTTTCATTTCCCTTGCATCAAAGAGCATTTTATAACTTTTTCCTACGCCTGGAGCTGCTCCTACATATAACTTTAACTTTCCCCGATTTTGCTGACGAATATATTCTAAATATTCCTCTGGCGTTCGCCTTTGAAACTTCGGTTCATAATCATCTGCATACAAAATAAACACTACCTTTCATTCGAAACAACGCTACCTCAATCCGTTAGATTGAGGTAGCACTGTTACTATTTCATTAATTTCTGTAATGCTAAATTTAGCTTTAAGACATTCACTCGATCTTCTCCAAATAAACCAAGCGCAGCACCTTCTGTTTGATCTTTAATCAATTGATTAAGTTTTTCTTTCGGAATATTCGTTAATTTCGATATGCGATCCACCTGCACAGAAGCTGCCTTCGGACTAATATCCGGATCAAGCCCTGAACCTGAATTTGTCACTAAATCTATCGGTACTTCTGTTACTGGAACGCTCGGATTTTGTTTCTTCCACTCTTCAATACTTTTCTCTACTCGTTTCTCTAAATCTGGATTAGATGGTGCATAGTTATTTGAACCAGATGCTTCAGCCTTATATTCAATACTAGAAACACGCCCTTGAAAATAACGTGGATCCGTGAAGTTTTGCCCGATTAATTTAGAACCAATCACTTCATTTTTATCATTATATATTAGACTTCCATCCGCATTATCCTTCATCACGGCTTGTGCAATACCAGTAACAATAAGCGGGTATACAAGTCCGCACAACACTAGAAATGTAAAAGTAATACGGATAATTGGTGATAGTATACTTTGTTTCTTCTCCATCTTTTTCCCCTCTTCCTTATATGAACAAGCCGACAATTATATCAATTACTTTAATTCCAATGAACGGAACGATAACTCCGCCAAGCCCATAAATAAGTAAGTTTCGGCTAAGCAATGCATTAGAACTCATCGGTTTATATGCAATACCTTTCATCGCTAACGGAATGAGTAATGGAATAATAACAGCGTTAAATATTAATGCTGATAAAATCGCTGACAGTGGTGATGTTAATTTCATAATGTTCAATGCCTCCATTTGCGGAATCGCAAGTGTAAACATTGCTGGAATGATTGCAAAATATTTTGCTATATCATTCGCAATACTAAACGTCGTTAAAGCACCTCGCGTCATTAACAATTGCTTACCGATTCCTACAACCTCAATAATTTTCGTTGGATTCGAGTCTAGATCAATCATGTTTGCCGCTTCTTTCGCTGCTGTCGTACCACTGTTCATCGCTAATCCAACGTCCGCCTGTGCTAATGCTGGAGCATCATTTGTACCATCACCTGTCATCGCTACAAGTTTCCCTTTATCTTGCTCTGCTTTAATGACAGCAATTTTATCTTCCGGTTTACACTCGGCAACGAATTCATCTACTCCAGCTTCTTTTGCAATGGTTGCTGCTGTTAACGGATTATCACCTGTACACATAACCGTTTTAATCCCCATTTGGCGTAACTGTTCAAAACGCTCACGCATACCCGGTTTTACTGTATCCTTTAAATAAATTAAACCGTAAATACGATTATCTACTGCAACTACAAGTGGTGTTCCGCCCTCTTTTGAAATTAAGTCTGCTTTTTGATTTACATCTTTCGGAATTGTTCCGCCTTGTGACTCAACCCATTCAATAACGGCACCTACAGCACCTTTTCTCACTTTCGTTCCGTCTTGTAAATCAACACCACTCATTCTCGTTTCTGCTTTAAACGGAACAAACTCACCTTGTTCTGCAAGTTCTCTATTATATGATATAGATTTTCCCTGCACATACTCGATAACAGATCGACCTTCTGGTGTTTCATCTAAAACAGAACTAATAGCGGCCCACTTCCCAACTTGCTCAATCGTTTCATTTCCTACAGGCAATAATGTATGAGCCATTCGGTTCCCAAAAGTAATTGTACCTGTTTTATCTAAAATAATTGTATTAATATCGCCCGCAGCTTCTACTGCTTTCCCTGACATCGCTAGCACGTTAAATTTTGTCACCCGATCCATCCCCGCAATACCAATCGCTGATAGCAAACCACCAATTGTCGTTGGAATTAAACATACTAACAACGCTACAAGTACAGCAGTATCAATTTGAAAACCTAAATAATTTGTAAAAATCGGCAACGTCACAACGACGATTAAGAAAATAAGAGTTAAGCTCGTTAATACTGTATTTAAAGCAATCTCATTCGGCGTTTTTTGACGAGCAGCTCCTTCTACTAAAGAAATCATTTTATCGATAAATGATTCACCAGGATTACTCGTAATGACAATTGTAATTTCATCACTTACGACCATCGTTCCACCTGTTACGGAACAAAAATCACCGCCTGCTTCTTTTATAACAGGAGCTGATTCACCTGTAATTGCAGATTCATCTACAGATGCTAATCCTTTGATTACTTCGCCATCACTTGGAATCATTTCTCCTTGTTTTACGATAACAACGTCACCTTTTCTAAGATCAGTTGCTGAAACTTGGACAATGTCTCCATTTTCTTTTACTACATTTGCAAACACATCTTTCTTCGACTGCTTTAAAGAATCGGCTTGCGCTTTACCACGACCTTCTGCTAATGCTTCTGCAAAATTCGCAAATAAAACTGTAAATAATAGAATGAGAGAAACTGTTATATTAAACCATCCTGGTATACTACTAGAACTGCTTGGAAGAAAAGATAAAATGAACGTAATGATAAATCCAATTTCCACAACGAACATAATCGGATTCTTTATCATGACTTTCGGATTCAATTTCGCAACGGATTGCTTCATCGCATGTGTTACGATATCACGATCCATCGTTTTCGCTTGTCTAACTTCATCTTCTACAGCATGTATTTGTGACTCATTTAATTGTTTTTCTTTTACTACTACCGGTCTCATCATTTACCCTCCATTACTTCAATGTAAGAAATTCTGCAATTGGACCGAGTACTAACATCGGGAAGAATGTTAATGCACCGACAATTACAATTGTTCCGATGAAGATGCCACCAAATAAACTATTATCTGTACGGAACGTTCCGACTGTTTCTGGCACTACCGTTTTTTCTTTCAATGAAGCTGCCACAGCTAGCATCGTAATTAAACTGAAGTAACGTCCTAAAAACATAACTAAACCAGTCGTAATATTCCAAAACGGTGTATTATCTCCTAATCCTTCAAATCCAGATCCGTTATTCGCAGCTGACGATGTATATTCATATACCACTTGCGTCAAACCGTGGAAACCGGAATGAGAAATAGCATCCGTCCCTAAATTTGTTGAAAGAGCTAATGCCGAAAATCCTAAAATGAGCAATGGATGAAATAAAATCGTGACCGCGATTAATTTCATTTCCTTACCTTCAATCTTTTTACCTAAAAACTCTGGTGTCCGTCCAACCATTAACCCAGATATAAACACCGCGATAATTGCATACATAATAATGTTTACAAAACCTGCTCCAACGCCACCATACACAGTATTTAACATCATATTTACAAGCGGAACTAAACCGCCAATTGGTGTTAACGTATCATGCATCGTATTAACAGCGCCTGTTTCAGCAGCTGTCGTTACCGTTGCGTATAGTGAAGAAAATACTGTTCCAAATCGTACTTCTTTCCCTTCTGTACTTCCTTGTACATGTTCGATACCCATTCCATTTAATGCCGGGTTCCCGTTTAGTTCAGATGTCGTAATCGTTATAAACCCTAGTAAAAATACCATAAATAGTGACACGAAAAGGATGCGGCCTTGTTTTTTATTTCCGACCATTCGTCCGTACGTAAATGGAAGTGCTGTTGGTAATAACATCATAAGCATCATTTGCAAAATATTACTCATTTGTCCTGGATTTTCGAAAGGATGCGTAGAGTTTGCTCCGAAAAATCCACCGCCGTTATTTCCAAGTTCCTTAATGGAAACGAATGATGCAACAGGTCCACGTAAAATACTTTGCTTTGCACCTTCAATCGTTTGTGCTGTAACCGCCCCATCTAACGTTTGTGGTACGCCAAGTGCGACAAAAACTAGTGCCGCAATAAATGCAATAGGAAGAAACACTCTCGTTAACGCTCTCGTAAAATCAACGAAAAAGTTACCAAGTTCTTTTCCAGCAAGTCCTCTTATAAAAGCCATAACGAGCGCTAATGTCGTTGCTGGTGCCGCAAACATTAAAAATGTAATCCCGATTAATTGTGATAAATAGGATAAACCATTTTCACCGCTATAATGCTGTAAATTTGTATCAGCCATAAAACTAATCGCTGTATTAAAAGCGAGCGTAGGCTCCATCCCTTCAATATGTGCTGGATTTAGCGGCAGCACACCTTGTAATCTGAAAATGAAGTATACGACAACGATCATAAATCCATTTAATAAAACTAATGATAATGCGTACTGTTTCCACGTTTGATTGTATGCTTTTACACCCGTAATTTTAAAAATAAGTTTTTCAAAAGGCCCGAATACTTTATCTAACGTTTTGCTACCTTGAAAAGCTTTTTCTAAATAAATCCCCGTTGGCTTTGCTACTAAAATAAACAAGAGCATTGTAATAATGACTGCAACCCAAATCATAATGAATGATTCCCCCTAATTAAAACTTCTCTGGATTTAATAATGCATACACTAAATACACTGTAATTGCTGCGACAATAACCGATAAGACAATCATCATGATTGCTTTCCTTCTTTCACAACTTTATCTGACCAACTTGCAAGACTTGCCATCGATGCAACTAATAAAATAAAAATCCCGACCATTACAACATCTAACATAACTACCCCTCTCTTTTTGTTAAAATTTACCATTTAAATATTAAAAAAGAACACTGAGCTCTACTCAGTGTTCAAAAAATGAACAACAAAAAGTAAACCTCCTCTCTAAACGCTTACGAGGTTAGCTGTCGGATTCGGGCCTAAAGAGTAGCCCTACTTTCAAAACTGAAAGATTCACCCCAAGTGACGATGCACAAAATTGGTTCCCCCGCTCCATTTCTGGAACTCAGCGATTTTAGGTTTTTTTGGAAATTTTATGAATGATTTATGAGAGTAAATATACTCCTCTATATTTCACTTGTAAAGGGGTAAATTACTGAAAATAATAATATTTACATTCATTTAAACGCTTACATTGAAGATTATTACTGTTATTTCATCTATTTTCTTTATTTCTCTTTTCTTTTCTTAAAAATGACCTTTTAAATATGAAATAAAAAGAGCGAATGACATGAAGTGCATAGCTTGTTGCACTCAGCATTCGCTCTTTTTTATTCAACCTTTATTCTCCTCGTAAAAATGCACGTAAATTTCTCCCACGAATATAAACTTGTGTCAATTCTGCATGTAGCTGCTCATACTCGGTAATATCCATCTCTAAATACAAAGCATCTTTTGATGGTAATATAATATATGGCCCTGGAAAAAGGGGATCAATCTGGACCAATTCTTGAACTCGCTCTACCGATACTGCCCAACGATTTGCTATATCTCCAAGTAATAGTACCTTCATCATTTCTTCCCCCGCCCTATTCAAAAAATAAAAAAGAAATATTATCACAATTTGTAAACACGACAAACTTAGCTCCAATGGTTTCATAGAGCCTCGCTGGATATCGTTTATTCCTTGTAACAACAGTAATAGGTGCTTGAAAAGAAAAACGAATGTGTTCTGTGAAGAAACTAACGATTGGAAGCTCATCCCCTAGTAAAATGACCTTCTTAATACACTCACAAATACTAGTAAAATCCTGCTCCTTACTACAACTATAAGTCCAATCAAACCCACAATTCCTAACTTCAGCCGCTACCTCTTCATTTGCTGTAAAAATAACTAACTCATGTTGAAATGCAACTAGATCTCTTAAACTATTTACCTTACTTTCTTCTCCAACACAAATAAGTGTTAGTTCCATGTACCTCATCCTCCTTAGTATAAAAGAAATCAAACATAGATTGATATTCCCCTATACTAATCAGATCGATGAAGTGATGTATCCATCATGGCACCGTCCTCTCTCAAGACGCTTACGAAGTTAGCTGTCGGATTCGGGCTTTGAGAGTAGCCCTACTTTCAAATTTGAAAGATTCACCCCTAGTGACACTGCACAAATTGGTTCCTCCGCTCCATATAATTGGACTCAGCGTTTACAAAAAAATATATTCTGGCTGATATATTACTCCTGTATTTTGAAAAAGTAAACAGAAAAAAATCCAGTTATAAAACTGGCTTTTCACTTATCTATACACGCGTTCTATTCACTTTATACGCAAAATGATTCGTTGGTCCATGACCACTACCAATATTCAATGGCTCTTCAATTGCTATACTAATAAATCGTTTTGCTTCTTGAACAGCATCTTCAATTGAGTATCCTTTCGCAAGTCCTGCTGTAACCGCTGAAGCAAATGTGCACCCACTTCCGTGCGTTTGCTTTGAAGGAATTCGCTCGCTTCTAAACTCAATAAATTCTTCTCCATCAAAGAGGAAATCAATTACTTCATTACCTTGATATTCTGCATGTCCGCCCTTCATAAGCACATATTTAGCACCTAATTCGTGCAATACTTTTGCAGCTTCCTTACTATCTTCAACATTATGAATCTCCACCCCAGTTAACACTTCTGCTTCTGGAACATTCGGTGTTATAACGGTTGCTACTGGTAATAAATATTCTTTTAATGCATGAACTGCTTCTTGCTGTAATAATGATGCACCGCCTTTTGCGATCATAACGGGATCTAGCACAATATTATTCCAGCCAAATTTTTTAATTTGTTCTGCAACAATTTGAATTATTTCACTACTAAATAACATTCCTAGTTTCACTGCATCTGGTGTTAAATCCGTACCAATTGAATTCAGCTGTTCTGTAATACCTTCTAACGGAACAGGATATACCCCTTGAACGCCAAGCGTGTTTTGAGCAGTAATTGCCGTAATAGCCGTCATTCCGTATACACCAAGCTCTTGGAATGTTTTTAAATCTGCCTGAATTCCAGCACCGCCGCCGCTATCAGACCCTGCAATTGTTAAAGCTTTATTCACTTTCATCCCACTCATCCTTTTCTATCCAAAATAGCGATGATAAATCGTTTTTGCTTCGCTTATATCTTTCGTTCCATGTACGAGCACACGGCCATCTTTAAAGGCTACTAACCTCTTGTCTTCAACAGAAAATGATAGTAAATATGGATTTATATTTAAATCATTTACACGACCTTCCAACAACTTTTTATATTGTTCAAAATTCATTTCATCTTTATGAGGTGGTCTAATTTGAACTGTATTTCGCCCGCATAAAACTGCTGTTTTTGATGTGTTTTCTTTATTTAAATACGGATATAATGCATTCTCTCCGCATGAAGGACAATTATGCTGGCGAAGTTTTTGCACATTCATACATGAATACTCATTCTTCCACATATCAAACGATACAAGCCCATCTCGAAGTGATTCGTAATCTTCTACTAACAGTTTAAGAGCTTCTGTTACTTGATGAGAAACGACAAGAGATACAGCAGGTGATATAATACCCGCTGTATCACATGTTGCCCCGCCAAGCGGAATCGACTGTAATAAACATGATAAACATGGTGTTTTACTAGGAAGGATTGTGTAAGAAAGACCGTAACTACCTACACATGCACCGTAAATCCATGGAATAGAATATTTTTGTGATATATCATTTACAATAAAGCGCGTTTCGAAATTATCAGTCGCATCAATAATTACATCAACATTTATAACAAGTTCTTCTAGCTCTTCAGCTGTTACATCTTGAACGAGAGCTTCTATTGTTACATCACTATTAATCTCTTCTAAACGTTTTTTAGCCGCTATAGCTTTTGGAAGATTATTCTTTACGTCGCTCTCTGCATACAATTGTTGTCTTTGTAAATTACTCCAATCTACATAATCACGGTCAACAATTGTTATCTTGCCAACACCTGCTCTTACAAACATCTCTGCATTTGCACTACCTAATGCACCTGCACCGATAATAAGCACATGCTTTTCTCTTATCTTTTGCTGTCCTTCTTCTCCAATTGGAGAAAATAGTTCTTGGCGAGAATATCGATTATTCAACTACGCTCATTCCTTCTAAAGGACTACTTGCAGTTGCACAACGCTTACGTGCAATGCGACCTGCTTCAAATCCTAAACGGCCTGCTTCAATACTTAATTTCATTGCTTGTGCCATTTTAATAGGATCTTTTGCTCCTGATACAGCTGTATTTAATAACACGCCATCTGCTCCTAATCCCATTGCAAATGCCGCATCAGCTGGGCTACCAATACCGGCATCAACGATAACTGGTACTGTCGCTTGTTCAATAATGAAGCTCAAATTTAATGGATTTACAATACCAAGTCCTGATCCGATTGGAGATGCTCCTGGCATAATCGCATGCACGCCAAGCTCTTGTAATTTACGTGCTAATACAACATCATCAGATGTATACGGAAGTACGATAAATCCTTCTTCCAGTAACATTTCAGATGCCTTTAATGTTTCTACCGGATCAGGTAATAACGTTCTATCATCACCAATAACTTCTACCTTTATCATGTCACAAAGCCCAGAAGCTTTTGCTAATTTTGCAATACGAACAGCCTCTTCAGCGTTTTTTGCTCCTGCTGTATTTGGTAATAACGTATATTTTTTCACATCAAGTTTCTCTAATAAATTAGGTTGCTTTGCATCAAAGATATCCATACGACGTACTGCAAACGTTAAAATTTCAGCTTCAGAAACGTCAATTGCCTTTTGCTGTACGTCAAAATCAGGGAATTTACCTGTTCCTAATAAAAGTCTAGAATGAAATGAAAATGGTCCAATGTTTAACATAATCAACCGCCTCCTACGAAAGTTACAATCTCAATTTGGTCTCCATCAAAAACAGATGTATCTGTATGATCATCTTTTTGTAAAATATCTTTATTACGCTCTACTACAACAATTCTGTTATCTAGCTCTAAATGTGTAAGTAGCTCAGCTACTGTTTTTACACTCGCTGGCACTTCAATTTGGTTACCATTAATTTTTAAATTCAAACTTCCATCCCCTTTCTAAACTCTTCTAGAAAGCAATGAATCTAGCAAATGATTCTCTTGCTTTCCTTCTATTAAATCAGCCATATATTGGCCAGAAATAGGACTTAATAAAATACCGTTTCGATAATGGCCCGTGCAAGCATATAAACCTTTTATTTCTTCATGCTCTCCCATATAAGGAGCTTCATGATTCGATTGTGGTCTTAATCCTGCCCACGTGCTTTCCCATTCTGCTTCTTTTAAAGCTGGCAATATTGTATAAGCACGCTCTAATATAGAAGTTATACTTTCTGGCTGCACAGTTTTATTGAACGTATGTGGCTTCATTGTTGCCCCAATTACGTAACGTCCACCGCGCTTTGGAGTAATGTAAAATCTTTCTTGAAAAATAGGTGCTTTTAAAAGTTGTTTTCTACTTCTTACCGCAACCACTTCTCCTTTAACTGGATATGTACCCCAATCGCGGTGAAAATAACTGAGTAACTTCGTGCTCCATGAACCTCCTGCAATAACGACTTTCTCACATGTGACAATACCTTCACTTGTAATAACTCCAGTCACTTTATTATTTTCAATACGGATATCAAATACTTCTGTCTGTTCATATATATCAGCACCGGAAATCGCTGCAGAATGTGCGAATGCTTTCGTAAGCTCTGGTGCAATAACATGACCGTCTTTCGGATAATATACTGCTCCTATAATAGATTCGGATAGATATGGCTCTTTTTCCCGCACATGGTCTCCCGTTAGAAAATAAGAATCTTCACCTGTTTTCTGCTGCCAATCCATAATGTGAAAAATTCTTTCCTTCTCATCTTCATTTTGAGCAATACGATAAATTCCTTTTTCTTCATATCCAATATCAACACCCGTCTTTTCACGTAAAACTGCTGCAAGTTGTGGAAATATAGCTCGGCTTTCTCTAGCAAGTTCAAATAGCGGATCATACGCATCCCATTCTGCCTGAACACCAAGTAAACCAGCAGCTGCTTTTGAAGCTTCCGATGCAATACTTTGCTTCTCCACAATCGCTACTTTATGTCCTCTTTCTGCTAGAAAATGTGCAACTGAAC
Source organism: Bacillus cereus group sp. BfR-BA-01311 (assembly GCF_022664295.1). NCBI lineage: Bacteria > Bacillati > Bacillota > Bacilli > Caryophanales > Bacillaceae > Bacillus > Bacillus cereus group sp. BfR-BA-01311. The sequence goes on from NZ_JAKUHC010000007.1 coordinate 240,994, forward strand.
TACCAATTACACCACCACCAATAATCGCTACATCATACTTCTCACACATGTTTTTCCGCCCACTTTCTTATTGATTCCTTATAAGATTTCGCTTTGCTATACGGGTTACTACTACTTACAATTCCAGACATAACTGCTATACCGCTTACACCGTTAGTAAGAACATCCACTGTGTTTTCTGGGGTAATTCCTCCAATTGCTGTAATCGGTATAGATAAACACCTTGCAATGTCTGAAATTTCTTCAAGCCCTCTCGCTGGCACACCTTTTTTACAATCTGTCGGAAATACATGGCCATAAACGAGTGAATCCGCTCCATTTTTAAAAGCTACTATTGCTTCATCTAGCGAATGCACAGAATAACCGACATGCAAATACGAAAACTTTTCTTTCACTGACTTTACATCTGTACTTCGATATCCTAGTTGAACACGAGGAATATTTAATAAAATTGCAATATCAATTCGATCGTTTATGACAATTTTAGAAGCTGGAAAGCCCTCCATTAATAGACTTTCCACACCTTCATATAATTCCTTCGTACTCTTCTCACGCTCACGAATATGCAAATAATCAATCTCACTCTCAATTTGCATCGCTACATTCACTAACTCTTCGAATGGCATATGGCCATTTGAGATTACGTGGAGCTCATTTTTCATATTCATTCGCCTACTTTAAAATATTTTCGAATAATTCATCGGCTGGGACGGTTTCTTTCGTCATTCCTTTGTCCTTCAGCCACTTATTTTGTTTCTCCCAAGATTCTTTTGAATCTGATAAGAATGGCTCATCTTTCGTTTCCATCTTCTCTAATAAAATTTTCATACTTTCCTTTTCAACTTCTGGCACAAGTGGGAAGTTTTCTTTTTCTTGATGATTTAATAAAATATTCAATGCTTCATCTGGGTTTTTCTTCATGAAATCATAGCCTTTTTTCGTACCACGTAAGAAAGCTTGCAACGCCTCTTTATCTTTTTTCAACGTTTTATCACCTGTTACAAACACAAGCTCATGATAGTTTGGTACTCCGTAATCAGCTGGATTAAAGTACGCTGGTTCATGGCCTTCATGACGCATAACAGGTACTTCATGGTTAATGTATGCCCCTGTTACCGCATCTACTTTCTTCGTAATTAATGCTGGTACTAAATCAAAGCCAACATCTACTACTTTCACTGTATCAGGATTACCACCAGCTTCTTTTACCATCGTTTTTAAATACATCTCACTTAATGGTGTTCCAGAGTATCCTACTGTTTTTCCTTCTAAATCTTTCGGTGATTGAATGCCCGCTGATTTCAGTGATACAACATGATTTAATGGTGAACGTACGACAGCCCCAATTGATTTCACTGGAATTTGCTCATTCGCTCTCGCCATAACAACATCTGGCTGATAATACAAGCCAACTGTCACCTTCCCTGCTGCTGCTAGCGTTAATGGATCAGTCGGATTAGAAGGGAATTTAATATTTACCTTTACACCTTCTTCTTTAAAGTATCCTTTTTCAATTGCTGCATAGATAAAGCTATGTACCGCATTTGGATACCAATCTAACATGACTGTTATTTCTTTCTCTTTTTTACTTTTGTCTGATGCTGAATTACTCGAACATCCTGCAATTATTGCAATTAATAATGTAAACACAAAGATGCGCTTTAAAAATTTCATGAATGCTTCCTCCAACTAATGAATTTCTTTTCTAATATGGAAATAATTACGACGAAGAAAATAGCTAATAATGATAACAATACAATAGGTGCAAATACGCCAGCTCCATCTAACTGCGTCATCATTCTCTTACTGAAATATCCAAGCCCAGCTTGTGCACCGAGCCATTCTCCAATTGCTGCTCCGATAACACTAAGCGGAACTGCAATTTTTAAAGCTGAGAAAAAATAAGGAAGAGCAGACGGCAACTTTAATTTAAGAAAAATATCTCTTTTTGTTGCTCCATATGTAACTAAGAGCTCCTCCCATTCTTTTTTCGTACTACGAAGTCCATCATACGTATTGACCGCAATTGGGAAAAACGTAATTAAAACTGTGACAACAACCTTACTCCAAATTGTATATCCAAACCATAAAACAAATAGCGGAGCAAGCGCAGTAATCGGAATCGTTTGTGAAGCAACTAATAATGGATAAAATGCTCTTTCCATCCATGTACTCGCATTCATTAACATCGCTAGCCCTACACCTAATACGATAGAGATAACAACACCTATTAAAACGACGTATAACGTTGCAGGTAAATGAACTGTAAATAATATGTCTTTTAGTTTCCATATCTTCATTACAATCGCAGACGGTGACGGTAAAATGTACATCTCATCTACAATTCTTGCTCCTATTTCCCACACAGCTAGTAAAATACTAGAAAGTGTAATAGCAGGAACTAATTCTTTCAATCGGTTCATCACACAAGTACCTGCCTTTGTAACATACTAAGAAGCTCACCTTTCAGCGCTAATACTTCCGGTTTATATAAATCTTTTCGTGTTCTGTTATGATCAAGCGGTACAGTCCGCTCAGTCAAAGTCGTTATCGGCTGCTGTTCCACTACTAAAACTCTGTTTGAAAGAAATAACGCTTCTTCAACATCATGAGTAATGAATAAAATTGTTTTTTCCCACTCTTGCCATTGTTCAAACAACCATTCTTGCAAAGAGGCCTTCGTTAAAGCATCCAACGCACTAAACGGTTCATCTAACAGCAATATCTCCCCGCCTGTTAATAAAGTTCGAATAAAAGATACACGTTGTCTCATACCACCAGATAAATCTTTCGGATATTTTTTCTCATACCCTTGCAAACCAAATTTATGTAACAGTTCCTTTGCCTTTACTTCTGCTTCTTTCTTCTGTACACCTTGGCACTCTAGCGGCAGGGCAGCATTCTCAATAATTGTTCTCCACGGCAAAAGCATATCTTTTTGCGGCATATATCCTACAGGATGGTTCTTTGTTTCTGTCAGTTCTATCTGTCCAGTACTTACCTTTTCTAGACCTGTAATAAGGCGAAATAAAGTACTTTTTCCACATCCACTCGGTCCGATAATACTGACAAACTCTTTCTCATGTATAGAAGCATTTAATTCATGGATGATTGGTTTCTCATCGTAATGAAAAGAAACATTATGAAACTGTAGTATGTTCTTGCTCCTCAAATCCCCACATCTCCTTACGATAGGACATATCCCAGAATAAATATTCAAATCGACTGGAATATAAGAAGATCTCCTCTAATCTTTCTAGTTCTTTCTCAGACTTTCCAACTGCCATTTCATTTAATAAATCTATTAACCAAATACAAAGATTACCGTATTCTTCCGAACTATATCCTTGAATCCACTCACCAAAAAACTCATGATCTCTCGCTCCAGGAATATCATTTAAACGCTTTCCAATTTCCCAATAGCTCCACATACATGGAAGAAGCGCTGCTATTAATTCCGCAAGTGTGCCATTTTGAGATACAGACATCATGTAATTTGTATAAGCTAAATTTTTAGCAGATGGTTTCGCAGACTCTATCTCCTCTATAGAAATTCCAAGTCTTTTTGCATATTGTTTATGGATTGTCATTTCGCCATTTAATATTCCATCAATTTGTTCAGCGAACTTTCCCATTACTTGTGGATTCGTTGCTTTTACAACACCAATCGCATATAACTTTGCATAATCTAGCAGATATAAATAATCTTGAATAATATAATACTGGAATTTATCTTTTTCTAACGTGCCATCTCCCATACCCACTACAAACGGATGATTATGACTCATCTCCCAAACCGGTTGCACAGTTTCTAATAATCTATCGCAAAATTTCATTTCTCTATCCCCTTTCAATATATGTATCTAAATAAAAAACCACTTCTATATATAAGAAGTGGTTACAGCAAATAAAGTTATACATTTATTCGATGTTCCACTTCCCTTCGCTAGTATTACCTAGATCAGGTGTTGTAAGGGTTAAGGATTATTCCTCTCTCAGCAAGTCAAGCACCCCTAGTGGTTTCAATATGAAATTTTCAAATAAAAAAGCCCCGTTTCTATACGCAAAGAAACGGGGACTCATTGTTAGTGTCCGAATTGCTTCCCTACGCTAGCATAATCTAGATCAGGTAATAAAAAGGATCAAAGGCTTACGGCCTACTCTCAGCTGACAACACCAGCTCTCCTAGCAAACTATAAAATTATCACTGTCAGTATAACACCCTAATAAGACATCATCAACTTTTTTAATTTTCTTAATTATCAACATAATATCAAAATTATACAATACATACATTCTATTTTAGAAAATAAAACCCCAATTAATTGTATAAAAAGGAATCATTATCCTCAAAAAATTTATTTTTATATTGATTTCATATTACATTTATGTGAATACCCCCACTATATTATATCTTTATACTATAATAAAATTACAACTATACAACTAGAGGAGGTCTCTATTCCATGAATATGAAAGCTACTGCTTTAACAGCAACTACTGTAGCGATTGCTTCTTTACTTCCTTCTATGGGTGAAACAAATGTACAAAAAGCAAACGCTGAACAATTATCTAATATTAAAACTGGGTATGTCAAAGTCGATCAAGTAGCATTACATACAGAAGATAACGTAAAAAGCACATCAATTGATACAATTCGCTTTAATACAAAAGTGAACATCATTGAAACAACTAATGGTTGGTATAAAGTATCTGTTCATAATAAAGTAGGTTATGTACAAAAAGATGCTATTTTACTAAAAAACAAACTTCAATCTAATGATCAATACATCGTTAATGCTAATGCATTAAACGTTCGCTCTGAACCTAATTTAGAATCTTCCATTTTAGATGTATTACCAAATGGTAAGTTTATTACCGTTCAAGAAGATCAAGGCGAATGGTATAAAATATCACATAATGGCCAAACAGGTTACGTACAAAAAGCATTCATCTCTAATGGTTCACAACCCTTAGTAAAAGGAATCACCGTTCAAAATAATACAAAATATACTGTTGCAACACCTAATCTAAATGTACGTAGCACCGCTAGTACAAGTAGCGCTCTACTCGGTTCATTACAAAACGGTACTCAAGTACAAGTAGTAGAAACTGTAGGTACTTGGTATAAAATTCGTTTTGGCACAGGATACGGATATGTAGCAAAACACTATGTAGTACAAAATCAACCACAAGCTAAAACAGATCAGCCTTCATCAATTCCAGCTGCTTTCAAATTCCCCGCTCAAGGAAGAATTAGCTCAACCTTTGATATACGCTGGGAACAAATGCATTATGGTATAGATATTGCCGCTCCAGGAAACGTCTCTATCCAAGCTGCTGCTGCAGGTAAAGTTGTGAAATCTTATTATTCAGCTAGCTATGGCAATGTTGTTTTCATTGCGCATCAAATCAATGGGAAATTATATACAACTGTTTATGCTCATATGAAGGATCGCACTGTACAAGCTGGTGATCAAGTACAAACTGGACAATTAATAGGTCATATGGGAAACACAGGTCATTCATACGGGCAACATCTTCATTTTGAATTACATAATGGAGAATGGAATTTTGAAAAAACAAATGCAGTAAATCCACTGCCATATTTAGTTAGGTAAATTGTATGCCACGCAATATACCTCTTATAATTGAATACGTAGCCTTTTTAGGTTTAATCTGTTGTTTAATCATTTACAATACAAACATTGTATTTTTATCTATTATTATTGCTTTTGTTGCATTAGAAATTATGATGGAATCATTTCAAGTGCAACTAAAACAAAAAATTGCCCATATTTATAATGCTATTTTTCTTTTGAGTGCTCTCATAACAAATATAATTAGTAATGGCTTTTATTTATCTACTGTATTTCCAGTATTCTTTATGGCTGTTTTATTATTTGTAGCTAGATATATTAATGTCCCTTATAACCAAAAACAAAAACAAGAAGCTTAGAAAGAGGAGACACTGTGTACCAATCTTTCAAAGATACTCCAATAAAATACATATTGAATTTGTATAAGAAAGCCAATACTTTTTTTGGTATACAAGGAAGTTATACTGCACAACTTCTCCTATATGGAATGTTGTTTCTTGTCTTAATCACTTTCTCCTTGTTTTACTAACAAAAAAGGATCTCACATAAACTGGAGATCCTTTTTAATTTATATTAATTTTTCATATCAAAAATATTGTTTATCCACAAGCATATTTTTCATAAATAAAGCTCAGATTATATTTTTTCTCTAAGCTCATTCGTTGTTCGTCATCGCACCAATAGAAAAGAATATCATGAATCGTTGCGTAACGCTTATTTTTAAGAAATAGCCTAAAAAATGATGGTAAACAATCATGTAATTGTATAAATATATAATTGCGTAGTGTTTCTTCTTTATATTCAATGCCCTTACAAATATACAGTAATTCTTCACAATAATATGCATGCTGTGGAACTTGTATCATTTCGAAAAATGGCACATAAGATAGTAGCTTTCCAATAAAATGACCATATCGATCCATTACTCCTATCGTCATATGCTCCATCATTTCTTTCATCACATATAAATAATCATCTACATGCGTTGTCTTTAATGGGTCTAAGCGATCGGAAATTTGAGATAATACAGCTCTTTGACATGCTAAAACTGCCTGACTAGGTCCATAATATGATAGGAAATCTGTACACTTACGATATTTCCGTAATAAATCATGTGTATACAAATCATATACAAAAGTATTACAATACATTGCTAAACTCATCATATCACTATTTAATTGCTCTTTTGATAATGATTTCGCTCTCTTGCACATATAAAAGAATGTAAATTCCAATACTTCTTTATGAGATAATAAATGTTTACAATCGGTTATACACTTCTCATTAAATTTAACTCTATCCCAAATTTCAATATCCCTATCTGTCAATTCACCTATACGATATTTAATAATTAAATAATTTAAAGCAACTGATTGCGTCAAAAGATCCCATGTTTCATATTCCAATGAAGTATGAACAAACTCAGCTAATCCTTGCGCTATCATAAAATCATTTGCCTCTTCATACCAACCAATCTCTTGGCATAAGCGAAGAATACGCACTAAAGTTGGAATTTCATCTTTATGAAACTGCGGTAATTTCTTTGCTTTATTCATGCCATATACGATAAATGCCGCTAAATTTTCTTCTTTATAAAATTCTTTCTCTTTCCATACTAATATAGTTCGTTCTTTCCCCTCACCTTTTGGGTGACAAGGTACAAGCAAAGAAAATAATTCAGCGAAATTATTTGGTTCTATATATGTATCTGTAACCAAATTCCAATTTGGATCGCCCTGTACAGCCTTCATATAATTCCCCTTCCCTTTTCATCTATGTAGGAAATATTAATTTATTATCGCACCACTAAAAATTAATATTGTTATATTCAAAATCTCTCATAATACTTATATCTATCAGTATATCATCTTTTCTCTTATTAAAAATTAAGAATAACAAATTTTAAAAAAATGTCGAAATTATTAACCACATACTTATTATATAATGTCTCAGATACATCACGCTAACATATTAGTTTAATCCATATATACTAGAATAATGTATCTGAAATTTATATATAATTTAGCTCTTTATGAGTGACCATTAAACTCTCGGTTAATGAAAGTTTCAATTTACTCTGTACGCTCTGAGATTTCGCTCAAGGCAAATCCAGCTTGATCATCTGCTGATTCCCTTATAGCTAAATCTCCTAGTGCTAACATGCCAATAAGTTGACCACTATCAACTACTGGTAATCGTCTAATTTGATGCTGTGCCATTAGCTCTGTAGCTTTTTCAATAGAATCATTTGGAGAAACTGAGATAATATTTGTTGTCATTACATTTGTAATCTTATTAGATCCAGGATGTTTTTCAGCAATCCCTCGAACGACTAAATCACGATCAGTAACAAGCCCAACAACTTGCTCATTTTCAACAACAGGAATTAATCCAATCGATTCTTCCTTCATTTTTACAGCTGCCTCATATACATTGTCTAGCGGTGTACAATGTACAATATGGGTACTCATTAAGTCTCTCACTCGTGTCATTATGATTTCCTCCTTTTTATACATACCATAGCTTTTCCAAAATTCCTTTATTTATTTCTGGAAAGTAACGTAATAAAAAGGATTAACAAAATAAAAAAGAGCCAGCATAATGCTGACTCTTTTTTGTATGACCCGTACGGGATTCGAACCCGTGTTACCGCCGTGAAAGGGCGGTGTCTTAACCACTTGACCAACGGGCCATGGCTCCGCAGGTAGGACTCGAACCTACGACCGATCGGTTAACAGCCGATAGCTCTACCACTGAGCTACTGCGGAATAATATATGGTGGGCCTAAATGGACTCGAACCATCGACCTCACGCTTATCAGGCGTGCGCTCTAACCAGCTGAGCTATAGGCCCATATACTTTACAGGGGCAGTAGGAATCGAACCCACACTGGAGGTTTTGGAGACCTCAGTTCTACCTTTAAACTATGCCCCTAAATGATGCCGGCTAGAGGACTTGAACCCCCAACCTACTGATTACAAGTCAGTTGCTCTACCAATTGAGCTAAGCCGGCATAAAAAAATGGTGGCTCGGGACGGAATCGAACCGCCGACACGAGGATTTTCAGTCCTCTGCTCTACCGACTGAGCTACCGAGCCAACATAAATGGCGGTCCCGACCGGGGTCGAACCGGCGATCTCCTGCGTGACAGGCAGGCATGTTAACCACTACACCACGGGACCATTTGGTTGCGGGGACAGGATTTGAACCTGCGACCTTCGGGTTATGAGCCCGACGAGCTACCGTGCTGCTCCACCCCGCGACAATATAAAGTTTTAAAAATGGAGGAGGTAGAGGGATTCGAACCCCCGCGCGACTCTCGCCGCCTGTCGGTTTTCAAGACCGATCCCTTCAGCCGAACTTGGGTATACCTCCATGAAGGAAAAAATAAATATTTTATTATTATATGTCTAAGCCATTAAAGAAAAAATGGAGGAGGTAGAGGGATTCGAACCCCCGCGCGATTCTCACCGCCTGTCGGTTTTCAAGACCGATCCCTTCAGCCGAACTTGGGTATACCTCCGAGACATATATTAAATAAAGTGGAGCCTAGCGGGATCGAACCGCTGACCTCCTGCGTGCAAGGCAGGCGCTCTCCCAGCTGAGCTAAGGCCCCATGTTTTTTGGGAATATCGGGAAGACAGGATTTGAACCTGCGACCCCCTGGTCCCAAACCAGGTGCTCTACCAAGCTGAGCCACTTCCCGTTAATAAAAGCGCGCCCGAGAGGAGTCGAACCCCTAACCTCTTGATCCGTAGTCAAACGCTCTATCCAATTGAGCTACGGGCGCATATGGTGCCGAGGGCGGGGGTCGAACCCGCACGGTGGTCACCCACCGCAGGATTTTAAGTCCTGTGCGTCTGCCTGTTCCGCCACCCCGGCATGTCATATTGAAAATTGGAGCGGAAGACGGGATTCGAACCCGCGACCCCAACCTTGGCAAGGTTGTATTCTACCACTGAACTACTTCCGCAAGACATGTATGAGTTATTTTATTAAAAGTGCGGGTGAAGGGAGTCGAACCCCCACGCCAAAGGCGCTAGATCCTAAGTCTAGTGCGTCTGCCAATTCCGCCACACCCGCATATTTCATTAAAATGGTGAGCCATGAAGGACTCGAACCTTCGACCCTCTGATTAAAAGTCAGATGCTCTACCAACTGAGCTAATGGCTCTTAATGGCTGGGCTAGCTGGATTCGAACCAGCGCATGACGGAGTCAAAGTCCGTTGCCTTACCGCTTGGCTATAGCCCATTAATTAAGAATGGTGGAGGGGGGCAGATTCGAACTGCCGAACCCGAAGGAGCGGATTTACAGTCCGCCGCGTTTAGCCACTTCGCTACCCCTCCGACATATATGGTGGAGGATGACGGGATCGAACCGCCGACCCCCTGCTTGTAAGGCAGGTGCTCTCCCAGCTGAGCTAATCCTCCATTTTGCCTGGCAACGTCCTACTCTCACAGGGACAAGGTCCCAACTACCATCGGCGCTAGAGAGCTTAACTTCCGTGTTCGGTATGGGAACGGGTGTGACCTCTCTGCCATCATTACCAGACTGTATTCATTTAAGACAAGAATCATTTTAACTCATTTGACCTCGAAAGTCAACAAGTTTTTTATATTCTTTCAAAACTAGATAACATTTGCTACATATTATATGGTTAAGTCCTCGATCTATTAGTATTCGTCAGCTCCACATGTCACCATGCTTCCACCTCGAACCTATCAACCTGATCATCTTTCAGGGATCTTACTA